>NZ_ALKG01000064.1 GCF_000286455.1 Selenomonas sp. FOBRC6
TCCTTGATAGGACAAAAAATCTGCACCAATCTGACGGACTTCATTTTATCAGCGATTCCCCTTTTGATAAAAAAAGAACCATTGCACGACATACTCGCGCAACGGATTCTTTCTTGATTCATTTCTCAAAGAGATTTTTGCATTGCAGCAAGGATCCCGTTTACATAGCGGCGCGCATCGTCCGAGCCGTATTTTTTTGCCAGTTCGACCGCCTCGTTGATGGCAACGGGCGGATCAATGCGTTCGTCCTGATAGCGCATCTCATAGTACGCCATGCGGATGAGATTGCGGTCGACAGCCGCCATGCGGTGGAGCTTCCATTCCTTTGCCAGACGTGCGATCTCCGCATCAATCTCCGCAAGATGTGCATGCGTCCCCTGCACAAGCGCGTGGGCATAGGGCAGATCTTTCTCCGTGATCCCCTCGACCTCATCAAGCGCAAGCTCACTTGCACCGCCCGCAGGTACACCATCCGCGCCGAACTCCAGCTGAAAGAGCGTCAGAAGCGCGGCTTCGCGCGCATGTCTTCGGCTCATGACATCCTCCGAAACAGCCGATTGAGTGCTGACGTGTCAAACATCTCCGACCAGCCGCCCTCGCGCTCTATCCGCACCCCGATATACATACCGATGCCTGCGCAGAGAATGACGAACAGCGTGCTCCAAAAGCCAAAGATCAGGACGGATATGCCGAACAATGCACCAAGCAGCAGCCCTGCCGACCGCCCGCGATGACTCTGCCACTGGTCTTGCAGGAAGAGCAGTATATTTTCTTTCATCCCGTTCCCCCACTAAGACACCGAGCGCTTCGACGCTCCGGCATTTGCGATCTCCGTGACGCGGAGTGCCACGGGCACATCCGCAATACCGAGCACATCATGGAGCTCCTGCCGCACCTTTTCGGTCAGCTCCTCGGAGACGGCATTCAGACTCGTCTGATCGGCGAGCGTAATCTTCAGCTCCACCTGCATCGGTGTCCCCACAGAGTCCTTTGGCGCATCATGCACGGAGATCACGGCGGTCGCCGTCCGCACCCCCTGCATGGAAAGAGCCACGCGCTCCACAATGCCGCGCACGGCGGGCAGAGCCACCTGAACAGCCCCTGCCCTCGTATCCACGACCATGAACTCGCCATGCGTCCGCGCAGAATGCGAGGTTCTGGAAAAGACCGCAAAGAACAGCTTGAGGCTGACGAGGAAGAATACGCCGCACGCCGCGAGGAGTTCCTGACGCGACAATGCATAGCGCAGCTCATTCAGCCATATGCCCTCCGGCACGATGCGCAGCGCCACGGCAACGACAGCAACGGATAGCGCCATCGTAACGAGGGCATAGGGCAGGAGCAGGAGACGATTTAAAATTCCCATTGCTTAGCCCCTCAGATGCATTCAGCGTACACGCGCTTCCTCAGGTTTCGGCTCCTCTTCAGGGAAACCGACGCCCTGCACATGCACATTGACCTCGATCACGGAGAGACCCGTCATCGTTTCAATCGCACGCTTGACATTCTCCTGCGCGGCGAGCGCGACCTCGGGAATGCGGATGCCGTATTGCACAATGATGTATAGATCAACAGCGGCTTCCTTCTCACCCACCTCGACCTTGACACCCTTGGAGAAATTCTTGCGTCCAAGGATCTCCGCAATGCCGCCGGCAATGCCGCCGCTCATGCCTGCAACGCCCTCGACCTCCGTCGTGGCGAGCCCTGCGATGATGCTGACGACCTCATCCGCAACGCGGATCGTGCCAAGCCCATTTTCCTTCTTGACTGCGTTCTTCTCGTTGTCCATTTCCAAATCCTCCATTCACAAAGAATATCTCAGCCGTATTTATGCGCGCTCGATGTAGTTGCCCGTGCGCGTATCGATACGGAGCACATCGCCCTCATTGATGAAGAGCGGCACGCGTACCTCGTAGCCCGTCTCGACCTTTGCCATCTTCGTTGCGCCTGTCGCCGTGTTGCCCTTGACGCTCGGCTCGCACTCGACAACCTTGAGGCTCACGGAGTTCGGCAGCTGAATACCGATGATGCGCCCCTTGAACTGTTGCATCGCAACCTCCATGTTCTCCATGAGGTAGTTCAGCGCATCGCCGAGCTGCTCGCGCGAAAGTTCAGACTGCTCGTAGGTCTCCGTGTTCATGAACGTGTAGACGCCGTCCGCCTCGTAGAGGAACTGCATCGTGTGCGTCTCAAGGTGCGCTGCGGGCATCTTCTCATTCGGGTTGAACGTGCGCTCAACCACAGCGCCGGTCTCGACATTCTTGATCTTCGTACGGACGAACGCGGCACCCTTTCCCGGCTTCACGTGCTGGAAATCGACAATCTGCCAGACGCCCCCATCGTATTCGATGGTGAGGCCGGTGCGGAAATCGGTGCTGTTAATCATATTATTCGTTCCTCCATACAATACATATTCTCTGCATATTATAGCGGTTTTACTGGCAGATTTCAATAAATTCTTTTGGTGCGTGCGTCAGCGGTTCCGCGCCGTCCGCAGTGATGAGTACGGTGTCCTCGATACGGATGCCGCCCCAGCTTGGGATGTAGACGCCCGGCTCGTCCGTGATGAGCATATTCTCCTGCAGGACGGTCGTCCCCGCCTTCGAGAGGCGCGGCTCCTCGTGGATCTCAAGGCCGAGGCTGTGTCCGAGTCCATGCCCGAAGTATTGGTTCAGCTCCTTCTCTGCAAGCGACTCGCGTGCAATGCGGTCGACCTCGATGCCCGTCACGCCGGGACGAAGCGCCGCAAGCGCCCGCTTCTGCGCCGTGAGCACGGCGTCATAGAGCTCGCGCTGCCGCGCGTCCGCACGCCCGACAGAGATCGTGCGCGTAATGTCCGAGTGATACCCCCCGCACACCGCGCCGAAGTCCATCGTCACGAGTTCGCCGCGCACAATGACCTTGTCGCTCGCCGTTCCGTGCGGCAGACTCCCGCGCACACCCGATGCGATGATCGTCTGAAACGCAGGACGCTCCGATCCCGCACACCGCATAAAGTGCTCCAGCTCCGCCGCAACCTCCATCTCCGTCATGCCCGGCTGAATGTACGAGAGGATATGCGAAAAGCCCTCGTCCGCAATCCTGCACGCGCGGCGGATGAGCGCAATCTCGTCCGCATCCTTCACCTGCCGCAGCGGGTCGAGGTTCAGCGCAGTATCGCAGGAGACCTCCCCGAGCAGCTCGCGCAGCTTGACGACCGTATCGTAGACGAGCGCATTGCCCTCGAAGCCGAGCGAGACGACGCCCGCATCTGTCGCAAGCTCTGCGACTTTGCGATACAGCCCGTCCCTCTGCTCCACAATCTCATAGTCGGGCGCCTCTGCCGCTGCCTGCTCCGTATAGCGACTGTCTGTCACGAGAATGAGGCGCTCGGGCGTCACGAGAAGCGCCGTGCTGTCCCCGCGAAAGCCACTGAAATAGTGGACATTCTCCTCCTTCGTAATCAAGGCGGCGTCCACGACCCGCTCCGTGAGCAGCGCGCGCAGACGTGCAATCCGATCCTCTATGTTCATTTTGCGCCTCCCATGCGGCAGATAATTGCCTCAAGCGCCGCCATGTAGCTCTCTGCGCCGAGTCCCGCGATCTGCCCGAGCACGACGGGCGCGATAACCGACGTATGGCGAAACGCCTCGCGCTGATGGATGTTCGAGAGATGCACCTCGATGACGGGCACCTCCACCGCCGCAATCGCATCGCGGATTGCAATGCTGTAGTGCGTGAACGCGGCTGCGTTCAGGATGATGTAGTCCGCTGTGCCGCGCGCCGCCTGAATCGCATCCACGAGCACGCCCTCGTGATTCGACTGCAAGAACTCGATGTCGAGTCCCGCCTCCTCGGCGCGGCGGCGCAGGCACGCATTGATGTCCGCAAGTGTCAGAGAGCCGTAGATCTCGGGCTCACGCGTGCCGAGCAGATTGAGATTCGGACCGTTCAGTACCAGTATCTTTCCCATACGTACTCCTAGTATTTGATCGAAAAGTCGAGCTCGCCGTCCACAGGCGCGCGCTCCTCGATGTTCAGACGCTCCACGCGGATGAAATAGTTGCCTGTACGCATTGCCGCAAATGCCGCTTCGACGGCAGACGCCACGCCTTGCAGCTCCATTGTCACCGTACCGTCGGACATATTCATCACCCATCCTGTGATGTCGTTCATCACCGCCTGCTGGCGGACGAACATACGGAACCCAACGCCCTGCACGCGCCCTGCGGCGCACGCATAGCGGCGAATCACATCGCTCATCGCACTTCCTCCTTTTTCGGAACATCACGGCGCAGAATACTATTTTCCTCAACCGGCTGCGCCATCCGTATGCGGACAATCTGCTGCGGATGCGGCGCCGCAGTAATCGGCTGCCCGTCCGCATCCCACATCTCTCTCAGTTCCTGCCGAAAGGATGCGCCATGCGGCTGAAAGATCTCAATCTCCTGCCCCAGCTTCATATTGTTGCGCTGCTCGACCGTGGCAAGCCCACTCTCTGGATCATAGGAGCGCACGAGCCCCACGAAGTCCGAAGTCTGCTCATAGGAGGACGATCCGTAGATCTGATCCGCCTCCGTTGTCTTTCCAAGGAAAAAGCCCGTTGTATAGGCGCGGTGCGAGACCTTTCCAAGTTCCTCTGTCCACTCCGCCCGCACCTCATAGGGCGCACCCGCACACGCGGCATCGAGCGCCATGCGGTACGCCTTGACAACGCTCGCGACATAGTGGACGCTCTTCATACGCCCCTCGATCTTGAGGCTGTCGATGCCCGAGGCAGCGACCTCGTCCAAATACGGCAGGAGGCAGAGATCCTTCGAGTTCATGATGTAGGTGCCGCGCTCATCCTCTGCAACGGGATAGTACTCCCCGGGACGCGACTCCTCCACAAGCGCATACTGCCAGCGACAGGACTGAGCGCAGCCGCCGCGGTTCGCATCGCGCCCCGTGAAATAGCTGCTGAGGAGGCAGCGCCCTGAGTAGGAAATACACATCGCCCCGTGCACGAAGAGCTCCAGTTCCACATCCGTCTGCCGCCGAATCTCTCGTATCTCCTCGCGTGAGAGTTCGCGTGCGAGCACGACGCGCGCTGCACCGAGCTCCTGCCACGCACGCACCGTGCGCCAGTTCACATTGTTCGCCTGCGTGCTGATGTGTACAGGCAGCGCAGGTGCGACCTCTCGCGCGCACATGAAGACGCCGAGATCGGCGACGAGCACGGCGTCCACACCCGCCTCCGCAAGAAAGCGCAGATAGTCCGGCAGCGCAACGAGATCGTCATTGTGCGGGAATACATTGACTGTCACATAGACTTTTCGCCCCATACCGTGCGCCAGCTGCACCGCTGCACGAATCTCCTCATTTGTAAAATTCCCGCCAAACGCGCGCAGCCCGAACTGCGTGCCGCCGAGATATGCCGCATCTGCGCCGTAGGCGAGCGCCATCTGCAGCTTCTCCATAGTCCCTGCAGGCGCAAGCAGCTCAGGTTTCTTCATTCGTCAGCCTCCGTCAGCGCACCTGATCGACCAATGCGAGATGATCCGCATAATTCATTGCATAGTAGTTGTTGCCGTTGCGGTCGGCGACAAAGTACAGATAGTTCGTATCCGCAGGATGCAGCACGGCGTTCAGCGATGCAGTCCCCGGGCTTGCAATTGGTCCCGGCGGCAACCCAACATTCTGGTAGGTGTTGTACGGCGACTCGATCTCCGTATCCTTATACAGCAGATCCTCCTTCGGCTCGTTCAGAAGATACTGCACCGTCGGGTCCGCCTGCAGCGGCATACCGATTCGCAGACGCTTGAGGAAAATCTGCGCGATGATCGGGCGATCCTCCTCATGATATGCCTCCTTCTCCACGAGTGAGGCGAGCGTCACGAGCTCATAGATTGAGAGATTCATCTCCTTCGCGCGGTCGCGCATATCCTTTGTCAGCCGGCGGTCGAAATTCTCCGCCATCATCTCCATAATGCGCGCGGCATCAAATTCCCCGTTGATCTCATACGTATCGGGGAAGAGGAAGCCCTCCACCGCATAGCGCACATCCTCATGTTTCTCGACATAGGGATAGGGACGATAGTTCTTCGCTCGCGCCATAAAGTCATCCGCGTTGACCAGCCCATCGGCGGCAAGGCGCTCTGCGATCTCGCGCACACTAAAGCCCTCGGGAATCACAAAGCGGAGCACAACCGTATTGCCGTAGACCAATGTCTCAAGAGCATCGCGCGGCTCCATGCCCGTCTGCATCGCGAATGTGCCGCTCTTGACCTTGTTCTCAAATCCGTTCAGCTTCGCTGTCCACCAGAACTTTCGCTCGCTGTCGATGATCCCACGTTCATGCAGCTCCTTGCCGATCTCGCTCACACTCATGCCCGGACGCACTGTGAAATAGACCGGCGTCCCGCTCTCTCCTGTACGCGAAGGTGAGCCTGACAGTGGAATGATAACAAGCGCAACAATCAGGATTAACAGGACTGCGAGCGCCGGAATCCCGAATACAATCTTCTTCTGCAGCGGCGTCCCCTTTCCGCGATAGACAGCATCCATCGCTTTTTTTAGACCATCGTTGTTCAAGAAGTCCAATATCCCCTGCAATGACTCCTTCAACCGAATCCTCCCTCTCTGTGTGCAAATTCCCTAAGAAAAAGCTGTCATCTTCCCGTGATGACAGCCTCCTTCTTTATTCTTCCTCTTCTTCCAGCATCTCCTCATAGGCACGGCGCACCGCGTCAAACTCCTCATCCGTCGGGTCGGTGTAGATGTCCTCACCGTCATCGTCCGTGACGATCTTCGCAATCGTCGCCTCGTCGCCCTCCTCGGCATTCTCAAGCTCCTCCTCAGAGGTTGCTGTGAGTGCAATCAGTACGGCAAAGCGCTCCTCGCCGAGGGGAATAATCATCTCCTCGCGATAGTAACGCTCATCGCCGTCCTCATTCGTCATGACAACGATGACATCCTCATCATGCAGCTCTTCATGTTCTGCCATTTTCGTTCTCCTTTATCCCTTGGAAAATATTCTTATTTCAAATGCTGCTGCCGATCCAAAAAGCCCTGCAATATGTAGACCGCCGCCATCTTATCGATGACCTTGCGGCGCTTCTTGCGCGAGACATCGCCCTCGATGAGCGCGCGTGAGGCGGCAACCGTCGAGAGACGCTCATCCCAGTAGTGGATCTCAAGCGTCGGAAACCGCTTCGCCGCCTCCGCCATAAAGGCGCGTACGATTTCGCAGCGTTCGCCTTCGTCCCCGTTCATATGCTTCGGCAGCCCTGCGACGAATGCAGCCACGTCATACTCCTGCACGAGCGCATTGAGACGATCCAGATCGGCAGAAAGCTCCGTGCGGCGGATTGTCTCAACTCCCTGCGCCGTGAGCCCGAGTAGGTCGCTGACCGCGACCCCAATGGTTGCATCGCCAATGTCGAGCGACATATAGCGCTTCACTTCTCATGCTCCAGATAGAAGCGCACGAGCTCGTCGAGCAGATCGTCACGCTCGAGGCTGCGAATTTTGCTCCGCGCGTCCTTGTGACTCGTCACATATGCTGGATCGCCGGAGAGCAGGTAACCGACCAGCTGATTGATGGGATTGTACCCCTTCTCCCGCATCGCGGCAGCTGACTCCCGTATGACAACATCCGCCTTCGGCTTATCCTCACCGAAGGAAAACATCATAGTTTTCTGATTATCCATTTGAATCACCTCGTTTGGGATATCCCCTAATGAATCGCTGATAAAATGAAATCCGTCAGATTGGTGCAGAATTTTTGTCCTGCCAAGGAAACAAACCGGACGCATAGCAAGGGCTATGTGGAGGATTTGCCGACGAAGTGCGGGCAAAAAAGATGCGCTAAGATGGCGGTGCTGAATTTATCAGTACTTCCCTAGAGCATCCCCTGCCGAATCGCATCCAGTGCAGCGCTCAGACTCGGATAAACGCCCGTGCAGATTGTGCGCATCTCATCCGTCGGTAGCATCGTGTCAGGGATCATCACGGGCGCACAGCCCGCTGTAGCGGCGCCGCGCAGCCCGTTGTAGCCGTCCTCGAACACATAGCAGTCCACGGGCGGAACGTCGATGCGCTCCGCTGCAAGGAGGAAGATATCCGGCGCGGGCTTTCCATTCGCGACGAGATCTCCGCCAACCACCGCATCGAAATAATCACGCAGGTCACTCTTTATAAGATTTGCTTCGATCTGCGCGACCGTCGAACTGCTCGCCGTTGCAATACGTACGCCATGCTCGTGAAAGTATCGAAGGATTTCGCGCGCCCCTTCCATGACGGGCAGATTCTTCGCCGCCTCATCGTGAACGTATTCGATCACGCGGCGAACATAGGCCTCGGCATCCACCGTCGGATGGAACTCGTTCACCAGACGCAACGTCAGGTCACCGCAGGTTCCGCAGCATGCCTTCCCCAGCTCCGGTTTGCGTTCGACACCAAACTCGTCGGCAATGATCGTCCAGCCCCTCTGATACACGGTTTCTGTATCAAAGAGCAGACCGTCCATATCGAAGATCGCGCCCTTTTTCATGAATACCCCCACAGATGATTATCATGCGCAAATTTACATGGTTGATATTACCACAAAATGGGAAAAAAGAAAAGACGCTTCATTAGGAAGCGCCGTTGTGTCTTATCAAAACGAATTCGTCAGCAATGGCTTCGTTTCATATAAAGCTACACATCTCCGCCCGGAATCCCCGCACTGCCGAGCGTGCGCGTGACGCGGTAGACGTCCTTGAGCAGGCGCATCTTCGTCATGACCTGTGTGATCTGGTCGATGTTGCTGACGTTCAGCCCGAGGAGGACGGTCGAAGTCTTGTTGCGGCGGTTTGGCGTTGCATTGACCGTGTGAATGTTCACCTTCATCTCGGCGGGCACTGCGAGGAGTTCCGCGAGCATACCGTTGCGGTCGTTGCATATAATCTCAATGCCGACGATATAGTCCTTGTCGAGCCCGATGTCCCAACTCACTTCAATTACACGTGTGAACTCCGTATCGTTGAGCACGTTCGGACAGTCGGAGCGGTGCACGGAGACGCCGCGTCCACGCGTGATGTAGCCTGTGATGGGATCGCCTGGAATCGGGTTGCAGCAGCGTGCGAGACGCACGAGGTAGCCTCCCTCGCCCTCGACGAGGACGCCGTGACTCGCCTTCTTGCGCTTGCCCCTACGCGGTGCCTTGAGCTCGGAGAGCATCTGCGAGACCTCGGGCGGCGTGCTGTCCTTGATGGACTGCTGGTGCAGCTCGATGAGCTTCGTCATAACGCCGCGCAGGGTCACGCCGCCGTAGCCGAGCGCGGCAAGGAGATCGCCCTCGCTCTGCACGTTGAGCTTCTCCGCGACCTTGCCGAGCCGTCCGCCCGCCATCAGTTCCTTCGGCGCATAGCCAAGCCGCTTCGCCTCGTCGCGGATGAGGTTCATGCCGCGCTCGACGTTCTCCTCGCGATTCTCCTTCTTGAACCACGCGCGGATCTTGCTGCGCGTCGCAGAGGAGGCGACTGTGTTCAGCCAGTCGGGACTCGGGCCGTTGCTCGCCTTGTTCGTGACGATGGACACGATGTCACCGTTCTTGAGCTTGTATTCAAGCGGCACAATCTTTCCGTTGACCTTTGCGCCGACACAGTGATGCCCGATCTCTGTGTGAATGTGATAGGCGAAGTCGATCGGGTTCGAGCCCTTCGGCAGGTCGATGACATCGCCGCGCGGCGTAAAGACAAAGACCTCGTCGGAGAACACGTCGAGTTTCAGCGCCTCGAAGAACTCCTTCGGATCGTCGTATTCCTTTTGCAGGCTCACCATCTGGCGCAGCCACGACATCTTCTGATCGGTCTCATCGGTTGCGCCGATGCTCCGCCCTGCCTCCTTGTATTTCCAATGCGCGGCCACGCCGAACTCGGAGACCTGGTGCATCGCCTTCGTTCGGATCTGGATTTCGAGCGGATAGCCGTGCGTCATGACGGTCGTATGCAAAGACTGGTAGCCGTTCGACTTCGGCATTGCGATGTAGTCCTTGAACCGCCCGGGGATGGGCTTCCACATCGCGTGGATGACGCCGAGCACGCCGTAGCAGTCCTTGACGGAGGAGACGAGGACGCGCACCGCCGAGAGGTCGTAGATCTCGTTGACGCTTTTGTTGTCGCGCTTCATCTTGCGGTAGATGCTGTAAAAATGCTTCGCGCGCCCCTTGATCTCCGCTTTGATTCCCGCCGCCTCGAGCTTTTCGCGAATCTGCTCGATGGATTCGCGGATGAATTCCTGCCGCTCCTTTCGCTTGTGCTTAACTTCCTCCACAAGGGTATAGTACGCCTCCGGCTCGAGATAGCGCAGACAGAGATCCTCGAGCTCCACCTTGATATTGGAAATGCCGAGACGATTTGCGAGCGGTGCATAGACCTCGAGCGTCTCCTTGGCAATGCGGTGACGTTTGTCCTCGCGCATGTATTTGAGCGTGCGCATATTGTGCAGGCGGTCGGCAAGTTTGATCATGATGACGCGGATGTCCTTTGCCATTGCAAGGAACATCTTGCGGTAGTTCTCGAGCTGGACGTCCTCCTTTGACATATACTCGATACGCCCGAGCTTTGTCACGCCGTCGATGAGCGCCATGATGTTCTTGCCGAACTCCGCTTCCATCTCCTCGAGCGTCGCGCAGGTGTCCTCCACCACGTCATGTAGGAGCGCGGCGCAGATCGTCTCGTCGTCGAGGTGAAGCCCTGTGAGGATGTAAGCAACATTGAGCGGATGGATAATGTAGGCGTCGCCCGAGATGCGCACCTGCCCGCTGTGCGCCTGTTCTGCATAGGCATACGCCTTTCGGATCTTATCGAGATCGGCATCCGCCTGATAGGAGCGCACCTTGTCCAAGATCATATCGAGAGTGACAGCCCTCTGCGCATCATCTGACATTATATGTCACCCTTTCTTTCTGCGTGTCGACGGAAGGTCGGCGCATCCATGAGTTCGAGCTTTCCTTGCGGCGGGATGAGCCGCCAACCATCTTCCTCCTGCGTGAGCATCCCGAGCTCACGAAAGATACAGAGCGCGCAGTCCATCGTATAATGCGAGATATGCCCCATCCTTCGTGAAAAATGCTGGGTGAGTGCGACTGCGCCATACGGGATGCTCCCATCCGCATCCATGCACCCCTTGAGAAATGCGTAGATGGTCTTCAGCAACGTGCGATCCGGGAAGACGCGCTCCTGCACGGCGGGCATGATGGAGTCCACCATGCACTGCACCGAGCGCATGCCTTGCCACTCGTTGATGCTCGGTGTATAGGCGAGGTCTCCCGCCTCCTCGGTCACGAGCTCCGCAAGTTCGCCGTAGTTCCAGTAAAGCGCCGCGACGCGTTTGTCCCGCGTACCGACCTCCATGCGCAGATGCTTTCCCTCCGCTCCGATGGCAGCCGCCGTACGTGGGCAGAGATCCCGCACGCCGAAAATCGGGCGTGGGTTGCCCATCCCGTACGGTTCGAGCAGGGCGATCTCCTCCACCATCGGGAGCGTCCAATCCGCAGGAGCAATCAGCGCCTCAATAGGGATTTTCGGCGTGTAGTCCTCAATCTTCAACTGCGTATTTACATAATTCGCGAATGCACGGCGAAAGTCCTCCACGCGATTGCATTCAAGCGTCAATCCTGCCGCCATCGCATGACCGCCGAATTGGATGAGCGTATCCCTGCACGCGGCGAGCGCATCGTACATATGAAGCCCCGCGATGCTGCGGCACGAGCCCTTGTAGACATCGCCCTGCCGCGTCAGCACAATGCTCGGACGGTAGTATTTCTCGACCAGACGCGAGGCGACAATGCCGATCACGCCCGCATTCCAGTCCCCACCGGCGACCACAATCGCAGGCACATCGGGTGTAAAGCCCCCGAGCATTGATTCCGCTTCCGTCAGGATGTCCTGCTCGAGATCGCGGCGCTCCGTATTCAGCGCGTTCAGCTCTGCCGCAATGTGATCCGCCTCGTGTACATCCTCCGCAGAGAGCAGTTCCACACCGCGCCGCGCCGTTTCGATGCGCCCCGCCGCATTCAGACGCGGCGCAAGCTGGAAGCCGACGATCCCCGTATTGATTACCTTGCCCTCACAGCCCGAGACGCGGATAAGCGCTGCAATACCGAGACATGGACACTCCGTCATGCGCGCAAGCCCCAGTTGGACGATCTTGCGGTTCTCTCCGACGAGCGGCACAAGATCGGCGACTGTTCCGAGCGCAGCAATATCCAGATCATCGGCATAGAGGCGCTCTTCCTTGATCTGCCACAGCGCCTGCACGAGTTTGAACGCGACGCCGACGCCCGCAAGATCCTTGTCCGGGTAGGGACAGTCCGCGCGGTGCGGGTTGATGACAGCATAGGCGGGCGGCAGGACACTGCCCGGCAGATGGTGGTCGGTGATGATGATGTCCATCGCCCCATCCATCTGCGCCACAATATCCACCGATGAGATGCCGCAGTCCACCGTGACGAGCAGGCCGCAGCCATCCGCCGCAATCTGACGGAGCGCTGCTCCGTTGAGCCCATACCCCTCCGTAAAACGATTCGGAATATAGTAGGAAACCATGCCGCCGAGCGCACGAATATTTTTCATGAGCAGTGTGGTCGAGGTCATCCCGTCCACATCGTAGTCGCCGTAGACGACAATCTGCTCACCTGCATGAATCGCCTGTATGATACGGCGTGCGGCACGCTCCATATCCATCATGAGAAACGGGTCGTGGAACGGCTCGTCCTCCGGATGGAGGAAAGCCCGCGCCTCCTCTGCCGACTGCAAACCGCGATTCCACAGGATCTGCCCGATGATGGGCGCCGTCCCAAGTTCCCTTGCGAGTGACGCGCCCTCCGCCGTCTCTGCACGTACAATCCACTCTTTGAGCATAATCTCCCCTCCTCTCTTCCTGCAACAGCAAAAGAGCCTGTCCCGTGACAGGCTCTTTTCGTTATCCCTCCACGGCCGCAGGTTTCGCGGCAGGACGCCGCTCCGTACGATTGCGCAGCTCGATCCAGAGCTGGCTCGCGATGAAGATGGAGGAGTAGCAGCCGCTGGCAAAGCCGACAAGGAGCGCAAAGGCAAAGTCCTTTGTCGTCTCGCCGCCGAACCAATACAGTGCAAATGTCGTGAACAGAACCGTGAACACCGTATAGAGTGAACGTGTCAGCGTCTGATAGATGGAGCGGTTCACAAGTTCATCGATATCGCCGCCGCGGCGGAAATGCAGCTTCAGATTCTCGCGGATGCGGTCAAAGATAACGATCGTATCGTTGATCGAGTAGCCGACAATCGTGAGCAGTGCCGCGATGAACGACGAGTCGATCTGCCGCTGCGTAAAGGAGAACACGGCAAGCACGATGATGATGTCGTGGATCAGCGCCAGCACCGCCGACACGCCGAAGCGCCACTCAAAGCGGTAGGCGACGTAGAGGATGATGAGTGCCCACGAGATCACGAGCGCGAGCACTGCATTCGTAATCAGCTCGCCACCAATGGTCGCGCCGACCTTCTCCTCGCGCAGCACTGTGTAGGGTCCGACATCCTGCGTGAGCGATGCCATGACCTCCTTGCGCTGACTCTCCTCGAGGTCAATCGTACGGATCATGACATTCTCGGAGGACTCGATGCCCGACTCCGCGCCCGCAAGCTGAATTGTACTACCATCGAGATCGTATTTCGCAAGACTCGAACGCACATCGGAGAGCGTCACAGGCTGCTCAAAGCGCAGGTCAATGATCGTCCCGCCCGTGAAGTCGATGCCGAAGTTGAAGCCGCGTACCCCCATGCAGATCACCCCGGGGATGATGAGCACGAGGGAGATGAGAAACCAGATTTTCCGATGTCCTGCAATATCGAACTTAGGCATTCTTCTCATCCCCCTTCTTCTTCACACCGAGCATAAAACCGTTCGCACCATAGAGTGCGGGGCTCTCGGACAGCTTCGAGTTAATCATGAGCTTCAGCAGGTACTGCGTCAGCGTAATCGCCGTAAACATCGAGAGCATCGTTCCAACCCCGAGCGTGATCGCAAAGCCGCGAATTGTCCCCGTCCCGAGGAAGAAGAGCACGCCTGCAGCAATCAGCGTCGTGACGTTCGAGTCAAAGATCGTCGTGAACGCACGCTTGAAGCCCGCATCCATCGCATGCCGCAGGGTCTTTTGGTTGACCTGGTACTCCTCCTTGAAATGCTCAAAGATGAGGACGTTCGCATCGACCGCCATACCGATCGAGAGAATGATGCCCGCCACGCCCGGCAGCGTCAGCGTCGCATCCATCAGATAGAGGATGCCGAGCAGCATGACCGTATACGCCATGAGTGCCACGTCCGCGATAAAGCCCGAGAGATGGTAGAAGAAAATCATGAAGAGCACGACCGCACCGAGTCCCACCACAAACGCGAACTGGGACTTATCCTTCGAGTCCTGTCCGAGCGTCGGGCCGACCGTACGCGTCTCGATGATCTCAACCTTCACGGGAAGTGCACCGCTGCGCAGGACGACCGCGAGGTTCTGCGCCTCCTCAAGGGTCTTCTGCCCCGTGATCTCCGCACGCCCGCCGAGAATCGGCTCACGTACGTTCGGCGCAGTCAGCACCTCGCCGTCGAGCAGGATCGCAATCGTACGCCCGACGTTCTTCATCGTGAGGTCGGCAAATTTCTGTGCGCCCTCATCCGAGAACTCCAAGTTGACGACGTTCTGCCCCGACTGCGGATTCGTCGATGCCTGTGCATCCTTCAGATCCGTACCCGTGAGCACCGTATGCCCCTCTTCGTCGCGGAACTCGAGCATCGCCGTCTTGCCGATCGTTCGGATCGCAGCATCGGGATCCTTGATGCCCGGCAGTTCGATGATGACACGACGCTCCCCCTCGCGCTGGATGATTGGCTCGGTCAGTCCAAGCGAGTTGACGCGCTTCTCCATGATCGCAATGACACGGTTCATCGCATCGTCGTTGACCTGCGCCTGCTCCGTATCGACCGCCTCCAAAACAACGTGCGTTCCGCCCTGCAGGTCAAGGCCCTGCCGAATCGAGCTCGCGAGCGGCTGAACCAGGAAAAAAAACGCGCCGATGATGACCACAATCGAAATCACCAGCTTTAACAGACTATGTTGTCTCAACAGTCCTCACACCTCTTCCTCAAGGTAGTATCCATTGCAGGAAATCATGCGCCGCTCGGTCAAAATGACATCGACGCGGGCGTCCTGCACACCCATCGGTACAGCAGGAACAATCTGAAAATCAAAGGCGAGCACAACCCGCACTGCATTTCCCGCACGCGGCAGGAAACGGTCATAGTAACCACCGCCCAGCCCCAAACGTCCGCCGTCCGAAGAAAATGCCGCTCCCGGGACAATGATAACATCAATCTCCTCGGGGGGGACAATGCTGCCGCGCGTGGGATCCGGTGTTGCTATACCGAAAACACCGTCCGTCAGTGCATCCATCGAGGGCAGCTCCCGCGCCTCCATCGTCCCCCTGCCCGTGATCTCAGGCAGGACGATACGCCGCCCGTCCGCGAGCAGGATCTCCATAAACGGAACCAGGTCAATCTCCTCTGCCATGGAGGCATAGAGCATAATGGTTTGCGCTGCCTTCAACACGGACAGCTGTGCCACGTGCGCACATATGCTGCGGCTCGCCTCTTTGCGCTCTTCAGCCGAAAATACACGGCGACGGGCAAGCATTTCCCGCCGCAGTATGCTCTTTTGTTCCGCTAAAATCTCATCTGCCACGCACCGCATCACTCGGGCGTATTCACAGCACTGATTGCCGAGCGTTCAAAGACGATGTTCACGCCGTCTGCCACACGCAGCGTCACGCTTTTATCATCAAGTGCCGTGATCTTGCCATGCATCCCGCCGAGCGTGATAATCTCATCGCCAACTTTCAGCGCGGCAAGCATCGCATCACGTTTCTTCTGCGCCTGCTTTTGCGGACGATAGAGAAGAAAATAAAAGAAGAGCACCAATATGATAATGGGTCCCCACGAGCTCAGCTGTGCCATCATTTCTGCATCCATAAATACAACTCCTTCAAATATTATCTTTTATGATAGTGATTCATAAAATCCTGATAAAATGCGGGGAACGTCCCCGCGATAATCGCCGCACGCATACGCCGCATGAACTCCTGCAAGAAGTAAAGATTGTGCAGCGTCAGGAGGCGCAGACCAAAGATCTCCTCGGCACGCACAAGATGACGGATGTACGCCCGTGTATAGCCGTTGCGGCAGGTGTAGCAGCCGCAGCCCTCCTCGAGCACCGTATGGTCGTGCGTATGCACGGCGTTCTTCATCACGAGCCGCCCCGTCCACGTCATCGCCATACCGTTGCGCGCCACGCGCGTCGGGAAGACGCAGTCGAACATATCGATCCCGTGCCGTACGCCCGTGAGAAGGTAGTCCGGCGTACCGACCCCCATGAGATAGCGTGGCTTATCCTGCGGCAGGAGCTCCACCGTATAGGAGAGAATCTCCTCCATCAGCTCGTGCGGCTCGCCGACACTCAGGCCTCCGATGGCATAGCCCGGCAGTTCAAGTGCCGTCACCTCGGCGGCGTGCCACGCACGCAAGTCGCGGTACATACCGCCCTGCACAATGCCAAAAAGCCCCTGCCCCTCTGCATCCGCCATTGCGTCACGGCAGCGCACGAGCCACCGTTGCGTGCGCTCCGTCGAGGCCTTTGCATAGGTGTGGTCGGCAGGATACGGGATACACTCGTCGAACGCCATGACAATATCCGAGCCGAGTGCTTTCTGCACCTCCATCGATACCTCAGGCGACAGAAACTTCTTCGAGCCGTCAATGTGCGAGCGGAATGTCGCGCCCTCCTCCGTGATCTTGCGCAGATCGCCAAGGCTGAACACCTGAAAGCCGCCGCTGTCCGTGAGGATTGCACCGTCCCAGTGCATGAACCGATGCAGCCCGCCTGCCTCACGCACGAGTTCCATGCCGGGGCGGAGAAAGAGATGATAGGTATTGCTGAGGATGATGCCTGCACCAAGTTCACGCAGTTCGTCAGGCGATACGCCCTTGACCGTCGCCTGCGTGCCCACGGGCATGAAGATGGGCGTCGGAAAGCTCCCGTGCGGCGTGTGGATCACGCCCGCACGTGCGCCCGTCGTCTCGTCTTTGCGAATCAGCTCGTATGTTATCGCTGCCACTCATGCCCTCCCATCTCAAAACACCCTGTATCATAACACAAAAGCGAGAGATTTTCAAAACACAAATCCATGGAAATCGCTGATAAAATGACGTGGTTCATTGTAAAATGAAATCGGACACATAAAAAAGCAGAACATACAGAATCAATCTGGTAAAATATCTTTGCACAAACACCACCAGGAGGTTCTGTATGTCCCACGCACATTCTACCACAAAACGCCGCACATTCAAATGGCGCTCCACCCTGCTCGGACGTGGTGTAATGGGATGGTACAATGGGGTTGACAGCAAAGGAAAACTTTGTCCGAACAGCTCCGGCTACTTTACGGCAGATCTCGATCTACGCTATGAGCCGCAGACGGATCTCGGTGTCTTCCTGCGCACTAACAACATCTTCAACAAAGACTATCAGGACAAGCTCTATCATCCGGCAGAAGGAGCAAACTTCCTCCTCGGCGTGGATATGACCTTCTAACCTCGTAAAATAAAACAGAGTTGCTGTACGCTTTGAAAACGTACGGCAACTCTGTTATGTTGTATTCAGACAAAATGTGGAAGAACGTCCGCCATCTTTCCACAGCTTGCAATATCGGTTCCATAGCCGAAATGAACGAGATCGGCAGCGAGCGCGGCATCGGTTGCGGTGAATCCCGAAAGACCGTTTGCACCGTAGTCAAAAAGACAAGGATGCATGGGTACGGAGGGGCCAACGAGGACAGTCACGGCATTCTTTGAGAGTTCCAAGAGGCGCGGCATGGTCTTGTTGGCAAAGGTCGCCCCTGTCATAAAGACAAAGTCCTGCTGCGGCAGAAGGAACTCTGCCGCTTCCGCCGAGTAGTCCCCCCACTCGGGCTGCATCTCAAGGATGGAGAGGTCGCATATTGGCTCCCATTTCTTTTGGAAGTTCGGAAAGTGACCGATGACAGCGACTTTCTTGCCGCGAATTTGCTCCGTATACATGGCGAATGCTTCCAGCTTCTTGCGCTCATCCAGTGTTTCGGCGGATGCATCCTCGCCGTGGAATCCCTGCATCGCCTCCACCTTGGACGGCTGATTGTAAAATGCGTTGATGGCGGCAGCGGCAATGGATGCCTCCTGCCCTTGCCACGAGCGCACGTACTCTCCCGCCTCGCGCAGCGAACAGCCGAGAAAGCTCTCCTTTCGTAGACGCGGGCGGCTGTACGCAGGGATCGTCATGCAGATGCCGACCAAATCCCCTGCACGCACATACGTCCACGGGCGTCCGACGGCATAGTCGTCGATATGGATGTCCTGCGGCAATCCGGCGATGATCTCATCGTAAAGATTCCAGTAGTTCACGAAAATACCTCCTCACAGATCTGTTGCCCCTAGGATAACACAGCGATTCAGCAGATTCAACTGTGAACAGAGAACGAAAGGAAGATGATTGTGAAAAAAAGAAATGCACTGCTCACCGTATTATTCCTCCTCCTCGTACTACTCGTCGGATGCGGCCAGGAGGAAACGGAGAATCCTGTCGCCGCGACATATACCTTCACGGATTCCGCAGGACGTACAGTCGAGCTTCCAAAACAGATTGATCGCATCGCACCATCCGGCGGTCTTGCCCAGATGGCACTCTTTGCCATTGCTCCAGACAAGCTCGTCGGTATTTCCGGACAGTGGAAAGATGCAGCGCTCCCCTATGTAGGGGCTCAGTACCGCGATCTTCCCGTGCTCGGTCAGTTTTACGGCATGAAGAATTTCAACAAGGAGGCAGTGCTCTCTGTCAACCCGCAGGTCATTATTGACGTGGGGGAGAAAAAAGCGACCATTGTCGAGGATATGGATCAGATTCAGGCATCGCTCGGCATTCCTGTGATCTTCATCGAGGCGCGGCTCGACAATACCGATGAGGCATATCGTACACTGGGGAAAATCCTCGGCTGCGAAACGGAAGGAAATGCACTCGCTGATTACTGTCGCGCGGTGTATGCACACAGCACGGAACTCGCTGCAAAAAACCAAAACAAGCCATCACTGCTCTACCTTGGCGGGGCACAGGGCAATATGGCAGTCGTCAAAGGGTCGTTCCATGCACAGATTGTTGACCTGCTTGCCGATAATATTGCAGTGACAACAGCACCAGCCGAAGGCTCGATGAGTCAGGTATCGATGGAGCAGATTCTCGCATGGAATCCCGAGGTTCTCGTGCTCGCAGCCGAAACAGAAGTAGACTTCGCCGCCCTCCCATCGCGTGAACTGCGTGCAGTGCAGTCACAGCGCGTTCTGCGCGTGCCATCGAAGCCATACGATTGGATGGGGCGCCCCCCCTCCGTCAATCGATTTATGGGGCTCTCATGGCTTGCGGCGCGTCTCTATCCCGAGAAATCCGGAATTAATCTGCACGAGGAGATGAGAGCATACTATCGTCTCTTCTATCACTACGAACTAAGCGATGCGGAGTGTGATGCATTGCTCGCACGGGATCGTGTCCTCCCATGAGCAGCGTTTCACCGCAGTTCAAACTCACCATATTGCTGTTCCTGCTGATTGCGATGATCTTCATTTCCTTCCTGCTAGGGCGATTCCATCTCAGCGCAGCGGATGTCATTTCTGTATTCGGCGGCTGGATGGGATTTGTGCCGGAAACACGCAGTGCCTCTCACGTCGTGATGGAACTGCGCCTTCCGCGCATCATCGGGGCGGTCATGGTGGGGGCGGCACTCTCGGTCTCCGGAGCAGCCTATCAGGTGATGTTCCGCAACCCGATGGTCTCCCCCGCGATTCTCGGTGTCTCGGCGGGGGCAGCATTTGGGGCGGCAGTCGCGATCCTATGGAGTGTGCCCTCCTTTTTCGTCCACACGATGACATTTTTCGGAGGTCTGTGTGCGGTCGCGATTACCTACGTGATTGGCGCGAAGCTCTGTCGCGACGGCAATACGACACTCGCGATTATACTCTCCGGCATCATCGTGAGCACTCTATTCACATCCCTGCTCTCCATGATTAAGTATGTCGCCGATCCGTATGACAAGCTTCCTGTCATCGTTTACTGGCTGATGGGCAGCCTCGCCGCTATATCGCCGGACAGCCTTTTCTTTCCGCTCGTATTTATGGGCGCGGCATTTATCCCCCTCTTTCTCCTGCGATGGCGGATCAATCTGCTCTCCTTTGGCGATGAGGAGGCACAGACTCTCGGGATTCCCGTGGAACGACTCCGTCTCATCGTCATTCTCTGTGCCACACTCATGACGGCGGCAGCCGTTTCACTATCCGGCATCATCGGTCTGGTCGGTCTGATTGTGCCGCATCTTGTGCGCTTTATCGTGGGTCCGGACTTCCGCTTTCTCTTGCCTGGGTCGGCACTGATGGGCGGGCTGTTCCTGCCTGCCTCGGATAACCTCGCACGCACCCTGTGGACAATGGAGATCCCGCTTGGGATTCTCACATCGCTCTTCGGTGTCCCGTTCTTTCTCTATCTGCTGGTCAAATACCATCATGGTTGGGACTGAGGAGGAATCGGTTGATGCTTGAACTAAAAAATGTTTCCTGCGGCTACGACAGCACACGGATCTTTCGTAATATTTCGTTCTCTGTCATGCGCGGACAGCCCCTCTGTCTGCTTGGCCCGAACGGTGTTGGAAAGACGACGCTCTTCAAGACGATTCTTGGGCTGCTGCCCCCACTTGCAGGTGAAATTTTGCTATCCGGAGAGAATATGTCCGCGTGGACAGTCCAGGAGCGGGCACACCGCGTCGCCTATGTTCCGCAGACACACACGCCCCCGTTTCCATTCACAGTCCGCGATATTGTGCTGATGGGGCGGGACGGCGTGTTTTTCGTGGGACAGACAAACGATGCAATCACAGAGGAACGGCTCACAAAACTGTATGGGGTCACCGCAAAGATTGTCGGGTATGAACACATCCCCGAGACACGCACCTGTGTCCCCCTCCCACCACAAGCTCATCAATGAGAAACGGGGCTGCTGCACGAAAGAAATGTGCAGCAGCCCCGATTTTTCATAGAGCAGCCATCTTATCCATGTATACCTGCGCGGACAGACAGTTCGCGCCTGAGGACGCTCCCGTTCCAGAGCATATCCTCGATGTGCCGTGCGCCGCGCAGTCCCATAAACGGCTGATCCGAGATGTGGAGCCGATCCACGACAGGATAAGAGACGGGGACGTAGAGCATCCTGCCCGGGTCGGCAAGCACGGACTCGCTGCTGCTCCCCATGAGCAGACCACGCTCCATCGCCGCGAGCACTCCCTGCGCCCGCGCCGTATCCGTCTCCTCGAGCTGCTCGTCCGCGATCTGTGCGGCAGCAGCGTCCTCGCGCAGCTGCGCTGCAACCACGAGGTGACGCACATCCGCCCACTCCGTCCGCAGTGCCTCGGCAAGACCCCACGCCGACGAGCGCGGCGCACGGATGAGCGCGGTATCAAAGAGCAGCTCTCCCCACGTATTCTTGAGATCGTTGATCCGCAGGAAGTCCCTGCGCTCCGCCGCCGCAATCTCCTCCATGGCATCCTCGCCGCGTACGGGCGGCAGTGCGGAAAAGATCGCCGCAAGCCACCGCTTCGTCCCCGCGCGGCCGTACGGTGGAAGCGGTGCGATATACGGCGTGCCGCAGTGCTGTTCGATGTGCTTTGCCGCTGCAAGCCCGAGCTCATCATGCACAACGATATTGAGCTCCGCCTGTGAGAGATCGCCAATGCTCTCGGGTGGCATGTCGCAACCGAATACGTGACGCACCTCATAGCCCGCCCCCGTCAACAGGCGTATAAGCTCCCGTACATCGTTCTCACCGTTGTAGTAGGATGAGGTCATGCCGATGAGGTTGACCCCGCGCCGCACCTCTCCCCGTGTCTCTCTGAGCAACACATCGAGCATCGCGCAGGAAGCACGCGCCCATCCATCCGCAAAGCTGCCGACCAGCCCGCCGCTGTCAATAGCGACCACGGGGCAGGTCACCCCCGCCGCGCGTGCAATCGCACCGACATCATCGCCGATCAGACTTGCCGAACTGCCGCTAATGACGGCGAGCAGCGCGGGCGGATGGTCGATATGCGGCTGCAGGGCTTCGCGCAGATACTCCTCCGCACCGAACACAATTGCATCGTTGTCGAGCTGTGTGCACTTCATACGGTGCGAGATGTCGCTCTGGCTCTGCTCGATGTGCCGCTGCGTAAAGAGATAGCACCACAGCGGCCCGTTGACGATCACGGCGCAGCCGCGCAGCCCGGCAAAGAACGCCGCCGCACCGGTCAGCGCACAGCTCTCCATCCACACGGACATATCGTCGAAGGAGAGAACCTCCTCATCCATAGATCAGCCCTCCTCTGTCCGTATGCCGATAGAGCACGTGCTCCATATCCTCGATGAGCTGCCGCTCCATCGCCCACCCGACCGTGGGCAGCTTGCCGAGCAGGATCTGCCGGAGCTCCACGTCCACGAGTTCATGCGTGGTAAAGACGAAATCCACCGACCGCAACAGTTCCTCGCTCGCGGGCTCCTCCACCGCAAGGATCGGTACATCCGTGCACTGCCGCAGCCCTTCCTCCACTGCGGTACGCTGCTCCTCGGTAAAGAGCGCGAGGAGGATGATCCCGGCGAGACGTACGCCCGCCTTTTCGATCAGACGCAGGAGAATCTCGGGCTGCAGCCAGTGCAGTTCGCGCCCGACGACCAGCACTGTGCGCCGCCCGTCAAGCATCTCCCGCGCACGCACGAGAATGCGCTCGAACGCCTCCTCCTCACGTCGAATCACCTCCTCCGCCTCCGACGCACGCCCGCACCGCGCACCGATGCAGCGCAGCCAATGCGCCGTCTCCTCCGCACCGCCCGCAAACGCCTCGGCAAAGTACGGCGTACCGAAGCGCGTATGCAGCTCCTCTGCGAACGCGACGAGCATCTCCTGCTTCTCGTCCGACATCGAACTGCCGAGCACAATGAGTAGCTCCGCCTCCGATACCGCCTGTATCTCATCCAGCGGCGTATAGGTGGGAAACTGTACCGTAAGCTGCAGTCCGATCCCCTCGAGCAGCCGCTTCAGCTCCTGCACATAGGAGCTGTAGAATCCGCCATAGTCCCCGAGAAACGCCACCGTCCCCTGCCGCACCCGCGCGGGTGGATGCATAAAGCGGTCGGTCAGCACACGCGCAACCGAGAGATAGCCGTCAAAGGATTCATTGTCCAAAAAGCCGCTCGTGGGGACTGCCACAACAGGCAGATCGAGTTCCTCCTCCATCTCTTTCGCCACTGCCCGCGTATCGTCTCCGATGATGCCGCTAACGCAGGAGCCGCCGATAAAGACAGCATGCGGATGATACTTCTCCACCGCATAGCGGACGCACGCACGCAGACGCTCCGCCGCACCGAACACCGCGTCGCCCTCACCGATGCCGCTTGTGAGGAGCGGTACGGGCGACGGCGGTGCATACGTGCCCGCACCGACCAGACGGTGAAAGCTGCCGACATCCTTTTCACGCACCACATGTGCACAGGAGCGTGGACTGTGAAAGATAACCAGTGCGCCCCGCGCGTACGAGAGCGCCCACCAGACAGCGGGCATACTGCAGCTGCACTGCGCACGCCGCACCCCCGCGCGTTTTACCTTAATTGCCATATTGCTCCACCAAGTCCTCCGGTTCCTCAACCGCCATCGGTGTCAGTACCGCAACGTATTCCGTGCAAGCTCCTCACGCAGCACGCGCTTCATGAGTTCCACGTCGGGACGTTTCCCCGTCCAGAGATGAAATGCCTCTGCGCCCTGCGCGACAAGCATTGTCTCGCCGTTGATCGTTTCACATCCCCGCGCCCGTGCCTCGCCCAGAAAGCGCGTCTCAGCGGGCGTATATATCAGATCGTAGACGACCGCTGAGGGTTTTATCATTGCCGCATCCACAGGCGGCATCTCCTCCGTGTGTGGTGTCATGCCCAGCGGCGTTGTCTGCACCACAATATCGGCATCGCTGCACGCAGCAATCCACGCAGCATCATCAAAGGATACCGCCCGCACATCGCCGTCTGTCGCAAAGTCTGCCGCAAGTGCCGCGCCCTTTTCCACGCTGCGAACACCGATTGCGATAGAGGAAACGCCGCTGCGCAGAAGCCCCCACAGTGCTGCCCGCGCTGCGCCGCCCGCACCAATCAGTACGGCATTTTTTCCTGTGAGCGCAATCCCCCGCTCCGCAAATCCCGCAAGAAATCCCGCAACATCCGTATTGTGCCCGACCAACCTGCCGTCCTCAACCACTACGGTATTCACCGCCTGAATGCGCCGCGCGTCCTCGCTCAATGCATCCATCAGCGGGATGATCGCCGTTTTGAACGGGATCGTCACGTTAAATCCTGCAATCCCCGCATCATAGAGGCCACGCACCGCAGACGCGAGGGCATCCGCACGCACGGGAAGAGCCGCATAGACATAGTCAAGCCCTGCGGCGTGCAGGGCTGCATTCTGTATGATCGGTGAGAGGCTGTGGGCGATGGGTGCGCCGATGACGGCGAGCAGTCTTGTCTTTCCTGTAATCATATATATCCTAACTATGCTTGCCGCGCATATCGTCGAGCAGTCCCATCTTGATCTCGTAATACATCGGTGTCATATCGAGATAGTGCCGATGCGGATTCTCGAAGCGCTGCTCCTCCGGCCAGATCTCCTCCGTCAGCTGCTTTTGCACATAGCGGCGAACCTCTTCCAGTGTCGGCAGCTGCTCCACGCGCTTGCCCGCACGCATATAGGGACGGCGCAGATTCACCGCCGTGACCCCCTCAAAGAAACGGTTCTTCCATGGCTTGCGCGGGTCAACATAGCGGAACGGCTTCGTGAGATCGATCTCCTCTCCCTGTACGGCGAGCATATCTGCGACCGCCTTGCCGTACCTGTCGTAGATACGGTAGAGATCCTTGAGTCCTGGATTCGTCAGCTTTTCCACATTCTCTGACATCTTGATGCGCGGCGAAAAGATGCCCGCATCCTCCACGGCGACGAGCTTGTAGACCGCACCAAAGACGGGGTCGGACTTCGCCGTTATCAGACGCTCGCCCACACCGAAGCTGTCCACCTGCGCGCCTTGGAGAAGGAGTGAGGAAATCGTAAACTCATCGAGGCTGTTCGACAGGATAATCTTGCAGTCCGCCAGCCCCGCCTCATCGAGCATCACGCGGATGCGCTTCGACAGATAGGCAAGGTCGCCCGAGTCGATGCGTACCCCCCCAAGGCGATGCCCCTGCGGCGCAAGCACCTCATGCGCCGTACGAATGGCATTCGGAATCCCCGAATGAATGACATCGTAGGTATCGACGAGGAGCACGGTCGCCTGCGGATAGAGCTCCGCATATTTTTTGAACGCCGTGAACTCATCCTCGAAGAACATCACCCAGCTGTGCGCCATCGTCCCCGATATGGGAATGCCGAACTGCTGTCCTGCCGACACCGTTGCTGTCATATCGACACCACCGATGTATGCCGCGCGTGCGCCGTAGGTCGCAGCGTCCATGTTGTGCGCACGCCGCGCGCCGAAGTCCGACACCTTGCGCCCCTCTGCCGCACGCACGATGCGCGAAGCCTTCGTTGCAATCAGGGACTGGTGATTGATCTGTGCGAGAATCGCCGTCTCGATCAGCTGCGCGTCAATGATGGGCGCAACAATCGTCATCAGCGGCTCGTCGGGATAGATAATCGTCCCCTCGGGGACGGCATAGATATCCCCACGGAAGCGGAAGCCGCGCAGGAACGACAAGAACTCCTCCGAAAACAGATTCTGTGCACGGAAATAGTCGATGTCCGCCTCCGAGAACGAGAGGTTTTCCACAAACTCAATAACGTGCTCAAGTCCGGCGAACACAGCATAGCCGCCCTTGTCCGGAACA
Source organism: Selenomonas sp. FOBRC6 (assembly GCF_000286455.1). Classification (GTDB taxonomy): domain Bacteria; phylum Bacillota; class Negativicutes; order Selenomonadales; family Selenomonadaceae; genus Centipeda. Next base: position 25,987 of record NZ_ALKG01000064.1, read on the forward strand.
GAGCGGAAGAAGAGGTCGAATGCAACGCGCACATCGCCGTGGCATTGATGAAAATATCCGTAGGACATTGTCATCTCGTAGAAATCCATCATCATCGACAAATTTCGCTTATCAAACTGCGTCACAGTAGTGTCCCCCTATCGGGCAGAAAGAAATGGCATAACAATCATTCCTTTGCATTATACCATTTCCCCAAGATTCACGCAAAAAGAGTTTTTCACAGAATTTCATTCTGTTTCGCGAGAAATTTCAAATCATCGCTCGTCAGTTTTGCCAACGGCAGAAGTTCGGGACGATGACGCAGCGTTGCGAGGAGCGACTGCTCACGCCGCCAGCGTGCAATCTCCGCATGATTGCCGGAGAGCAGGACATCGGGGACGGACTTTCCCTCGAATTCGCGCGGACGCGTGTACTGCGGATAGCCGAGCAGCACATCAAAAAACGAATCCGTCGGTGCAGACGTATCGTCGCCGAGCACGCCCGGCAGCATGCGCGCCGTCGCGTCCACGACGAGCATCGCAGGGATCTCCCCACCCGTCAGCACGAAGTCGCCGACGGAGATGAGACGGTCGGCGAGATCGTAGACGCGCGCATCAAAGCCCTCATAGTGTCCGCAGATAAGAATGAGCTGTTCGTATGCCGCCAGTTCCTTTGCCGTCTTCTGCGTGAACACCTCGCCCGCAGGATCGAAGATGATGGTGCACCGCCGTCCCTCACAGTCGGCGGTCTTGGCACGAATGTCACGCACGGCAGCATAAAGGGGCTCCGGCTTTAAGACCATCCCCGCCCCGCCGCCGCACGGGGTATCGTCCACATGACGGTGTTTATCCGTCGAATAGTCACGAAAATTTGTATAGTGAACATCCACTATGCCACGCTCTGCAGCTCGCCCAATGATGCTCGTGCCAAATACGCCCGCAAACATCTCGGGAAAGAGTGTCACAAGATCGATTCTCATAGCTGCTCCCCTTCTATCTCATAATGCTCCCCATTATAGCAGAATAGAGCAACGAATAGAGAGCTGCGATAAAATATTTTACGAATGCACGGAGAAGCGATATAATAGGGTGAAACTGATTACAGAAACTGGGAGCATCTATGGACATCAACCTCGCCCATTTCAATACGGAGATCGGACGACAGAAGCCCGAGAACATCATCCACAGCGACGCCGCGTGCCCGTTCTGCGATACGGACAAGCTCACGGACATCATCGCGGCGGACGGCGACATCATCCTGCTCAAAAACAAATACAATGTCATCGAGGAGGCGGATCAGTTCGTCCTCATCGAGGGGCACGACTGCAACGCGGATATGCCGAGCTATACGCGCGACCATATGCACCGCCTCATTGCGTTCGGCATGGAGCATTGGGCGCAGATGCGCGCAAGCGGAAAGTACGAGACCGTGCTCTTCTTCAAGAACTACGGACCGTATTCGGGCGGCACAATCCGTCATCCGCATATGCAGCTCGTCGGCTTTCCTGCATTCCGTCAGGAACTTGCATTTCGCCGCAGTGAATTCGAAGGCCTGACAGTAGCAGAACAGGACGGCGTCGTGCTGAACCTCTCCACCGCGCCGCGCGTCGGCTTCTGGGAGCTGAACATTGTGCCCGCCGATGCAGGGGCAGTCGGAACGATTGCGGACTACATACAGATCGCCGTCGATTTCTTCATGAATGCCTTCCGCCGCCCTCTCACAAGCTACAATATCTTCTTCTATAACGAGGGGGACGAGATCTTTATCAAGATCATGCCACGCTTTGCCACCTCTCCCGTATTCATCGGTTACAACATCCGACTCCTCCCGTCCAATCTGGCAGAGATGCGCGATCGGATGCGCGCAACGTATTTTGAACATGATAGCAAATGGAGCAACCTATGAACGAGACGATAAACGAAGCGCCGCCGAAGCGAAAGCGGCGCAAGACGACGGCGCGCAAACGAACACGCAAAAAAACGCCCCGCAGATTTGGGCGTTTTTTCTTGAGTGGACTCATCTGCCTCCTGCTCGTCTCGCTGGGAACATTTCTCTTCGTCCCGCAGATATGGCAGGAGGTCGGCGATATGTTGCCTGCGGCGGAGCGGCAACTGCCTGCGAATCAGCTGCATGAGATGCATGAGCCGGATGCCGCTGAGCAGATTGCGCGCATTCTCTTCATCCGCCGTGCCATCGAGGCGCGACTTGACCGCGCGGACTATGTGCCCATCGGACGCATTTCGCCCGAGCTGAAGAGTGCCATCGTCGCCATTGAGGATCGCCGCTTCTACGATCATATGGGCTTCGACCTCACGGGAATGGGACGCGCAGCCCTCGTCAACATCCAGCACGGGCGCATCGAGGAGGGTGCGAGTACCATCACGCAGCAGCTTGTCAAGAATCTCTTCCTCGCGAACGAGCAGACCTTTACGCGCAAGGCGCAGGAACTCCTGCTCGCCCTCGACATCGAGATCGCCTACTCGAAGGACGAGATTCTCGAGATGTATCTGAACGTTGTTTACTACGGTTCAGGCTTCTACGGCGTGAATGCCGCAGCCGAAGGCTATTACGGAAAGCCTCCCGCCGCACTCGACCTGCCCGAAGCCTCCATGCTCGCGGGCATCCCCAACGCCCCCTCCGAGCTCTCCCCATTTGAAAACTTCATCGCCGCAAAGAAGCGGCAGGCAGTCGTCCTCGACACAATGGAAGCGCAGGGACTGATTGACGCACGCAAAGCCGAAGATGCAAAGATGCAGCCGCTGGATTTCCGTCCCGATTAGAGCGCGAAGGAAAAGAGGTAAGGAATCACGGATAAAGGATGAACGGATGAATTTAGCTGCAATCTATCAGCCGCTGCTCATCATTGCAGCGGCACTGGCAGGGATTATTCTCGGATCTGTGGAGGGACTCCGCGAAGCCTCTGCTCATATCATTACGCCCGCACTGGCGGCACTGCTCTACATGGTCTTCCTCTCCGCCGACGGCAGCAAGCTGCGTGCGGCGTTTCAGAATGTCCGCTTCACGCTGACCGCCGTTGCTGTCAATTTCCTGTGGACTCCCGTTTTTTCCTATGCATTGGGACTTCTTTTCTTTCATGAAAGCATTGATATGCAGATCGGCCTGATGATGCTTCTCGTAACGCCATGCACGGACTGGTATCTTGTCTTTACGGCACAGGCGCGTGGAAACACCGTGCTCGGGGCATCAATCCTGCCGCTGAACCTCACACTGCAAATCCTGCTCCTGCCCGTCGATCTGGCTCTATTCTACGGGGATATTGTCCACATGACCGATGCAGAGGTTGTTCGCAGCGCACTGATTGTGCTGCTCCTGCCGTTGACTCTTGCCGTATGCAGCCGGATACTTGGACGTTCCTTTCCGCGCGCGGCACATGGCATCACACACCTCCGCAGATGGGGAGACGGGCTGCAGCTCGCTTTTCTCATGACCGCTGTCCTTGCTATGTTTGCATCGGAAAGCACGCTGCTGTTTGCACATCCTAAGCTCTTCGCCGATATGCTCCTCGTCATGCTGATCTTCTTCATCGTCAACTATGTGTTCGTACGCCGTCTTGGCACACGGCTGGGATTTCGTGGCGCAGACCTCACGGCACTCAGCTTCACCACCCTCGCACGCAACTCACCGCTCGCACTGGCAATCGCCGCTGCTGCATTCCCCGACCGCCCTCTGACCATACTCGCCCTCATCATCGGCCCGCTGATTGAGCTGCCTGTACTCGCGCTGATCGCACAGCGAATCCGAAAGACACAATCCGGCGAATGATATCCACAAACATGGCATTATTTTCAGCGTTCCTTCATATGCGATATCCCTGTGCTCGTTTGCACACAGCAAAAAGCGCGCCCCCCCCCCCCTAGAGAGCGCGCTTTTCTTATTTTTTCAGTTGTTCCGATGAATGGCAGCAAGAAGGCGGTTCGTCACAGGACGAGCAGCTGCTGCCGCAGCAGTCCTCCCTGCCCAGACAAAAGTTCCGATAGACGTGGCGGACTGCAAAAAAGAGTGCGACCGCCACGAATGCACCAACGACATAGGTCGCCATAGGAATCCCTCCTCAGAAAACGAATCCTTTCATCAGAATCCGAGTGCCCGACCAATCTGATAGACGAGAAGTGAAACAAACCAAGCAATCGCGAACATATAGACGGCAGAGAAGCCGACCCATTTCCACGCGCCCGTCTCTTTCTTGAGCGTACCGAGTGATGTGACACACGGCGTGTAGAGCTGTGAGAACACCATGAAGGCAAGTGCCGAAAGGCTTGTAAACGCTGCGCCCATTCCCGTCTGAAGCATCGTGGAGGCCGTGTCGACCGCATCTGCCGCCTCGGTCGAGACATCGGCAACACCGTAGAGAATGCCGATCGTCGCAACAACCGTCTCCTTCGCCATGATGCCGGACAGGACAGCCGCGCCGGCCTCCCACGTTGCAAAGCCGTGGAATGTGAAGAGCACAGACATCCAGCTGCCAAGTGTTGCGAGAATGCTGTCCTCGATCTCGCACGGTCCGCTGAAGTTGTAGTTCGACATAAACCAGAGGATGACCGATGCCGCAAAGATAATCGTACCGGCCTTGATGAGGTATCCCTTGCCCTTATCCCATGTTTCCAAGAGAACCGAATTCATATCGGGCATACGGTACGGCGGAAGCTCCAACAGGAAGGTTGAGCCCTGTGCCTTGAACATGGTCGAGCCGAGCAGCTTTGCCACAACGATTGCCATGACCATGCCGATAACATACATGAGGAAGACAACGTTCGCCGCATTGTCGGGGAAGAACATCGCTGCAAACAGTGCCATGATCGGCAGCTTCGCACCGCACGTCAGAAATGGCGTAACGAGGATCGAGACCATGCGGTCTTTTTCCGAATCGAGCGCACGTGCACCCATGATGGACGGAACAGCGCAGCCGAAGCCCATCATCAGCGGCATGATGCCCTTGCCCGTCAGCCCGCAGCGGCGCATGATCGGATCGGTGATGAACGCGATGCGCGCCATGTAGCCCGTGCCGTCGAGGAACGAGAGACAGAAGAACAGGACGAAGATGAGCGGGACGAATGTCAGCACCGACCCGACACCCGCGATGATGCCGTCCGTGACGAGCGAGACCATCCAGTCCGCAACCCCCGCCGCTACAAGCGAGTCCTTTGCAAAGTTCAAGAACTCATCATTGATGAGTACCTCAAGCTCGTCGGCAATGGGCTGTCCAATCCATGTAAACGTGATCTGAAACACAGCATAGAGAATCAGGAAAAAGATCGGCAGCGCAAGAGCTCCATTTGCAAGGAAACGATCAATCTTCTCCGAGCGCGTTGCACCGACACCTTGAACCGTCACCGCCTGCGCCATGACCTGATCGATGAGTGCGTAGCGCGCCTCAATGACCGCCTCCTCCTTCTCCGCCTCCGTACGCGAACTGCCCTCGATTTCATGGATCTTCGCAATGTGCTCCTTGACAAGATCACTCGGCTGATACCTTGCCATGACCGTACTCGTAAAGACATCGAGCAGCGTCTTTGTACTCTTGCTGCTGCGCCCCGTCGTCTCGACCGTGGGCATGCCGAGTGCCTCTTCGAGCTTCGCCGTGTTGATCTTGATGCCGCGCCGCTGTGCATCGTCCTGCATATTGAGATCGATGAGAAGCGGAATGCCCTTCTCAAGGAGCTGCACCGTGAGGAAAAGATTGCGCTCGATGTTCGAACTGTCCACAACATTCAGGACAAGATCCAGCTTCGTATTCGTCAGATAGTCAATGACGATTTTCTCCTCCGGCGAGCGTGCGTTGATGCTGTACGTTCCCGGCAGATCGACGATGGAAATTGCCCGCCCCTTATAATGCGTGTGGCCGATCTTCTTGTCGACCGTGACCCCCGGCCAGTTGCCGATTTTCTGACGTGCTCCCGTCAGCGCGTTGAAAATGGTCGATTTACCGGTATTCGGATTGCCGGTCAGAGCGACTGCAAGTGTTGACATATTCCGGCCCTCCCCTAACCGACCTGCTCGACAGATATGAGTGCTGCATCCTCACGGCGCAGCGCGAGATTGTAGGAGCGAATGCCAATCGCGATCGGATCCCCCATGGGGGCTGAGCGCAGAACCGTCACCTTCGTTCCCGGAATGAGTCCCATCGACATGAGACGCTGCTTGAGCGGTGACTCACCGATTTGCAGAATCTTCAGCGTCATTCCTGTCTTCCCATCCTTCAGTGTCAATCAAGATACCTCCTAAGATCCACATTGTTATCAATGCAAATGATAATGAATCTATCTCTGCAACGTGTATGATACCTTACTTCATATCATTCCGTCAAGTGGTCTCAGGCGTGAAGTTATGCCCTGTCGATCAGTGCCACACCGTCTGCGAACAATCCTGTGCGCGTCACATATGCCTCATTTGGGTCAACAGGCAGCCCAAAATCCTGCACCATTACGCTCAGAACCTCGATGGGCTTGACACTGCCCTCCGAGGTCACGACGAGATTCATCCAAAATGTCAGACGCTCGTGCTCCAACGTAAAGGAGACGGGCGTTTTTATGTATGTCTTTGTCTCAATCGTACGCTTCTTCTTCGGTGTCACGCGCTCCCATACGGCACTCTCCACCGCGTTGTAGCGGCGCACGCTCTCGCGCACCGCATCGAGATCGCCCGCATAGGGTACGGCAATCCGATAGCGCGCCTCATCCACATCCGCCATCAGCGCCCTGTGCTTGCCCTCGAGCAGGCGCAGACGAACGACCTGCGCCCCGCGCGGCAAATACGCCCCCAGACGCGCCATCACCTCCGATGGCGCGAGCGGCTCCGTCATCTCGAAGTCCACATACTCTGCATCGCTCGCCGCACCCAGAGAAAGCGCGGACGCAAACGCCACCTTCATGTGCGGGTTGAACCCCTCCGAATACGCCATCGGCAGATGCGCACGCTTGCACGCGCGGACGAAGAGGTTCGCATAGTCAAGATGGGAGACATAGCGCAGCTCCTCGCCCTTCGTAATGAGCCCGCGATAGACGAAGAGGCTGCGCTCTGCGGGCGCATGCTCTGCGTCCGTCTCAGCCGCGCGTGGATGCACCTCCGCAGGCGCGGTCGTGTACTCTGCCTCCGTGCCCGCATAGTCGATCACATCCACGCCGAGCGTCGGGCAGATGCCGCAGCCCGTGCAGTGCGTGCGGCGGCAGTCCTCTGTAAGCGCAGCCGCGAGTGCCTTCTGCCACTCGGACTTTAGGAAGCGCTCGAGCACACCGGGCGATGTATGCGCCCACGGCAGAGGCTCGCCGATCGTACGCGTACGCTGACTGAAATATTCCCAGTCAACACCGCAGGTCTCGAACGCAGAGAAATAACGGCTGTCATCAAAGAGATCCGACCAACCGTCAAACTTTGCACCGTTCTTCCACGCCTCGTAGAGTGCGGGCGAAAGGCGGCGGTCTCCGCGCGCAAAGACCCCCTCGATCACCGAGAGACGCGCATCGTGGTAGTGGAACGTAATCGAGCGATCGGTGATGTGCTCCTTGAGAAGCTGCTGACGTCGCTGAAACTCCTCGATCGGCAGCTGCCCGAACCACTGGAACGGCGTATAGGGCTTCGGCACGAAGCAGGAGACAGAGACCGTCACCTTGCAGCCACGCCGCCCGCGAATCTCCGTATAGAGATCGACGACCTTCTTTGCAAGTTTTGCAATTCCAATGATGTCCTCGTCCGTCTCCGTCGGCAGCCCCATCATGAAGTAGAGCTTCACCTGCTTCCAGCCGTGACGGAATGCCGCACCGCACGCCGTGAGCAGGTTCTCCTCCGTCACGCCCTTGTTGATGACATCGCGCAGGCGCTGCGTCCCTGCCTCGGGCGCAAAGGTCAGCCCCGACTTTCGCACCTGCTGCATGCGGTGTGCGAGGTCGATCGAGAAGCTGTCGATGCGCAGTGACGGCAGGGAGAAGCTGATCTTCTCCCCCGCATTGTCCTCCATGAGATCATCCACGAGCCGCCCGAGGCAGGAATAGTCCGCCGAGGAGAGCGAGGTGAGGCTCATCTCATCGTAGCCCGTCGAGGCGATCAGCCCCTCTGCCATCCTGCGCAGACGTTCCTCCGTGCGCTCGCGCGCTGGTCGGTAGGCAATCCCCGCCTGACAGAAGCGGCAGCCGCGCGAGCAGCCGCGAAAGAGCTCCAGCATCATGCGATTGTGTACGATGTCCATATAGGGCACAATAGGATGCTCAACCGACATGACCGCATCCATATCGCGCACAACACGCTTGTAGATCACGGGGCGCGCCGCAGGGTGCAGGAGACGCATCTCGCGAAAATGTCCCGCCTCGTCGTAGGTCGGCTCGTAGAACGAGGGCACATAGATGCCATCGATGGTGAGGAGGCGCGTAAGGAATTCGCAACGTCCGCCCGGACGCCCCTCTGCCCTCCATGCAATGAGGGCATCGCAGAGCTCGGGCAGAACCTCCTCGGCTTCCCCAATCACAAAGAAGTCAAAGAAGTCCGCAATCGGTTCGACATTGTAGACGCACGGCCCACCGCCCACGACGAAGGGCATATCCTCGCCGCGCTCGCGCGCATAGAGAGGAATTCCCGCGAGGTCAAGCATATTCAGCACGTTCGAGTAAATCATCTCATATTGCAGCGAGAAACCGAGGAAATCAAAATCTGCAATCGGACGGCGGCTTTCAAGCGAAAAAAGCGGGATGCCCCGCGCACGCATCTTCTCCTCCATGTCAATCCACGGCGCATAGACGCGCTCCGCCGCAATGTCTGCACGGCGGTTCAGAATCTCATAGAGAATGGCAAGCCCGAGATTGCTCATGCCGACCTCGTAGACATCGGGCAGCGCGAGCACAAATCTGCACTGCACGCTGTCCCAGTCCTTGCGCACGGCATTCCATTCGCCGCCCGTATAGCGCGCAGGTTTCAGTACCGACTGCAGGATACTGTGATCGAGCTGCACCATTGTTTCGTATTCCCCCAAAATAAAATAAAAAAGGCTGCCGCGCGAAGGCGAACAGCCTCACAGAATTTCTCTCTAAAACAGCAGTTTTTGCCGCCGCAGCTGAATGTTCAGCAGAATGGCGATTGCCATGATATTCGTCGTGAGCGAGCTCACGCCGTAGCTCATGAGCGGCAGCGGTATGCCCGTAACGGGCATGATGCCCATCGTCATGCCGACGTTGACGAGCACGTGGAACGCAATCATCGAGGTGATGCCGACCGCGAGCAGCCTGCCGAACGTATCGCTCGCATCCTGCGCGATCTTGATGCCGCGCCAGAGCACGATGAGATAGAGCAGCAGCAGAACCGCACAGCCGACGAAGCCGAGCTCCTCCCCCACGACGGAGAAGATGAAGTCCGTGTGATTCTCCGGCAGGAAGTTCAGCTGACTCTGCGTCCCGCCGAAGAGCCCCTTGCCAAAGAGCAGCCCCGACCCGATTGCAATCTTCGACTGGATGATGTGATAGCCCGCGCCGAGCGGATCGACATTCGGATCCATGAAGACCATGATACGCATCTTCTGATAGTCCTTCAGAAAGTGCCAGAGCACAGGCATAGCCGCAAGTCCGAGCCCGAAGATGCCGAAGAGGATGCGCAGGCGAATCCCTGCGACAAACACCATGCCAAAGAAAATCGCAAGAAAGACGAGCGATGTTCCAAGGTCGGGCTGCTTTAGGACGAGCAGGAAGGGAACGAGCACATAGCCGGCAACAGGGGCAAGGTCACTGAGTGACTGTATCTTCCCGCGCTTTTCCATCATCGCGGCGAGCGCAATGATCATGATGAGCTTTGAGAACTCCGATGGCTGTATGCTGATGGGGCCGAGTGCGATCCACCGCTGTGCGCCAAGCGCCGACTGCCCGACCAGCATAACGAGAATCAAGAGTATCAGGTTAAAGACATAGAAGTGGTTGCCGTAGCGCTGCAGTATCTTGTAGTCGAAATTCATCAGAAATGCAGCAAGCGCAATGTCGACAATGATGGATATACCTTGCCGCTGGACAAACCAGTAGCGCTCCTCACTCGGCGTATTGACATGAGTCGCACTGCCGATGATGACGAGGCTCATGATGACGATTGCCGCCGCTGCCGCAATCAGAGTGAGATCCGTGCGGCGCAGAAGCCTCTTTGAGAGTATCATCGCCTGCGCCTTGACAGATCGCTGCCGCCGTGCTGAACGCTCACCACGGGAATGTTGACAACGAGCGCCATCGTGTCATTTTCATTTTCAAGCGCAAATTCCATCTCGCGCGTATCGATATACATGTACTTCGAGATCACCTGAATGATCTCCGCACGCATATTGTCCATGATCTCCGGCGAGACATTCGCCCGATCATTGATGATGACAAGCTGGAGCCGGCGGCGCGCAACCTCGCCGGAACTTTCCTTCTTCCCGAGAAGCCTTTTCAGTGCCTCAATCACGCCAAGCCCCCCTTACTTTTTCCCAAAGAGCTTGCCCTTGATCGTCTCCCAGAGACTTTCCTTCGCAAGCTCACGGAACGGAATCTCCTCACCCGAGAGGCGACCAACCACATCGAGATACGCCTGCCCTGCGGGGGAGTCCGGCATCGTCACGCACGGTTCGCCGCGGTTCGTGCTCGTCACAACCATCTCATCATCGGGAATCTGCCCAACACAGGTGACCGACAGAATCTCGTCGATGTCGTCCATATCGAGCATATCGCCCTTTTCGATCATCTTCGGGCGGATGCGATTGACCACGAGGCGGATGTCCTCCTTGTCTGCGCGGCCGAGCTCGCCGATGATCTTGTCCGCATCACGCACAGCGGAGATCTCCGGCATCGTTACAACGATCGCCGTATCTGCGGCCGCAATCGCCGTCTTAAAGCCCTGCTCGATACCAGCAGGACAGTCGATGATGATGACATCATAGGAGCGGCGCAGCTCCTCGCAGAGCGCGGCAAGCTCCTCGGGATTCACTGCGCTCTTATCCTTGACCTGAGAGGTCGGCAGGAGGAAGAGCGAGTCGTACTTCTTATGACGCACGAGCGCCTTCTTGTACGGCACGCGCCCCGAGGTAACATCGACCAGATCGTACATAATGCGATTCTCGAGTCCCAGCAGAAGATCGAGATTGCGCAGTCCCGTATCGGTATCGATGAGGACAACGCTCTTGCCGCGCATGGCAAATCCAACGCCCAAGTTCGCCGTCGTCGTTGTCTTTCCAACGCCTCCTTTGCCCGATGTCACCACATAGATTTCACTCATATTTCGAACCTACCTCTCTATTGGCTCAATGACAATCTGACCATCCTTCACATAGGCACGCTCTGCCTTGCCGGAGTCCTCCGGCTCATCCGGCGGACGCGCGACATAGTTCGCAATGCGAATCTGCGTCGGCATCAGATGATCTGCAATAATAAATGCGGTCGAATCCCCCGCAGCACCCGCATGCACGACACCGCGGCAGGTGCCGCGAATATCCACGCTGCCGCCCGCCGTGATCTGCGCGCCGGGGTTGACATTGCCAAAGACAATGACAGAGCCCTCCGTCTCCACCGCCTGACCGCCGCGCAGTGTCTTGTCAACGACAAGCATACGCTGCAGTTCCGGTGTGTCCGCCTCCTCCGACTTTGCCGGAACGGACGGAGACTTCTCGGACACAGGTGCAGGAGACTCGGCAGGCTCCGGCTTTGCCAAGCGGCAGATCAGCCCATGCGTCCGAAAAAATTCCTGCATCTCGGCAAGTTCCTCTTTCGCAAAGCGATCTCTTGGAACGCGCACAAGCGTACCGCGCAGAAAGAATCCCGCGCCCGACTCCAGTTTCCTGTCGAGCTCCTCCATAATCTCCGAAAAGGGCATATCCTCCGGGAAGCCGAGTATGAGTCCGCCATTTTCCCCTTTGATCTTGATCTTATCCTCACTCATTTGAATCCCTCACTTCTTCCCTGCATCCTGCGGGACGCGATCCAGCCGAAAGGCAGCCTCCATGATCCTACGCCCGATCGGCACAGCCGACAGCGAACCGAATCCGCCCTGTTCCACGATGACCGCAACGACAATCGTCGGATTCGCATAGGGTCCGTACGCCACGAACCAACCGTGATCGCGGCCCTGCGAATTCTCCGCCGTGCCCGTTTTGCCCGCGATGTCGATTGGAAAGCCGGCGAACACGCCCGCCGCCGTACCGATCTTTGTAACGCTGTGAAGGCCCTCCTGCACATTACGGATCACGGACCGACTGACATCCAGCTCCGAGAGGAGCTTCGGCTGGAACTCGCGTACCGTATTCCCGTTCACATCCACAATGCGCTGAACGAGATGTGGCTGATAGCGCTTGCCGTTTGCCGCAATCTCCCCCATCACCATTGCCGCCTGCAAGGGGGTCACGAGGTTGAACCCCTGCCCGATCGCCGCATCGAACGTCTCGGAGAGATACCACTCGCCGTCCTCGTAGTTGTCCGCCTTGTACTTGCGGTTCGGCACAAGCCCCTCCGCCTCATACGGGAGATCTATACCTGTCCGCGCGCCCAACCCAAACATCCGTGCATAGCGCTCGATGGCATCGACACCAAGACGGTTGCCCATCTCGTAGAAGTAGACATTGTCCGAATGTGCCATCGCCTCTTGGAAATTGATCCAGCCAAGAGCCTCGCCGCCCGCATTCGTCTTTGGGATGATCCAATGGTGACCGGAATCGAAAATCTTTTCCTGCGGCGTCACCTTGTGCTCGGCGAGTGCCGCCGTACCCGTCACAATCTTAAACGTCGAGCCGGGAGGATACTCACCCGTAATCGCCTTGTTGTCCATCGGGTGATAAGGATTGTTGTTCAGCGCATTCCAATTCACCGTCGATATGCCGCCCGCAAAGAGATTCGGATTGAACGCGGGGCGGCTGACCATCGCCAGCACCTCGCCTGTCTGCGGATTCATGACTACGGCGGCCGCGGCATTGGCGTGCACCAGCGCAAGCTGGGCATCTACCGCCTGCTCTGCCGCCTCCTGGAGATGCTTGTCAATCGTCAGGACGAGATCGTTGCCCGGCACAGGCGACTGCCGTCCGAGCAGCTGCACGGGGCGCCCCGATACGTCCACCTCCACCTGATCACCGCCGTTGATGCCGCGCACTTCCTTGTCATAGACGCGCTCGAGCCCAAACTTGCCGATGATGTAGCCGGACTTATAACCCTCGTCCTTGCGTCGCTCGAGCTCCTCCTCGTTGATCTCGCTCACATAGCCAAAGACATGTGCCGCGTACTCTCCGTAAATATAGTCACGGATTGGCAGCACCTCGATCACAACGCCCGGATAGTCATCCTTCTGTTCCTCAATAATCGTCACGATATCCGGCAACACGTCAGTTTTGATACGAATGGGATCGAAGCCGATATGTGCGTCAATCTTCTTTTGAATCTCCTCCACGGGTACATTGATGAGCTTTGATACGCGTGCAATCACCTCGGGTGAAATCGGCTCCGTCAGAGGAAGCAGCGATACCGCAAATCCGGGGCGATTCGTCACAAGCAGCTCTCCGTTGCGGTCATAGAATGTCCCGCGCGCCGCCTCCGCCGGTATGATGCGGATGCGGTTGCCCTCGGCAAGACGCGCGTAAAGTTCACCGTCATAGACCTGCAGGTAGCCCGCCCGCCCGATGAGTACCGCAATGATGAGGACGATCATCAGGCTGAGGAATTGCAGGCGCCCGCTGAAATCTTCATTTTCGTTCACAACTACACTCCGAGATTATCTTAACTCTCCCGATCACGTATCCGCTTGTCCAGATGGAACGTAGTCCAGTGGATTGGATATGCAAATATCAGCTGGAAGAGGAGCAGGATGAAGAGCACACGTCCCATATGCAGGAATGGATTGAAATGATAACCAAGCAGATACACAATCAGCGCCGAAATCACATATTTTGCAAAGGTTGCCGCGATTGATGCCGTAATCGGCAGGAAAAACTGCTCCTTGAACACGCGGTCAGAGAACCGCCCGAAAAAGAGCCCGATCAGCGTCAACGTGAATGCATGCAACCCGAAGAACGAGCCGATGCTGAGATCCTCCATGAGCCCCAATGCAAAACCAATGAATCCGCCCCACGCGCTGCCGCGCAGAAAGGCATAGGAAACTGTCGCCAGAAGGAGCAGATCGGGAACGACACCGTACACGGCGATGAGCGGCAGGAAGGAGAATTGAAGCACAAAGAGAGCGATAAAGAATACGATAAAAAATCTATATCTCTTCACTGCCCCGCCGCCTTTGCCTGTGATGCAGAGATCTGTGCCGCAGCCGCCGCCCCCGGGCTGAGCGGTGCGGGCTGAATCGGTGCCGGCGGTGCCTCACGCGATGCCATGATGATCGCCACATCCTCGAGCCGCTGGAAATCCACCGCCGTCTCGATAAGCGCAACCTTGAGCAGCCCAGTGTCATCGCTGTGCTGCGAGACGATCTGTCCCACGGGAATCCCCTTCGGATAGATGCCGCCGAAGCCCGAGGTAATGACGGTATCGCCGTCCTGCACATCCGCATTGCGCGGGATGTTGACCATCTGCGGCATATAGGGGTTGTCCATCGTCCCCGTGACAATGCCCGTCACACGGGACTCCGTCCGCTGCACAAGCGTACCGACGGAGGAGCGCACATCGAGGATTAGCTGTACCTTGGACGAGAGCGGCGCAACCTCCGTCACGCGCCCCACGAGTCCCTTGCCCGTGACGACAGGCATATTTTCGCGCACACCATCCTTCGAGCCGCGATCCACGACGATCGTGCTCGTCCAGAGCACGGCGTCCCGCCCGATCACACGCGCGGCAAGGAGATCAAACTGCTGCGCCGATTGCTTGTACGCGAGGAGTTCCCGCAGGCGCGCATTCTCCGCCGCGTATTCCTCCGCCATCGTATTCTGCTGACGCAGCTGCTCGATCTCACTTTTGAGCATCTTATTCTGCTCATGTACCGTAGCGATTTCCCACAGATTCGACGTGACATGCCGAATCTGCTGCCCCGCATAGGAGAACACCATCTCAAACGGGGCAAGCACTGTACCCACCGTATTCGTCGACGCAGTCGCCTGAAAGCGGCCGCGTGCAGCAAAGAAAATGACGCAGAAAAGAGCGAGCAGAACGAAAAGCAGTGCCCAGATCTTGCGTCCCGCCTGCCTTGCCCGTCCGATTCGGTCGATCATTGCTTCAATTTCTTCGAGGACATAACGACACTCTTGAGGAGCCCAATGTTCTCAAGCGTACGCCCTGTCCCCTCGCCGACACAGGAGAGCGCATCCTCGGACACGAGCACAGGCATGCCCGTCTCATGCGAGAGCAGCTTGTCCAGATTCATGAGAAGCGCGCCGCCGCCCGTCATCATGATGCCGTGATCCATGACATCCGCCGCGAGTTCGGGCGGCGTCTTCTCGAGCGTGCCCTTCACAGCGTCGATGATCTTGTAGATCGGCTCGTTCAGCGCCTCACGGATCTCCTTCGCATGGATTGTCAGTGTCTTCGGTAGACCGCTCACGAGATCGCGTCCGCGGATGTCCATCGTGCGATCCGTATCGGGTGTCACAATCGCCGTTCCGACCGTGATCTTGATCTCCTCCGCCGTGCGCTCGCCGATCATGAGATTATACATGCGCTTGATGTACTGCACAATCGACGAATCCATCTCATCGCCGCCGATGCGGATGGAACGGCTCGTCACGATGCCGCCGAGCGAGATGACCGCAATCTCTGTCGTGCCGCCGCCGATGTCGACAACCATGCTTCCCGTTGCCTCCTCCACAGGAAGCCCTGCACCGATTGCAGCTGCCATCGGCTCCTCAATCAGATATGCCTCACGCGCGCCTGCCTGCTGTGCCGCATCGATGACCGCACGCTTTTCGACCTCCGTCACGCCCGATGGAACGCCGACCACAACGCGCGGACGTACGAACGACTTCGAGCGCATTGCCTTGCGGATGAAGTATTTCAGCATCGCCTGCGTCACATCGAAATCCGCAATAACGCCGTCCTTCATCGGACGAATCGCGACGATGTTGCCGGGCGTGCGCCCGATCATCTGCTTGGCTTCCTCACCCACCGCGAGCACATCACCCGAATCACTCTTTATCGCAACAACGGACGGCTCGCGCAGGACAATGCCGCGCCCCTTCACATGCACCAGTGTATTCGCCGTACCGAGGTCAATCCCCATATCGTGTCCGCCAAAAAGACCAAACATTGTAAGTGGAGTCTCCTTCCATCATCTGAGATGTATACGTTCTATAATTCCATATGCACAGTCCTTGAAACGTGCAGAATCAGTATAGCATAAGCGCGTTTATTTTTCCATGAGATTTTATGAGGAAAACGATTGGAGCACCATCCCTCCTGCACTTCTTTCATCTTATTTAGGACAATTTAACCAGATTCCTTGACGGGGGCGGCGCTTTCCTCTATAATGAGATTAAGAATGTGCACTGTAAAGGAGACGGAAGCGAATGGACATTCAATCAAGGTTGCTGACAGTGGATTTTTATAATTGCAAAGCCGATAAATGCACCGATGAAGAAGCGCTCCGCGCCAAGGTCTCCGCAGCCCTCAGAGAGCTCGATCTCGTGCCCCTGCAGATCATCAGCGACGTGCAGGAGAGTGGGCACATCTCCCTGATGGCGCTCCTGCAGGACGGACACCTCGCGCTACACGTCCATCCCGAACTGCGTCATGTCTCGCTCGATATCTACCTCTGCGCAGAGGATGCCGCACTCGACCCGATTGCGCGGACGATGCGCAGGGCATTCCAGCCCGAGAAGACCAAGACGACCCATCTGCGGCGCGGCGACTTCCGCTCCCCCACAGAGATCCGACCCAAGACCACGACGCGCGTCGCCCCGATCCGCAAGATCAAGAGCACGGGCGCGAAGGTCATCCGCATCCTCGCACGGAGGAACCGCGGATAACAGAATACGTGAAAAAGTGACATGTACCGAATACGCGGCGCATGTCACTTTTTTTGTGCGATATGTTCAATTTTTTACCGCATTCGCCTCTTGGCACTGCGGACAGTAGCCGAAGAAATACATCTGTTGCGAGACAATGCGATAGCCCGTCACAGACGCAACATTCTTGTCGAGAGACGGGAGCGATGCAATGGGCACGTCCGCAACCTTGTCGCACGCAATACAACGCACATGCGGATGCGCGGAGATATCTGCGTCATAGCGGAATGCCTCCTCGCCCACGTTCAGCTCACGCACAATGCCGATCTCACAGAACGCATCAAGCGACTTGTAGACCGTGGCAAGACTCATCGTCGGATAGTTCGGACGCAGCTCCTTATAGAGAGCTTCCGCCGTCGGATGCTCCTCCGTCGCCGCGAGTGCGGCATAGACGGCAAGGCGCTGCGGCGTCACCTTTTTCTTGTTCTGCCGCAGAATATCCGTGACCTCATTCAATGTCAGCATCATCTGTTCTCGCATAATTATTCCTACTTTACTCTTTTACTAAATCTAAAATCATTATTATTTATGTATTATAATACTCTATCCGAAAACTCCTGTCAATAGTCCTGTGATATTCCTTCTATATAAATTATCTGCTTCCTTTTGCACGGCTTGAAAATCATGCTATAATGAGGGGCGTTGACAACAAGAAGAAAGGTTTGATTCCATGCGTATTTCCGACATTCCCGCCGCGATCGCGGGCGAGCTCTCCATCCGTCCGCAGCAGGTCGAATCCGTCATTACCCTCCTCGATCACGGCAATACGATTCCCTTTATTGCACGCTACCGCAAGGAGGCGACCGGCTCCCTTGAGGACGAGATGCTGCGTCAGGTGGAGACGCGCCTCACATATCTGCGCAGCCTCGTCAAGCGGCAGGAGGAAATATGCGCACGCATCGAGGAGCAGGGCAAGCTGACGGACGAGCTGCGCGCAGCCATCGAAGCCGCCGAAAAGCTCCAGACCCTCGAGGATCTCTATCGCCCTTACAAGCAGAAGAAGCGCACGCGCGCCTCCATCGCACGCGAGCGCGGACTCGAAGGACTCGCAAACGCAATGCTGCTGCAGCGCGAGACAGGCGGTACGCCCGAGGATATCGCCGCTTCCTTTGTGGATGCCGAAAAGGATGTAGCGACCGCCGCCGACGCGCTTGCAGGCGCGCGTGACATCCTCGCCGAGATGATTATGGACGAGGCGGAGCTGCGCCGCCTGATGCGTGAGAAATTCTGGAAGTCCGCTGTCCTTGAGACGACACTGGATGCCGACGCCGAGGAGGCGCAGGTCTTTCAGATGTACGACGGTTACACGGAGCCCGTCCGCACCCTGCCCTCCCACCGCATCCTCGCCGTCAATCGCGGGGAGAAGAAGGGCTGTCTCTCCGTGCGCATCGCCGTCGATCACGAAGCGCACGTCGATTGGATTTACAAGCGTATTTATCAGCGCCCCTCAATCTTCGAGGACGAACTGCGTGCGTCAATCGAGGACGGCTACAAGCGGCTGCTCGTCCCCGCACTTGAGCGCGAACTGCGCGCACAGCTGACCGAGGCGGCAGAGGAGAAGGCGATTGCCGTATTCGGGCACAATCTCCGTCAGCTTCTCCTACAGCCGCCGCTTGCAGGGCATACGGTGCTCGGACTCGACCCCGGCTACCGCACGGGCTGCAAGGTGGCACTGGTCGATGCGACCGGCAACGTCCTCGCAAGCGGTGTGATCCATGTGACACGAAGCGACGGCGAACGCAGATCGGCGGCACAGGCACTGCTGAAGCTCATCAAGACGCACGGAGTCACGCTCATCTCGATCGGCAACGGAACGGCGTCCTATGAGACGGAGCAATTCGTCGCCGCACTCATCCGTGATAACGATCTCAAAGACGTGCACTATCTGATCACGAACGAAGCGGGCGCGTCCGTCTACTCCGCCTCACAGCTCGCGAAGGACGAGCTGCCCGACTACGATGTCACGATTCGCGGCGCCGTCTCGATCGCACGCCGCGTGCAGGATCCGCTCGCCGAACTCGTGAAGATCGATCCGCAGGCGATCGGCGTCGGTCAGTATCAGCACGATGTCAGCCAGAAACAGCTGCGTGAAACACTCGACGCAACGGTCGAGGACGCCGTAAACCATGTCGGCGTCGATCTCAACACGGCATCCCCCGCCCTGCTGAACCGCATTGCGGGCATCAACACGACGATCGCAAAAAACATCGTCGCCTATCGCAACGAGCACGGACGCTTCACAAGCCGCAAGACACTCCGAAAGGTCGCCCGCCTCGGCGATGCCGCCTTTACACAGTGCGCGGGCTTCCTGCGCATCCACGAGGGCGAAACACCACTGGACGGCACCGCGATTCATCCCGAGTCCTACGAGCTTGCACGCTCCATCCTCGCGGAGCTCGGTGCGGACGAGGACGATCTGCACGACCGCGCGAAGCTCCCCGCCCTCGCACTCAAGACCGCGCAGATGAGTGCAGCGCCGCTCGCAAAGAAGCTCGGCGCGGGTGTGCCGACCGTCACGGACATTCTCAAGGCAATCGCGCGCCCCGGGCGTGACCCGCGCGAGGATCTGCCCGCACCGCTCACGCGCCAGAACATCGTGAAGCTCTCCGACCTTGCCGTCGGCACAGTTCTCAAGGGAACAGTCCGCAACATCACGGACTTCGGCGCATTCATCGACATCGGACTGAAACAGGCGGGACTCCTCCACATTTCCGAGATGAGCCACCGCCGCGTGCGCCATCCGCTCGATGTTCTGTCCGTCGGCGACTCGCTCGATGTCATGATCATCAGCATCGACGAGGCACGCGGGCGCATTGGGCTCTCGCTGAAACGCATGGAAAAGGAAAAGGCGCGCGCATGAATCTTCTTGAACAAACGATAGCGACAATCCATGTCCCCGACACGGAGCTTTCCTCGGCAGTCGACGCTGCGCTGTCCGCACAGACAAGCAGGGATTTCGGACATCTGCGCTCTATTCTCCTTCGCTATATGAACATCACGGGCGAGCGCCATCCCGCACCGCCGCAGACGAGCGTCATTATCTCCTGCGCCGACCACGGCGTTGCCGCCGAGAGCGTCAGTGCCTATCCGCCCGAAACCACGCTGAATATGATGTGCAACTATCTCATTGCACGCGGCGGCGCAGCGAATGCAGCCGCAAACTATGCGGGGGCGCGCCTCGTCGTCGCCGATCTCGGTGTAAATGCCGCTTATGATGATATTCCAGGACTCTTGCAACACAGCATTGCACGCGGCACGGCGAATATGACGAAGGGCTCTGCCATGACGCGCGCACAGGCGATTGCAGCCATCGAGACGGGCATCGCACTCGCAAACGACTGCGCGGATCGCGGCGATCGCTGCATCCTCCCTGGCGAGATGGGCATATCGAATACCACTTCGAGCGCCGCCATCGTTGCGGCATTCCTTGGACTAACACCTGAGGAGGTCACGGGACGGGGTGCGAATATCTCGGACGCGCGCCTCGCGCACAAGATTGAGATTGTCCGCCGCGCACTCAGTGTCAACCGTCCCGATCCGCATGACGGGCTGGATGTCCTCGCGAAGGTCGGCGGCTTTGAACTCGGCTGCATCGCAGGTATCATCCTCGGCGCTGCCGCGCGGCACATGCTCGTCATCCTCGACGGGGCGAATACGACATCTGCTGCGCTCATCGCCCACGCCCTCGCCCCCGACTGTGCACATTATCTGCTTGCCTCGCATGCCTCCCTGACGGAGCACTCCCATCCCCACGCACTCCGCCGCCTCGGACTCACGCCCATCCTCCGCCTCGACATCCGCCTCAGCGAGGCGGCAGGCTCCTCGATTGCGCTGCGACTGCTGGAACGGATGCTGAAAATATGGGAAGCGGTGGATGCACCCTCGCATAATGCAATGCCTCCGCCGTGGGACACGGGGGAGGGGGACTGCGCAGCGGTGGAAGGGGCGCCCCTATCAATCTCCCCTCTCCATCAATCCTCCATGGACGCCTGTCAATACCGCCTCGACAACCTTGCAAAGCCCATCCACAGCCTCGGCTATCTCGAGCGGATCGCCGTGCAGCTTGCAGGCATCCTCGGCACGGAGCGCCCGCCCATAGACACAAAGGTAGCCCTCCTCCTCATCACAGACGGGGAACTGCCCGCCGATCTGACGTGCATTCTCAACGCACTCACGACGTCGGCATCCATCCCCGTCCATATCCTCACCGTCTCACAGGTCATAAAGGACACACGCACCGCATACGAAACAGCATATGCCCTCGCCCGCACCTATCCCATCCTCATCCTCGGTGCATACGAACGGGAGGAAAGCGCCGCTGTTTCGGCGGCGCTCACTGGTTCTCTGCATGGAGCGGCGGCAGGCGCAAGCCTCATCCTGCCCGGAGACGCACGGACGGATCGCGCAGCACACACAGCCGCTGATGAGAACACCGCCCTGCGTCCCTACATCCTGCACATCCTCCCAGATATGCTCATGATCGACACGGAGCTGACCGCAGGCATTGCGGGCATCCTCGGCATAGACATTGTACGCGCCGCCCTCCACGTCGTAAACGACATGAAGACCTTCACCGAGACCGGCGTCGCCGTCGCCATCGACGGCGCAGGTGCGGGACGACAGGTGCGATAGGCGCAAAAAAATAAGGCAGCATTCTGCCTTGTTTTTTTGACTCTATAGTTCCACCTCAAGCTGTCCTCGCTTGAACACCTTTCCAATCGTCCCGAACTGGAAGGTTGCCGTCTCCTTGACCGTAAAGCGGCCGTACGTGTTCCCTGCGCGATAGTTCGAGTTGAACGCCTCGCGCATGCCGCCCGCCGTGTGCATCTCCTCCCCGTAGACGAGGAAGGGATTCGGGACGACGGCAAAGAGCCCGTTGCCGAGCGGCATGCCCCAGAAGTCGGCATCGCGCGTCGGCGTGACCGCGACAAAGCGCGGCTCGAGCTCGGGACGGCTCAGGCGCAGCTGCATATTCGTACAGCGCATGCCCTGCACCTCATAGAGCTTGATGAAATCGTCCTGCGCCTTTTTCTTCTGAAACATTGTCCCGACGACATCGTAAAGCGCGTTGTAATCGCGTATGTAGTCAGCCGCGCGCTCTGCGGGCGTCCGCTCACGCAGCTCGTGCACAGGAATCGCATCCAAAGCCGCCTCGGCGGCTTTTTTGCGTGCCGCCTCGTTCTGCCGTGCGCGGTCACTCGGGGTAGACTCCTTGCCGCCCGTCGCCCGCGCATAGCTGCCCGCCGCGCGCTCCATCGCATTCATTGCCTTGCCCTGCGGTGGCTGTTCCGGCGGTTTGACCGGCGAGGCAGCCGCCCCCGTGTAGACACGCGACAGATCGCGCTTCATCTCCTCGTCGAGGAGATCGCTCACGGACGGGACAGCGCGCTGCGCAGCGGCATTCGCCTCCGCAGGATCATCGGCAGCCGCCTTGGGCGGCTCCTTCCTCTGCGGCGGCGTGCCCGCACGGCGCTCCGCCTCCTCCAACCGCTCCACCAGCTCGTCAATACGACTCTGCTGACGCAGCGCCATCTTTTCGAGAAGCGTGACGCGCTTCGCGAGTTCATGAATCCGTGTCAGTTCGTCGTTTCCCATTCCCCTGCGTTACCCCTTAAATCTCAATCTTTGCCGCCTGCGCCAGCGTCTCACGCGCTTCACGCACGATGCGCTCCACGATCGTCTGCACCGGCTCAATCTCGCGCAGGAGGGTCAGCGTCTCGCCCGCCTGCACCATGCCATTCACAACGTCACCATCTACGGCTGCGAGCTTGTTCGTACCCGTTGCACGGTCGAGCAGCTCCTGCTTGGTCGCCTTGCCCGAATACTCGAGCGCAACAAATTCCTCCGAGAACTTGTTCTTAACCCCGCGCACGGCACCGCCGATTGTGACACCCGTGACAATCGTGTCCGTGTCCACAGCCTCGAGCAGCTTTGCCTTCATATTCGGATGCGCGACGCACTCCTCTGCAACGAGGAAGCGCGTCCCCATCTGGATGCCCGCAGCGCCCATGAGGAGCGCCGCTGCAAGTCCGCGCCCGTCGCCGAAGCCGCCCGCCATAACGACAGGGAGCTTTACCTCGGGGATGACCTGCTCCATCAACGGCAGGGTCGAGAGCACGCCGATGTGACCGCCCGCTTCCATGCCCTCTACGACGATGGCGTCCGCGCCCTTTTCCTCCACGCGCTTTGCGAGTTTCACGCTCGGCACGACGGGGATGACCTTCACGCCTGCCGCATGAAGCTTTTCAAAGTACGGAACGGGATTGCCCGCGCCGAGCGTGACGAACGCTGGCTTTTCCTCACAGATCACATCCACGATCTCGTCCTTGTTCGGTGCCATGAGCATCACATTGACACCAAACGGGCGATCCGTCAGCGTACGGCAACGGCGAATCTCATCGCGCGTGTACTCCGTCGTACGCCCCCCCGTCGAGATGATGCCCGCACCGCCCGCATTCGAGACCGCTGAAGCAAGATTAGCCTCCGAGATCCACGCCATGCCGCCCTGCAGGATAGGAACCTCAATTCCCAAGAGTTCTTTGAGCTGATTTGCCACGTTACTACCTCCGTAAATGTACCATGTAATTCTTACAAAGAAACAAGCAATACTTCTAAGCAAACCCTACTGAAGCAAGCGGGAAAAGCACACG
>NZ_ALKG01000065.1 GCF_000286455.1 Selenomonas sp. FOBRC6
GAAAAATCCATGTCCGCGCGCAGGCGCTCCGCCGCAAGGATTGTCTGAATCTGCGCCGTCGCCGCCTCCACCGTATCGTTCAGCACAGCGTAGCGATAACGCCTCCCGAGCTGTATCTCATCGCGTGCCGCCGCAAGGCGACGCGCGAGGCTCTCCTCCGACTCCGTGCCGCGCCCTGTAATGCGGCGGCGCAGTTCCTCAAGTGAGGGCGGCAGGAGAAAGATGAACGTCCCGTCGGGGCAGCGCTCCATCACGTTCAGCGCGCCCTGCGTGTCGATCTCAAGCAGGATGTCCTCGCCCGCCGCGCGGCGCTCCTCAATGGGCGCGAGCGGCGTGCCGTAGTAGTTGCCGTATACATCCGCATACTCGAGGAACGCCCCCGCCGCTATCATCGCCTCGAACTCTTCGCGCGTGCGGAAATAGTATTCGCGTCCGTCCATCTCGCCCTCGCGCGGCGCGCGCGAGGTTGCAGACACGGAGTAGGCAACCCCCTGCTCACGCGCAAGGAGCTCCTTGCAGACCGTCCCCTTCCCCGTGCCGGACGCACCCGAAATTACGATGAGAAGCCCCTTTTTCACTCTGCGCCCTCCTTTGTATTCGTCATGCGCCCCGCAATCGTCTCCGGCAGGAGCGCCGAGAGCACAATGTGACCGCTGTCCAGAACAATGACGGCGCGCGTCCGCCGCTTGTACGTCGCGTCGATGAGCCGCCCCGCCTCGCGCGCATCCTGCACCATGCGCTTCACGGACATGGAGGTCGGCGCAACGATGGCAACCATGCGCCCCGCAAGGACGATGTCGCCGAATCCGATATTGACCGTCTCCATGCTCACTCCAAATTCTGTACCTGCTCGCGCAGCTTCTCGACCTCGTTCTTCATCGCGACCACGATCTGCTGTGCAGCAGCGTTGTTCGCCTTTGACCCGATTGTGTTCGTCTCGCGGTTGATCTCCTGCAAAAGGAAGTCAAGCCGCCGCCCAACGGGCTCCTCCTCTGCGAGAATCGCGCGGAACTGTGCGAAATGACTCGCAAGACGCACCAATTCTTCGGTGATGTTTACGCGGTCGGCATAGAGCGCCGCCTCCTGCACGATGCGCGTCTCATCGGGCGTGACCTCGCGGAACTCGGCGAGCACATCCATCAGATGCGCACGGTAGTCTGCAACAATCGTGGGCGCGATCTCCTTCACCTGCATCCGCTGATCTTCGAGGCGCGTAAGGCGTTTCTCAAAGTCACGCGCGATATGCGCACCCTCGGCGAGCCGCATCGCATCGAGCGCTGCAAGCGCCTGCTCTGCAGCATCCAGAAATACCGCACGCGCGCCCGCAATATCCGCCTGCTCGCTCACCGCAATCACGCCCTCGTACGCTGCCGTCATCCGTACACCGTCTGTGAGCGGCGCGTCCACTGCGCGTGCGACCTTGCCGAGCGCCGCATAGTAGGCACGCGCCAGTCCCTCGTTGACGTGGACATCGTACTGCTTTTCGCTATGATCCTCGAAGTTCACGTAGACATCGAGCTTCCCACGCGCAACATGCGTGCGGATGAGATCGCGCAGATCGTTCTCCCACGCGCCGAACGCGCGCGGCATATGCGGCGCAATCTCGAGAAAGCGCTGATTGACCGCCTTGATCTCGACCGTCACGCGGTAGTCCGCCGTCTCGGCAGTACCCGCGCCGTAGCCCGTCATACTCCTGCGCGGCGTACTCATAGCGAGCCCTGCCATTCACCCGTGAAGACCGGCTCGGCGGGGCCTGTCATAAAGATATGTCCGCTTTCACGCCACTCGACGTGAATCACGCCGCCGTCCACCTCGATGTCCGCCGCGCGGTCAAGCACATCGTTCAGCACGCCCGCCGTGAGCGTCGCGCACGTCCCCGTCCCGCAGGCGAGCGTAATGCCCGCGCCGCGCTCCCAGACGCGCATACGCGCGTGTGTGCGGTCGCGCACCTCGACGAACTCCGTATTGATCTTGCGCGGAAACACCGCATGGTTCTCGAATTTCGTCCCGAGCTCCGCGAGAGGAAAGCCCTCCGCATCGTCCACAAAGATGACCGCATGCGGATTGCCCATCGAGACGCAGGTCATGCGATACTCTTTCCCGTCTACAACGAGTGGCTGCGCAACGATCTGCTCCGCGCCAAAGCCCGCCACGGGGATATCCTCGCCCGCAAGTACGGGCACGCCCATATCCACCTCGACCGCCGTCACCGCATCGTTTTCGAGGATAACGCGCGGCACCATCGTCCCCGCAATCGTCTCAATCGTGAACTGCTCCCGCCTCACGCGCCCATAGTCGTAGAGATAGCGCGCAAAACAGCGGATGCCGTTCCCGCACATCTCCGGCTCCGTGCCGTCCGGGTTGAACTCACGCATACGCACATCCGCCGTCTCCGAGGGACAGACCACCATCAGCCCATCTGCGCCGATGCCAAAATGCCGGTCGCACATCTTGACCGCGAGTGCCGCAAAATCCACAGGCTTTTTCTCGAGAAAATCCACAATCACAAAATCGTTCCCGCAGCCCTGCCACTTTGTAAACTTCATCTATTACACCGCCTTGCTGCACGTATTGTACTATGAAATCTCCGCACGTGCAAGGCACATAACTTGCCTATTGTGCTGTTCGCGTGTATAATTTTTAGGAACTAGAAAGAAGTGATACTATGAGCCTTGACGGCTTCTCCATGTCCGCCCTCGTCCGCGAACTCGCGGACGCACTCACGGGCGGCCGCATCGACAAGATCAACCAGCCGAACAAGCAGTCCATCGTCCTCTCCGTACGCCAGCCGGGCAGGAATCTCCTCCTCTACATCAACACCAACGCAAGCAACCCATCCGCACATCTCATCGAGAATGCACCCGAGAATCCCGCCGAGCCGCCAACCTTCGTCATGCTCCTCAGGAAACAGCTCGAAACGGGACGCATTGCCGCCGTGCGGCAGGAGGGACGCGACCGCATCATTCACCTCGACATCGACGTAATCGCGGGTGGCGGGCGCATCACAACGCGCATCCTCACCCTCGAACTCATCGGCAAATACAGCAACATCATCCTCCACGAGGACGGTATCATCACCGAGGCACTGCGCCGCATCGGCGAGAATACGAGCCGCGTGCGCACCGTCTTCAAGGGCATTCCCTACACCCTCCCGCCCGTACAGGACAAATATGATCTCTTT
The DNA here is from genome assembly GCF_000286455.1 of Selenomonas sp. FOBRC6. Taxonomy (GTDB): domain Bacteria; phylum Bacillota; class Negativicutes; order Selenomonadales; family Selenomonadaceae; genus Centipeda. Next base: position 3,182 of record NZ_ALKG01000065.1, read on the forward strand.
ACGGCAGACATCACGGACATCATCACACGCATACAGTCAGACAGTGACGCAAAACTCTTTCAGGCACTCATTGGCGCTGTTCTCGGCTTTGGCCCCATCTCAGCAAAGGAGATCTGCTTTCTCGCGGGACTTGCACCAAACATCCTCATTTCTGCACTGGATTCAGCAGACTTTGCGGAAATCTCCCGTGCGCTCACAGAGCTGCGTACATGGATGAAAGAGCCCGCACCCGCCCTGCGTCTAGACGAGAACGGCAAAGTTACGGCGATGGCGGCATTCCCCCTCAGCGAACTTCCCAATACCCAGCGCATCTCCTATCCCACGCTCAGTGCACTGATGATCGATGCGGACAAGCGGCTTGGCAGCTATGTCATTCCCGACCGCGAACGCTTTCGCCGTCTCGTACGCACCGAGCTTGCGCGCGCACGCGAGAAATATGACAAGCTTGGCACAGAGATTGCGGCGGCGGAGAACGCCGAGGAACAAAAAATCTATGCCGACAACCTAATGACCTATCAGTATCAGTACAGTGACCACGCCGACGACGAGATTACCGTCCCGAACATCTACAGCGAGACCGGCGAAACAATTACGATTCCGCTCGACCGCCGCATCGGCATCATCGCGAACATGCAGGCGTACTACAAGAAATACGACAAGCTGAAGCGTGCCCAACAGCTGCTCGCCGTTCAGCAGGAGCACTGCATGGCAAACATCCGCCACCTCGAAAGCATCGAGGCGTCACTCGACTCCTCCACGCGTCTCGCCGAGATTGCAGAGATTCAGGACGAGCTGATTACGTCCGGCTATCTCCACGAGAAACTGCCGAAGCGCAGCAAGGATCGCCGTGCGCGCCCCTTCTCCTTCACCGCGCCCGACGGTACAAGCATTCTGGTCGGCAAGAATAACGCGCAGAACGACGCTCTCACCTTCAAGACCGCTGCGCCAACGGACATCTGGCTGCACGTCCGCGACATCCCCGGCTCGCACGTCATCTTGCGAACGAACGGGGACGCACCGAGCGAAACAGCACTCCACCTCGCTGCGCAGATTGCCGCGCATTTCAGCAAGGCGCGCGGCTCTTCCACTGTCCCCGTCGACTACACTGCCGTCCGCTTCGTCAAGAAGCCCTCGGGTGCTGTTCCCGGCTTCGTCCGCTTTATCAATGAGAAAACACTGTTTGTCACCGAGGACGAGGACGAGCTTGCACCGATTCTCGCACATGATCCAACGATTGAATAATGTAAGGGGCATCCCTTCCACCACTTGCGCGGTTCCTTCCATTCCGATGGGGGTACCTCATATAAATTTATAGCATACAAAAAGACCGCCCGCGGGCGGTCTTTTTATTTGTCAGATCAGACGAGCTCGATGATGGCCATCGGTGCGGCGTCGCCGCGACGGGGACCAAGCTTCAAGATGCGGGTGTAGCCGCTCTTGCGATCCGTGTACTTCTCTGCGATTTCACCGAAGAGCTTGCGCACGACATCCTCTTCTGCCAGAGCCGCGATGGCCTGACGACGCGCACTGAGGTCGCCGCGCTTGGCGAGCGTGATGAGGCCGTCGGCGAGGGAGCGGAGCTCCTTTGCCTTTGCCTCGGTCGTCTCAATGCGTCCATACTTGAAGAAGGATGTGAGGATGCTCCTGAGGAGAGCCTTGCGAGCCGCGGAATTGCGTCCGAGCTTTCTCATGTGTTTCCCACTCCTATCGTTATTCGTTTTCCTGTCTCAAGGAGAGTCCAAGCTCCTCAAGTTTTTTCTTCACTTCATCCAGAGATTTGCGCCCGAGATTGCGTACCTTCATCATGTCGTCCTCGGTCTTCTGCGCGAGATCGGCGACGGTGTTGATGCCGGCGCGCTTGAGGCAGTTGAAGGAACGGACGGAAAGATCCAGATCGTCGATGGTCATCTCGAGCACCTTCGCGCTGTCGTCGACCTCTTCGGGCGGGAAGTTCGGGACTTCCTCCTCCTCCTCGATGACCGTGCCGTCCATGTTCTGGAACAGGCGCAAATGCATGACGAGGATGGCTGCCGCCTTGCTCACGGCTTCCTCCGGACGGATGGAGCCGTTCGTCCACACGTCGAGGATGAGGCGGTCGTAGTCGGTGACGTTGCCGACGCGCGTGTCCTCCACCGTGTAGTTGACGCGCTGGACGGGGGAGAAGATGGAGTCGATGGGGATGACGCCGATGCCGTCGTCCGCCTTCTTGTTCTTGTCCGCCGCCACATAGCCGCGTCCGCGCTCGACGGTCATCTCGATCTTGAGCTTGCCCGTCGCATTGAGCGTTGCAATGTGAAGATCGGGGTTCAGGATCTCGATGTCGCTGCCGCATTCGATGTCGGCTGCGGTGACCTCGCGCTCCCCCTCCGCCTCGATGCGGATGGTATGCGGCTCGCTCCCCTGCATGCGAATGCAGAGCTGCTTGAGTGCCAGTACGATGCTCGTCACATCATCCCGTACGCCCGGGATGGTGGAGAACTCGTGCAGCACGCCGTCGATTTGGATGGAGGTGACCGCCGCTCCATCCAGTGAGGAGAGCAGCATACGCCGCAGACTGTTGCCGAACGTCGTGCCGTAGCCCGGCTCGAGTGGCTCGCAGACGAAACGCCCGTAGCGTCCGTCCTCGCTGATCTCTGCGATCTCGATTTTCGGTTTCTCGATATCTGTCATCTATGTGCCTCCTCCATAATAAACGCGTAATGCAGACACATTCACATTCATTATTTGGAGTAGAGTTCGACGATGGCCTGTTCGTTGACCGGAACGTCGATTTCCTCACGATGGGGGAAACGCGTGACCGTGCCCGTCAGGTTTGCCTGATCGGCGGTCAGCCATGCAGGTGCGGAAAGGGCATTGCTGCTCTCCTTCAGCTCCTTGAAGAACGCGCTCGCGCGGCTCTTCTCGGCGACCTCAATCACGTCGCCCTCACGAACGAGTGCGGAGGGGATGTCAACGCGCTTGCCGTTCACGGTGAAATGGCCGTGACGAACGAGCTGACGTGCCTGACGGCGCGTATTGGCAAGCCCGAGGCGGAAGACGACGTTGTCGAGACGGCGCTCGAGGAGGCTCAGCAGGTTCTCGCCCGTGACGCCCGACATCTTCTTCGCCTTGTCATAATAGCCGCGGAACTGACGCTCGAGGACACCGTAGATAAACTTTGCCTTCTGCTTTTCCTTGAGCTGGAGTCCGTACTCGGACACCTTGCGGTTCGTGCGGCGGAGCTGACGCGTCGACTGGCGCGAGCGGCCGAGTGTAGCCGGCTCGAGCCCGAGGGCACGGCAGCGCTTGAGAACTGGTACTCTATCAATTGCCATGTTGTTTCATGCACCTCCTGTTAGACGCGGCGACGCTTCGGCGGACGGCATCCGTTGTGCGGGATGGGAGTCACGTCTTTGATCATATTGACTTCGAGACCCGTAGCCTGCAGCGAGCGGATTGCCGCCTCGCGGCCTGCACCGGGACCCTTGACATAGACTTCGACGGACTTCAGGCCGTGCTCCATCGCAGCCTTTGCAGCCGTCTCTGCAGCCATCTGTGCTGCGAACGGTGTGCTCTTGCGGGAGCCACGGAAGCCGAGACCGCCGGCGCTCGCCCACGAGAGGGCATTGCCGCTCTTATCGGTGAGCGTGACGATCGTGTTGTTGAATGTCGAGCTGATGTGTGCAACGCCCGACTCTATGTTCTTGCGAACTTTTTTCTTGGAACGTGTTGTTTTCTTAACAGCCACCTCTACGAGCCTCCTTTACTTTTTCTTGCCTGCAACGGCCTTCTTCGGGCCCTTGCGCGTGCGCGCATTGTTCTTCGTGTTCTGTCCACGGACAGGCAGGCCGAGACGGTGGCGGCGGCCACGGTAGCAGCCGATATCAACGAGACGCTTGATGTTCATCTGAATTTCGCGGCGAAGGTCGCCCTCCACCACGGCGTTCTTGTCGATGGCATCACGAAGTCTGACGACTTCATCCTCCGTGAGGTCGCGCGTACGGGTATCGGGATTGACGTTTGCGATCGCGAGCAGCTTCTTCGCGGTCGTCAGGCCAATGCCGTAGATGTACGTCAGGGAAATCTCAATTCTCTTGTCACGGGGCAAATCTACACCGGCAATACGTGCCATAAGTGCACCTCCTTTTATCCTTGTCTTTGTTTATGCTTCGGGTTCTCGCAAATGACCATGACACGACCCTTGCGCTTGATGATCTTGCACTTCTCACAGATTTTCTTGACAGACGGTCTTACCTTCACTGCGCTTGCCTCCTTCCGTCTCCTTACATTCAAGGTTCAAGTCGATCTTTTCTATTCTAGCACAAAATTTGCGGTTCGGCTAGTAGAGGAAGCACTAATAAATTCAGCGCCATCATCTTGGCACATCCTTTTCGCCCTGCCATCGTCAACAAATCCTCCACATAGCCTTTTGCTATGCGTCCGGTTTGTTTCCTTGACAGGACAAAAATTCTGCACCAATCTGACGGACTTCATTTTATCAGCGATTCCTCCTTTCAGGACTATTTGAAGCGATACGTAATACGTCCACGAGTCAGATCGTACGGGGTGAGTTCGATGGTTACCTTGTCGCCCGGCAAAATACGAATGAAGTTCATGCGTATCTTTCCGGAAACATGAGCAAGGACGACGTGTCCATTCTCAAGTTCGACCTGGAACATCGCATTGGGAAGCTTCTCGACGACTCTTCCCTCTACCTCGATGACATCCTGTTTTGACATACTTCCCTTTCGCTCCTTTTACGCCTCAAGGACGGCGGCGAGATCCGCCTCGACCTTCGCGATGTCCTGTCTGCCGTCGATCTCCTTGTAGACGCCTGCTTTCTTGTAATACTCGATGAGCGGACGCGTGGAGGATTCATAGACGGAAAGACGGCTCTTCATGGTCTCTTCGCTGTCGTCGGCACGCTGATAGGTTGTGCCGCCGCAGTCATCGCAGACATTCTCGACCTTGGTCGGGTTGAACTTCACATGGAAGGAATGTCCGCAGCTCTTGCAGATGCGGCGTCCGACGGCACGCTCGATGAGATCGGCGGCGGGGACGTTGATGTTGAGGACGCCCGTGAGCGTCAGCCCGTTGTCTGCAAGGATTTCATTGAGTGCATCCGCCTGCTCGACCGTGCGCGGGAATCCATCGAGGATGAATCCCTTCTTGCAGTCGGGCTTACTGAGGCGCTCGCGCACAATGCCGATCGTCACCTCGTCGGGGACGAGCTTGCCCGCGTCCATGTAGGACTTTGCCTCTTTGCCGAGCGGTGTGCCCTCTTTCACGGCTTCACGAAACATGTCGCCCGTGGAGATGTGCAGAATACCGTATCGTTTTACGAGGTTTGCCGCCTGCGTGCCCTTGCCGGCACCCGGAGGCCCCATCAAAATGATGTGCATAGTGATCTCCTTACGTCATTATTTCATAAAGCCTTCGTAGTGGCGCATGACGACCATCGACTCAATCTGCTTCATCGTCTGCAGTGCAACGCCGACGACGATCAGCAGCGCTGTGCCGCCGAAGTATACGCCCTGAATGTTCGTCGCGCCCGCCACCATGTTCGGCAGCACCGCGATGAATGCAAGGAAGAATGCCCCCGCAAGCGTGATGCGCGTCAGCACGTAGTCAAGATAATCCGCCGTCGCCTGTCCGGGTCTGAGCCCCGGCACAAATCCGCCGTATTTCTTGAGATTGTCTGCCATATCCGGAATCTTCACTGTCACCGACGTATAGAAGTAGGTGAAGAAGATAATCATCAGGACGTAGAGCGTGGTCTGGAGCGGCTTGCCCCACTCGAGATACGCCGCCGCCGTCTTGACCCACGGCACGTCGATGAACTGCGCGACCGTGATCGGGAACATGAGCACCGACGAGGCAAAGATGATCGGGATAACGCCCGCCTGATTGACCTTGAACGGAATGTGGCTCGAGTGCCCGCTGCTGCCCACGCGCCCGCCGACGAGACGCTTCGCATACGTGATCGGGACGCGGCGGAAGCCCGTCTCGATGTGTATGACGAAGACAATCATCGCGAGTGCAATGACGGCAAACGCGAACACGCTGAAGTAGCTGATCGTGCCCGCCTTGACATAGGCGTAGATCGTGCCGATGTTCTTCGGCAGCGCCGCAACAATACCGGCAAAGATGATCAGAGAGATCCCATTGCCGACACCATTCGCCGTAATCTGCTCGCCCAGCCACATAAGGAACACCGTGCCCGCCGTGAGCGTAATCGCAATGATAAGGATGTTCACGGGACTCGGGTTGAGAATCGCACTCTTGAGACCGATCGACATGCCGATCGCCTGGAAGAACGCAAGTGCAACCGTAAGATACCTCGTGACCTTCGTCGTCTTCTTATGCCCCTCCGCGCCTTCCTTCGACCACTGCTCGAGTGTCGGTACAACGACGTTGAGCAGCTGGATGATGATGGCTGCGTTGATGTAGGGCGTGATGCTCATCGCAAAGATGGAGAACTTGCTGAACGCTCCGCCCGAAAAGAGGTCGAGGAGTCCGAACAGGGTTCCCTGTGCAAAGAGCTGTTCGATCGCCGTCGGATCGACGCCGGGCACAGGGATGTGCGTCCCCATGCGGAACACGGCGAACATGATGAGCGTGAATACAATCTTCTGCCGCAGTTCCGGGATCTGGAAGATGTTTCCAAGGGCTTGGAGCACCTTAGATCACCTCGACTTTGCCGCCTGCCGCTGCGATTTTCTCTGCCGCGCCCTGCGTAAAGCCCTGTGCGCGAACGGTGAGGTTCTTCGCCGTAAGCTCGCCGTCGCCGAGGATGCGGATGCCGTCACGAACGTTCTTGAGGATGCCTGCCTCGATGAGTGCAACGGGATCAACCGTTGCGCCATCCTCGAAGCAGTTCAGGCTGCCGACGTTCACCTCGGCAAAGGTCTTTGCCCAGATGTTCTTGAAGCCACGCTTCGGGAGACGACGGTAGAGAGGCATCTGACCGCCCTCAAAGCCGCTGCGGACACCGCCGCCGGCACGGGACTTCTGGCCCTTCATGCCACGCGTCGAGGTCTTGCCCATGCCCGAACCGATGCCGCGGCCGACACGCTTGCGCGTGGCACGCGATCCCTCAGCGGGCTGTAATTCATGCAGTTTCATAGATGTTTGCCTCCCCTCTTCAGTCTGCAATCTCTTCCACCGTGATGAGGTGGGAGACCTTGTGAAGCTGCCCACGCACGGCGGGCGTGTCGGGAAGCTCGGTAACGGAGTTGCGCTTACGCAGTCCGAGCGATTTCACAGTCTTGCGCTGCGTCTCAGGACGACCGATCAAGCTGCGTGTCAGCGTTACTCTGACTTTTGCCATGTTCGTTCCTCCTTATCAGCCAAAAATCTCGCGCACGGTCTTGCCGCGCAGTGCTGCCACATCGGCGGGGTTCTTGAGACCGATGAGACCTTCCATCGTCGCGCGAACCATATTGTTCGGGTTGGACGAGCCGAGCGACTTCGTGAGGATGTCACGCACACCCGCAAGCTCGAGCACCGCACGCGCAGGCCCGCCGGCGATCACGCCGGTACCTTTGGCAGCGGGCTTCAGAAGCACGCGGCCGGCACCGAAGATGCCCGTGATCTCATGCGGGATCGTGCGCTCCTCGCGCAGCGGGACCTCGATCAGGCTCTTCTTTGCGTCCTCAACACCCTTGCGGATTGCCTCGGGCACCTCAGCAGCCTTGCCGAGACCGAAACCGACCTTGCCCTTCTTGTTGCCAACGACAACAAGTGCGCTGAAGGAGGAGCGTCGGCCGCCCTTGACAACCTTCGATACGCGGTTGATGAATACGACACGCTCTTCGAACTCCGGCGTCTCGTTTTCGTTGTTATGTCTAGCCATGCTTTCCCTCCTTTAGAATTTCAGGCCCGCTTCGCGTGCCGCCTCAGCGAGAGCAGCGACGCGGCCATGGTAGATGTAGCCGCCGCGGTCAAAGACGACCTCGGTGATGCCCTTTTCGAGGGCTTTCTTCGCAACAGCAGCGCCGATTGCCTTTGCTGCCTCGACGTTGCC
>NZ_ALKG01000066.1 GCF_000286455.1 Selenomonas sp. FOBRC6
AACATCGTCTTGCCCGAGCCCGGCACACCGACCATCAGGACATTATGCCCGCCAGCCGCTGCAATCTCAAGCGCACGCTTCGCCTGATACTGCCCCTGTACGTCCGCAAAGTCATCGGTGAAAGCGGCGTCTTTTTTTCTGTTCTGTTGGGTGTGGCATGGCGGGAGAAAGCATTTCCACGCCCGTCAAGTGACGCACAAGCTGCGCCAGATTCTCAACGGCAAAGACCTTCAGCCCGTCAATGAGCAGCGCCTCGTCCACATTAGACGGTGCGATATAAAGCTCCGTAAGTCCCCGCTCACGCGCCGTGATTGCCATTGGGAGAATCCCGCTGATCGGACGGCAGTTCCCGTCGAGAGAAAGCTCCGCCGAGAACAGTGCGCTCTGCACCGCCGTCTCGGGAACCATGCCGTAGGATGAAAGGAGACCAACCGCCATCGGCAGGTCAAGTCCGGAGCTGTCCTTTCGCACATCGGCAGGGGCAAGATTCACCGTCACGCGCTCCTGCCGGAGCTGAAAGCCGGAGTTGCGAATCGCAGTGCGCACGCGCTCCTTCGATTCCTTCACCGACGTATCGGGCAGCCCCACCAGCTCAAATCCGGGCAAACCAAAAGAAGCGTCAACCTCCACA
>NZ_ALKG01000067.1 GCF_000286455.1 Selenomonas sp. FOBRC6
CCCCCGCCGCCGGTCTGTTTTCCAACAATTTCTGATCCGTCGGTTTGACGACGAATCAAAGGGCATTTCGGACGAGTAAAGCACATAAAGATAGGGCATCGAATCGCTCCGTTAGAGAATTCGATGCCCTATTTTTATGCATTACGCTGCGATGTCTACGTTCTTTCCGAGATTCTGCACCGGATGGCTGGTTGCATAGGCCTGCTTGACCTGCTGCATGAGCTCGTGCGTCACCTGCCCACCGATCTGCTGTGCCTCGCGGTTCGTCCGCTGGAACTTGCTCGACCCAAGACGCCTCGGATCCATATTCTCCATGGACTGCTGTGCGGCACGGGATGCGCTCTGCGTTCCGTTCTGAACAACTCGATCCTGCGTCTGATGGAACTCTCCCTTGCCCAGCTTCGTGCCCGAGCCGAAGTTGGAGCCACCGATAACGGATGCGACCTCCTGCATCTTCGCATGTGTCACCTGTCCGCCGATGCGCTGCGCCTCACGGTTTGCCCGCTGGAAAAGGCTTGATCCAAAACCACCGCTTCTAATTGCCGGTATTGCCATAATGGGTCCCTCCATTTCATTCCCCACCCCATTCTCCTTTGGGATGTTATGCCTACATTATAATAGATAGAAATACTTTATGCAAGTGTAAATACCGCCGAAGAAATCCTTCAGCGGTATCTTTATCATTATCCTTATTATTTGTTCAGGGTTTCTCCGCCGTGAGACGTCCGACACGCACAATCTTCGAGACCTCGACCTGATGGGTCTTGCCATTCACATCGGCAATGACGCTCGGCTGGCCATCCGTAATGCTGACGCCGATGATCTTGCCCTCGAAGTTCTGCTTTTCCGTCTTTCCATCCGAGCCCTTGACCTCGGTGATCCACTGAACGGGCTGTCCGATCATCCCGCTCAGCTGTCCGATGAGAACGGAGGAGTTGATGTTGTCAACGATCTTCGATACCTCAGAGAGTCCCTTGGAGACGTTCGTCATCTGCTCAAGTGCGGAGAACTGTGCAAGCTGTGAGAGATACTCGCTGTTATCCTGCGGATCGAGCGGGTCCTGATATTTCATCTGTGTGACGAGCAGCTGGAGAAAGGCATCCTTGCCGAGCGCGTCATTCTTCTTGTCCTTCGCTTTCGCCTGGTTCTGCGCTGCCTCGTAGTCCGACAGCTTCTGCACAACACCGCCGACGTTGATTGTATTCAGTGGATTTGAACTTGCCACGATATTTCCTCCTCGATCCGTTATACGCGATAGTCGACGCCATCCGTAGCAGTATTTCCGTTATTTTCCTCTGCCGTAATGGGAGCAAGCCCCTCGACCTCATCGAGATAGTCATCGGCATCTCCGCGCCCGTAGTACTGCGTCTTCCCGCGATGGCTGTTGCTCTGCTGCCACGCTTCCTGACCCTGCCCCTGCGGCATCTGCCCGTCCGCAAGACCGGTATAAACACCGACGCGGTCGACCTTGAGTCCCTGGTTGTTCAGTTCCTGTCGGAGCTGGACGAGGGAGTTCTCAATCACATTGCGCACATGTGCGTTGTCGCTGTGGAACGATGCCTGTACGGCACCATCCGCACCAACCGCCACACGAAGCGTAAGCTCGCCGAGATGTTCGGGGCGCAGACGGATGACCATCTGCGTATCCGTGAGTGTGCGCATAAGTCGCGCCTGCTCCACAATCTGACGTGGAATCTCATAGTCTGGCTGCGGACGCTGTGCCTCTTGTGCGGGTGCAGGAGAAACAACCTCCTGTATCGGCGTTGTTCCTGTATTCGCCTGCACTGCAATGGGCTGTGCGGGCTGCAGTGCCGTCTCCGTGGTGCGCGTCTGAACCTCAAAGGGCATCGTGGTCGCCATGCGCGCAGGCTGTTGCTCGCCCTGTGCTGACTGCTGCTGTGTGCCCTGTGCTGACTGCTGCTGTGTGCCCTGTTCCGCCGTATCACGCTGTGAAGTATCATGACGCATCGTACGCTGAGCAAGCACTGTAAGAGGGTTCGCAGTGCCATCGTCCGTTGTCAGATTCTCCCCAACGAGCGCTGTCGCCGTACGTACCGCAGGCTGTGTCTGCTCGGACTGCGCTCTGAGCACCGGAGCAACAATCGTCTCCGTTGCCGGCTGCAAATTCTCTGCCTGCCCCTCAACAAGGGAGGCGATATTTGCAGCATTGCGCGAAGCATTCGCCTCTGCTGCAAGCGCCTCTGCTGTTGGGACGGTCTCAGCCGTAAGTACAGGTGCATTCTCGACTGTCAATGCGGGCTCTGTATTGAGCACGGCACGCAGCTGCGCGGGCAGTACGGTCTCAAGCGCCGCCAGACGCAGAACCTGCTCCGCATTGGGGTTCTTCCCCGCCTCGGTACCCTGAACAGCTGCGCCGAGTTCTGCCGCTGCATTCTCCTGCGTAAGCGGCTGTCCCTCCAGTGCGAGGAGTAGATTACGGCTCTTCGCCCCCTCCTCCGGGATCTGCTGCAGGAGGTTCTGCACGGCAGTCCGCAGCTTCGTATCACCGAGCTGATCCGCCGTCAGTTCATAGCGCTCCAAGATCTCTGTGAGCGCGGCATCGAGCCCCTCGTTCACATCGCCGTCCACGAGCGGCACATCCGTGTTCACAAGAGCCGCGAGTGCCGCTACAGCAGCGGTTGGAACTGCTGCCTCATCTACCGACGCTGTTTTTTCCGTGCCGGGCTCCGCCTGTTTCTGACCGGCGACTTTCGGCATTTGTGCCGTCACATCCTGTGTGTCCTGCGACGGCGCAACACTTTCCGTCTGCGGCGTTTTCGTCTGTGCCGCATCGGCGGAAGTCACACGCGTCTCTGATTTTGCCGCCCCTGCATCCATTCCCTTTTGCAGTGCGCCAAATGTATCGCTGAACGAATTCTTCCCTGAGGTTGCCTGCGCACGATTCCCCGCAGATCCGCTGCGCCCCTTCGGTACGCCTGTCCCCGCGGAGATCCCATCAGCCGGTGTTACAGCCATGAGATTGCTTGCATTCATCTACACATCACCTCTTCTATTTTTTTATCGAAAGAAATTCATATTCCCTTAAATATTTTTTGGCATGGCACATTTCAGCGCGTCGCCAATATTCTCCGCACCAAAGAGCTGCATATCCTCGAACTTCCCCTGCAGCTGCCGATAGTTCTTCATCGGCAAGAGTGCCGCGTGAAACCCCAGCCGCCGCGCCTCAGCAACGCGGAGCTCCGCCTGTGAGACAGCGCGCACCTCGCCCGAGAGCCCGACCTCACCGCAGACGACCATATGCGGACGCGGCAGACGGTTCGCAAAGCTCGATGCCATTGCAACGCAGAGTGCAAGATCGGCAGCGGGCTCGTCGAGGCGGATGCCGCCCGCGACCTTGACGTAGACATCCGCCGCGCCGATGGGGAGTTTGACGCGCTTTTCGAGCACGGCAAGGAGCAGTTGGATGCGCTTCACGTCGACGGAGTCCGCCGTTCTGCGCGGCGGCTGATACGGCGTCGGTGCAACAAGTGCCTGCACCTCGACGAGAAGCGGGCGCGTCCCCTCCACCGTCGGCACGATGATCGAACCGCTCTCCATTGCGCGTTCGGAGAGAAAGAGCTTCGATGCGTCCGGCACATCGACAAGCCCGACGTCGCGCATCTCGAACAGACCAAGCTCGTTCGTGCTCCCGAAGCGATTCTTCACGGCGCGCAGCACGCGATACTCGGCATTGCGCTCCCCCTCGAAGTAGAGCACGGTGTCCACGATGTGCTCGAGGACGCGCGGCCCTGCGAGGCTGCCCTCCTTCGTCACATGACCAATGACGAAGACCGCAATGCCAGCCGTCTTTGCAACGCGCATGAGCTCCATCGCGCACTCGCGCACCTGAGAGACGCTGCCGGGCGCGCTCTCAATGTCGGGACGGTACATGGTCTGGATGGAATCGATGATGAAGAGTGCGGGCTGCTCGCGCTCCACATGTGCGCAGATCGCATCGAGATTCGTCTCGCTGACGACGAGGAGATCGTCAGCAATCGCCTGCAGACGATCCGCACGCATGCGAATCTGCCGCGCACTCTCCTCCCCTGTCACATAGAGGACGCGCTGTCCTGCGCGTGCAATGTCTGCCGAAACGCGCAGCGTGAGACTCGACTTGCCGACGCCGGGATCGCCGACGATGAGCACCATCGAGCCGGGGATGACACCACCGCCGAGCACACGGTCAAGTTCCCCCGATCCAGTCGAGAAGCGCGGCAGATCCTCAACGGCAATCTCGCCGATTGCCTGCGGACGCTCCGCATTCCCCGTACCGACGCCCCTGCGCTCCTCTGCGGGCGGCGTGACAATCTCCTCCACAAGAGAGTTCCACGCACCGCAGCCGGGGCATTTCCCCATCCACTTGAGCGTATCATAGCCGCAGTTCTGACAGACATATGCAGTCTTTTTCTTCTTTGCCATAAAACCCGATTCTTTCCAAAGAAAAGGGACTGTTTCATTACAGTCCCTTCCATTTACTTATCAGAGCCCGCAGCACCGCACGGGCGAGCCAGTACAGCGACCAGCCCAGATTGAGGAGGAAATCCCCCGCGCGCCCCACGCGTGTCGGCGGTGCCAAGACATTGACAGTCCGCTCATACTTCATGATAGGATGCCTGCTTATCGCCCTTGACGCGCTTGTTGCGGCTTGTATCCTTCTTTACGAAGTCAAGCCCGTCACCGGACTTGCGCACGGAGATGATATCCCCCGCCGTGAAGTCGCGTGCGAGAATACGCTCGGCAAGCTCGTCCTCGATGTTCTTCTGAATCGCACGGCGCAGAGGACGTGCACCGAATTTGACATCCGTCCCCTTCGAGATGAGCACGCGCTTTGCCGACGCGCTGACCTCGATGTTGATCTCCTGCTCGGCAAGGCGTGCCTTGACATCGCGCAGGAGGATGTCCACAATCTTCGTCAGCTCGGGCTCACCCAGCGCATTGAAAACAATCATATCGTCTATGCGGTTGAGGAATTCCGGACGGAAGATCTTCTTGACCTCCTCCATGACGCGCTTCTTCGCGCGCTCCTCGTCCGTGTCCTTCGCCTGTGCTCCAATGGAGAAGCCAATTGTGCCCGTCGTCGAACGCAGGTGGTTGGCACCTGCATTTGAGGTCATAATGATGATCGTATTGCGAAAATCCGTGACCGTGCCCTGTCCGTCCGTGAGACGTCCGTCCTCAAGCACCTGCAGGAGCATGTGAAAGACATCGGGGTGCGCCTTCTCCACCTCGTCAAAGAGGATGATGGAAAACGGCTTCTTGCGCACGGCATCCGTGAGCTGCCCCCCCTCCTCGTAGCCGACGTAGCCCGGAGGCGCACCGACGAGACGCGCCGTCGTATGCTTCTCCATGTACTCGGACATATCGAAGCGGATAATCGCATCCTCAGAGCCGAATACGGACTCCGCAAGTGCCCGTGCAAGCTCCGTCTTTCCTACGCCCGTCGAGCCGAGGAAAAGGAAGGAGCCGATCGGGCGGCGCGGATCCTTGACACCCGCACGAGCACGCCGCACCGCCTTCGAAACGGCGCGCACCGCCTCGTCCTGACCGATGACGCGCCGCCCGATGTGCTTCTCGAGCGCGAGGAGGCGGTCGGACTCCTTCGCCGCGATTCGCTGGACGGGAATGCCCGTCCACTGCGCCACAATAGCAGCAATGTCGTCCTCTGTCACCACGATCTCCGTCCGCTGATCCTCGCCGCGACGCGACGCCTCAAGCTGGGCGCGCAGTTCCTGCTCGCGGTCGCGCAGTTCGGCTGCCGCCTCATAGTCCTGCCCGCTGATCGCAGCATCCTTCTGCCGGACGATCTCCGTGATCTCCGCGCGCAGACCCGCAAGCTGATCCGTTCCGCCCGTGTTCTTCATGCGCACGCGCGACGCCGCCTCGTCGACGAGGTCGATTGCCTTGTCCGGCAGCCAGCGATCCGTGATGTATCGCTTCGAGAGGCGCACAGCCGCGCGCACCGCGTCATCCTCGATGCGCGCACGGTGGAACTCCTCGTATTTGCTGCGCAGACCAAAGAGAATCTGCTCCGCATCCTCCTCGCCCGGCTCCTCCACCATAACGGTCTGGAAGCGGCGTGCGAGAGCGGAGTCCTTCGCAAAATGCTTCTTGTACTCGCTGAGCGTCGTTGCGCCGATGATCTGCATCTCGCCGCGCGCAAGGGCGGGCTTCAGAATATTTGCCGCATCAAGAGAGCCCTCCGCGCCGCCGGCGCGGATGAGCGTGTGAATCTCGTCGATGAAGAGGATAATGTTCTTCGCCTTAATGACATCATCCACGACATTCTTGAGCCGCTCCTCGAACTCGCCACGGTACTTCGTCCCCGCCACGAGCGCCGTCATCGACAGTGTGACGACACGCTTGTCCTCGAGGAGGAACGGCACCTCTCCGTCTGCAATGCGCTGGGCAAGCCCCTCTGCAATCGCGGTCTTTCCGACCCCCGCCTCCCCGAGGAGGATGGGGTTGTTCTTCGTACGGCGTGCGAGGATCTGGATCACGCGGTCGATCTCCGCCGCGCGCCCAATGACGGGATCAATCCCGCCCGTCCGTGCAACGCCGATCAGATCACGCCCGAATTTCTTGAGCGATGCGGGCAGACCTTTCGCGCCTCCCTTGTTCGGTTTTCTGCGAGAGGACTTCTCCTTCGACTCCTCCGCCTCGCTCATGCGTTCAAGCACCTCGCTCTGCAGCTCCTCGATGTCGACGTCCAGCTCCTCGAGCGTATGGACGGCAGTGCCCTCCGCCTCCGTGAGCAGGCTGAGCAGAATGTGCTCCGTCGTCACAAAGGAACGCTCCTCGCGGGCGGTGTCGATTGCGCCCTGCATGACGCGCTGGGCACGGCGCGTGTAGTACGGTACATCCTCGGCCGGGTGCAGGACATCCTGAAACCCGTCCGAATTGCGAATCACCTGCTCCGCACTGTCATAATCCGCGCCGAACTTATCCAGCACCTCCGCTGCAATAGTGTCACGCATGTGCATGATCCCCAGCAGAAGCTGGCCTGTTCCGATGTACCCCTTGCCGCGCCGCTGCGCGATATACTGTGAAAACTCTACGGCTTTAATCGCCGCCTGTGTAAAAAATTGACGGTAGTTCAAGCTGTCCCCCTCCTCATCCCTGCGTTCGATATTTTTGTAAGATCGCGCGCACACGCGAAGCGCGTATGGCGCTGATTTCCCCCGTTGATAGATTTTCGTTTTCTGCCGCATACTTGAGATAACCGTCGCGTGCCGCAACGATGATCTCCGCATACCAGTCCGGTGTCACCTCTTTGATGATCCCCCGGTCAATGCCGTAGCGCACGCGCGAGACAAGCGCGAAGAGCTCCTGCTCCGTCAGCGAGCGAGCATAGGACAGAATACCAAAGGCACGCCATATGCCGTCCTCGATACCGTCCTTTCCAAAGTAGGAAAGAGCCTTGCGTGCGCGGCGCTCATGCGCGGCGATCTCTCCCGCAGCCGTCTGCAAATTCTCGATCATCTCCGCCTCTGAGTAACCGAGGGTGAGCTGATTGGAAATCTTGTAGAAATGTGCCCCCTCGCCAATCCCCTCGAGCGGGTGCACAGCAAGTCCAAGCTGTGGCGATGTATTGACAATGTTCTCGATGTTGCGCGTGTAGACCAGTCCAGGCAGATGCAGGATGACCGAGGCGCGCAGCCCCGTCCCAAGGTTCGTCGGATATGCCGTCAGATAACCCATCGTCTCATCAAAGGCGAGATCAAGGCGCTCCTCGATATAGTCATCCACGCGTGACGCTGTCTCAAATGCCTGCGTGAGCGAAAGCCCCGGCGTCATCGACTGAATCCTGAGATGGTCATCCTCATTGACGAGAATGCTGATGCGCGTATCGGCACTGATGTATGCGAGCCGATGCGGCTGCACCTCGGCAAACTTCTCACTGACAAGCCGCTTCTCGATCAGCACCTCACGCTGCAGGGCAGTGAGCTCATCGAGTGCGATGCGGTCAAACGGCTGCCCAAGCTCCCCCCCGAGTCCCGCAAGGACAGGGTCAAGCGTCTCCTGAATCTGCGCCAGCTGCACGAGATTGGCACGACCCGGGAACGGCAGCGATACGAGATTGCGTGCCAACCGCACGCGGCTCGAGATCACGACATCGCTGTCCGCGCCCTCCGTGCCGAACCACGAGAGCCGACTGCTCCGAAGGAGCTCATCAACTGCCATAGGGCTGCTCCTCCATACGGCTCTCGAGACTGCGGATGCGATCGCGGTACTCAGCAGCCTTCTCGTACTCCTCGCGCGCCACCGCCTCCTTCAGGCGTGCACGCAGCTGCTCCGCCTCCTGACGGAGCATGATCGAAGAGCCCGAGCGGCGCGGAATCTTGCCGCGATGCACGCTCGCACCGTGAATCCGCCGCAGGAGCGGCGTGAGCTCGTGATGAAACGTCTCGTAACAGACCGAGCAGCCAATCTGCCCCGTCTGCGGAAAATCCTGAAACTGCACGCCGCAGTTCGGACAGGTGATATGCGGCGCGTCCTCCTCTGCGGCGCTCTCCTGCTGATTGCTTCCGAAGATACCCTTGAGGAAGTCCTCCGCCGAGACATTTTCCTGCTGTGCGCGGAAGATTGACGCCCCATAGCGTGCCGCGCAACTCATACATATATTTTTTTCACTCCGACCACCCGGCCCGATCTGCACGATGTGCACAATCGCGTCATTGCGGCCGCATTCCTCACAGATCATAACGATTGCCTTTCCGTCAAGCTCCTGCAATATGCGCTCTTTTTATTTATATCGAACAGCTATCGGAAATTCTCCAGTGTCAATATCATCGTCTTCAACATTTGGACGCGTTCCTTGGCGGCAAGGGTCTCCGAGTGGAACAGCCCTGTCACCACCTGCATGAGGAGTGCCGCCTCGCGTGTCTCCACCATCCCGTGTTGGGCGAGGTAACGCACCATCGACTGCACCGTCTCCATGTCGGTCTCTTCGTTGATCTTCGACAGCATGTCCTGATAGACGAGATCGCGCAGCGGCACCTGGACAATTCGGATGAATCCACCCAGCCCGCGCCGCGACTCTACTACGAATCCTTTATCCTGCGTAAAACGCGTGGAGAGCACATAGCTGATCTGCGACGGCGCGCACGAAATCTCATCTGCAATCTCCGTCCGCCGCAGCTCCACCTGCCCATCCTGCCGTGTGGCGAGCTGACGGAGAATGTAGGACTCAATCATATCGGCAATGTTGCTCATCATATCACCTTCTCTGTTTCCTTAATTGTGCTTTTCTATATTATATTTGTTTTTTTGACTTTTATCAAGTACCAATTATATCAAGGAGAAAATAATTTTTTACGATCTGATGTTTCCCTATATGATGAGCGCGTTTTCGTAGAAATTTTCAGCTGAATGATATGCGCTATACTTGCAGCTTGATAACTTTTAGGGCATAATCATATATCATATAGAAAGAAGGAGAATATGTATGCTTAGGAAAATTGCACTTGCGACGCTGGCCGCCGTTACACTCTCTGCAGCGACACCCGTGCTCGCAACGGACTATCTCGCCAACACGAAGTCGGGCAAGTTCCACTATGCAACCTGCCGAACGATCAAACATCCCGACGCACCGCACTTCGTTCCCTATAGCTCGCGCGAGGCGGCCATTGCCGATGGTTACAGCCCCTGCGGAGTGTGCCGCCCGTAAAAAACCACACGCAGCACGATACATTATGGAAAAACAGCCACTGCTATGATTATCGACAAAATGTTTTCCTATCAGTCATTTTT
Organism: Selenomonas sp. FOBRC6; assembly: GCF_000286455.1. Lineage (GTDB taxonomy): Bacteria > Bacillota > Negativicutes > Selenomonadales > Selenomonadaceae > Centipeda. Next base: position 9,751 of record NZ_ALKG01000067.1, read on the forward strand.
ACTGCACCCCAAGAAAAAAGTTACCGACTTAGAAAATATTCCTCCCGGAACTTTTATCAGCATGGACGACGAAGAAGGTATCCGTAAAATTGCAAAATACATCGGTGATGATGAAATCGAGGGGGCAATTATACTGAATTACTATGACCAACCCATATTGACAATGAAGAACTGGGACTATGTGGATATTCTCTGGAGCAATCTGGTAAAAGCCGTGGATGAAGTTCTTCATACGACATAATAGGACGTGTGAACGAGAATTTCGGCTTGACGGAACATCCGTGGGGTTCCCTGAATCGTACTTGATGCGACATTTGCTCAAAGAAAAAGCACCGTTATGAACGGCGCAGCGAACATCGCATCAATACCGCCGCAAAAATTCGCGGCCAAAGACGGTGACGGTGTAGTAGAATCCAATGAGGAACGGGAGGTATTCAGCGATGAGACGCCAGCAGACGGCGACGATGCCGACGGTACCCGCTGGAACGGTCGCTGCAAAGAGAAGGACGAAACCGCCCTCGGCGATGCCGGAGCCGCCCGGCGTTGGGCTAAAGTAGAGGAGCATATTGAGGAAGATCATACGCCCCATAACGGTGTACCAGTCCGCATCCGTGACGCCGAGTCCGAGCAGGAGGCACGGCACAACGGCGTAGATGCAGAGGAGGTTCAACCCCGACTCGGCGAAGACGACGAGCATCTGACGCGGCGCGCCGAGGAGGAGCGAAATCGCGCTCTTGGTGTCGCGGTAGAGTCCAAAGAGCTGATGACGCTTCTTATCGCGCAGACGACGCGCGATCCAGACGACGAGATAGTCGAGGTAGCCACGCCGCGCACCGACGACGATGAGGACGATGCCGACGAATGCGGCAAGCGTGACCGCCATGAGGATATCGTTCGATATCCCCGGCACAATCCCCTCATCGTGCAGAAAGATGAACGGCATACAGAGCGCGAGGAAGAAGATCGAGAGCAGCGTTCGCACGATGACGAGCACCGCCGCCTTGCCCGTGGGTACGCCCGCATGGCGCAGGAACATGACCTGTGCAACAGCGCCGCCCGTCGCCCCGGGTGTGAGGAGCGCGAGAAAATAATTGCCAAAGATCACCTGTACCGCTTGGTACAGTGTGATTTTTTCGTTGGAAATCTTGACGAGATGCATGAGGCGGCTGCCGTCGAAGAACATCCCGAGACCGACGGCGAGGAGCGCCAGCAGTAGCGACCACGGATGAAAACGCGTCAGATTGTGGAGAGTATTGATGTCCACGGTCGTGTAGATGACCGCAGCAGAGATACCAACAACAAGCACCAAAAGAAAGAGGAAGCGCCGCGCAAATTTGCTCATGCTCTACGCTCTCCCCTTTCTCCTACTCGTTCAAATACTCTTCATGAGCCGCAAAGGCGTTGTGGCTGTGGATGGACTCCTCATTCTCGCATTCCAGTGAGAAATATGCAAGCCCCGGCAGGGCGCGCAGCGCGAGGACGGTATCGCGCAGGATGTCCTCGACGAATTTCGGATTCTCATACGCCGCCTCGGTGACATACTTCTCATCCGCGCGTTTGAGCAACGGATAGATCGGCGCAGATCCCTGTCGTTCGAGAAGTTCTGCCAGATCCTCGATGTAGATACACGGCACCCCCTCGCGATACCTGAGCCGCACGCGCGCCGTGGAGCGCTGATTGTGCGCCCCGTAGGCGGAGATCTCCTTGCTGCACGGGCAGAGGGAGGTGAACGGCATTGCTAGTCCGAGTTCAAACTGCATCGGTTCGCCGCGCCGTCTGCGCCCCGTAAAGGAAGCGTCCACATCGAGCAGCGACGTGCGCCCACTGACGGGCGCCTTTTTTTCAAGAAAATAGGTAAAGGCAAGCGATACCTCAGCCGCCTCTGCATGAAGACGATCCAATGCCTCCGTGAGCATGGCGTCCATCTCCTCCTCGGCGAGCGGTTTCTCGCTCCACGGCAGGAGGATTTCGAGGAAGCGGCTCATATGCGTCCCCTTGAACTCCATCGGCAGGGAGACGGTGAACGTGATGCGCGCGAGTACCTGCTGATATCCGCCCGCCTGCTTCTTGATGAGGAATGGCAGACGCACCTCCTTGACGCCGACGCGCTGGATGGCGATGCCGCGCCCGTCCTCACGGCTCTGTACGTCCTGCATCGTCACACTCCTGCCGCATAGGGAATCGGATCGCGCCGCCCCGCCTCGGCAAAGCCGCGCAGACGTAGGAGGCAGCTGTCACAGACGCCGCACGCCTCCGCTCCACCGCGATAGCAGCTTGTCGTCAGTTCGTAGGGTGCGCCCAGTTCTGTACCAAGACGAATGATATCGCCCTTCGAGAGGTGTTGGAGCGGGGTCTCAACCACGATGCGCCGTCCGCGCTCGGTCGCCGCCGCCGTTGCCGCATCCGCCGCCGCCTGAAACGCCGCAATGAATTCCGGGCGGCAGTCGGGATAGCCCGAGTAGTCCACGGAGTTCACGCCGATGTAGAGATGCTGTGCACCCACGCGCTCCGCAAAAGCAAGCGCATAGCTGAGGAAAATGAGGTTGCGCGCGGGCACATAGGTCACGGGAATATCCGTGCGGTCTGCGTCCCCATCGGGTACGTCGATGCTCTTGTCCGTGACCGCAGAGCCGCCGACCGCATCCATATTTGTCTCGATGATGAGATGCTCCGCCGCGTGAAAATGTGCGGCAATGCGCTTCGCACAGTCTACCTCGCGGTCGTAGCGTTGATGATAGTTGAAGCTGATCGGATAGAGCTCATAGCCCGCTACCTGCGCGACAGCCATACAGGTGCAGCTGTCGAGTCCGCCCGAGAGCAGGATTACCGCCTTTTCTCCCATCGTATCCCCTTTCATCCGCGCAGCGAGGCGACGGCGGCAGCGATGTCTTGTGCCCCGTAGATGTACGACCCCGCAACGAGCACGTTCGCCCCCGCCGAGCGTACGGACTCCGCCGTCTCCGCATTGATGCCGCCGTCCACCTCGATATCGACATCGAGTTCGTTGTCCATGACCGTATGATAGAGCGCGTGGATCTTTCCGAGCGTATTCTCGATGAATTTCTGCCCGCCAAAACCGGGGTTGACCGTCATGAGAAGCACCATGTCCACATCGTCGATCAGCTCCTCGAGACTGTAGATCGATGTGCCGGGGTTGAGCGCAATGCCCGCCTTGCAGCCCGCCGCCTTGATCTGCTGGATCACGCGGTGTGCATGGCGCGTCGCCTCGACATGGAACGTGATGATGTCCGCGCCTGCCTTTGCAAACGGCTCGATGTGCGTCTCGGGATGCTCGACCATGAGATGTACGTCAAAGACAGCCTTGGAAACCTTGCGCAGACTCTCGACAACGCAGGGACCGACGGTGATGTTCGGCACAAAAGTCCCATCCATCACGTCGATGTGGATGTACTCCGCCCCCGCCTCCTCTACGCGGCGGACATCCGCGCCGAGATTGGCAAAGTCCGCCGAGAGGATGGACGGCGCGATGATCGTGGGTCGCTCGATGTGGATGTGCTCCTCTTCGAGCATTTCTTCTTCGTGTTCATGTTCGTGTGCCATTGGATTCTCCTATTTCCTTTTCGTACGAAGTTCATCGAGCAGTGCGATGTAGGCATCATACCGCTCGCGTGGAAGTTCCCCTGTCTCTGCAGCCTCCTTGACGGCGCAGGCTGGCTCGTGGCTGTGGCTGCACGGTGCGAAACGGCAGCTCGCGTGGCGGGCAAACTCGGGAAAGCACGCCGCAAGCTCCTCGGGTGCAAGATCCGTCAGCTCCTGCTGTGTAAAGCCCGGCGTATCGACCACGTACCCCCCCGCAAAGGGGATCAGCTCGGCGCGCCGCGTCGTATGCCGCCCGCGTCCAATCTTCTCGCTGACCGCCCCCGTCAGGAGCGCGAGCGAGGGGTCGAGTGCATTGAGCAGGGAGGATTTCCCCGCGCCCGACGGCCCTGCAAAGACAGTGATCTCCCCCGCAAGCCGCCCGCGCAGTTCGTCAAGCCCCGTCCCCTGCTCCGCCGAGACGCGCAGAACGGGATAGCCCGCCGCCTCATATGGCGCGAGGGCGTCCTCAGGCGCGCCCGCATAGAGATCCATCTTGTTCACGCAGAGGACAATCTTTTTCACACCGGAGCATTCCGCGAGGACGAGGAAGCGGCTCACAACGAGCGGATGGGGATCGGGAGCCACCGCTGCAACGGTCACGACAATCTGCGTCAGATTCGCCACGCGTGGGCGCTGCAGGAGATTCGCGCGCGCTTCAATGCGCTCGATCACGCCCTCCTCCGCCGTGATGCGTTCAAGCGAAACAATGTCCCCGGGGACGGGCGTCAGATCGCTGCGCCCCTTCTTTACCCTGCCGCGCAGCTTGCAGAGGATGACCCGCCCCTCTGCTGCGACATGGAGTACATTGTTATAGACCTTTAGGATACGTCCGTGCTCCGTCACCATATACTCCCTACTCTGTCTTTTCCGTCTGGATGCGGCGTCCGGAGGGATCTTTATCCCCCTTCTTGTTATCACTGCTCTTCGTATCTTCCTTTGCAGAGGAAGCCTTGTGTCCGCTCGAGATGACGAGGCGTACGGAACTGCCGCTGTCCGCCTCACTGCCTGCAGAAGGCGACTGGCTGACGACGGTGCCCGCTGCCTGCGTGCTTGCCTCCTCCGATACACTGCCGACCTTCAGGCCGCTGCCCTCAATCATCGTGCGCGCACGATCCGAGGGAACGCCCTTCACGTCGGGAACGCTGATCTTCTTGACCTTCTGCCCCTTGCTGACGGTGATGTCCACGGACTGCCCCTTACTGATCCGCGTCCCGCTGCGTGGATCCTGCGAGATGACTGTGCCGCTGTCCTCATCGGAGAACGTCTCGTAGGCGGAACCGAGGCGCAGCCCCATCTGCTGAAGTTTGTCGATTGCATCCGACTGTTTCAGTCCGCGCAGGTTCGGCATCTCGAGTTCCTCGCCGCCCTTGCTGACGTAGATCGTGATCGTACGCTCCTCCTTGACCGTTGCACCTGCCTCTGGGCTCTGCGACACGACGACGCCCACGGGTACGGAGGCATCATAGGTCTCGGCGACCGTGACGCGCAGATGCTGATCCTCGAGAATCTGCCGCGCGAGCGTCAGCTGCTTGCCCGTCACATCGGGCACTGTGATTTCCACAGAGCTCCAGAACTTCCCGAAACTCAGGAAAAATCCCGTAAAGAAGCCGAGCAGGAGGATGAGGACGAGACCAAATTTGAATTTCTTCGTGCGGAAGAAGGACTTCTCCTCTGCCTCCTCCATTGCCGTCTCTTCCTCCACCTCCACAACGGCGCTGATCTCATGTGCTTCCACAGGCGTGAGGACGCGCGTCGCATCAGGATCGAATACCGGCATTGCCGCCGTGTCGCCGCGCATCATCTGCTCCGTACGCATGATGTCCTGCACGAGCATGCGGCTGTCCGGGCGTAGCGCCGGATCCTTTGCCATCATGCGCGTGACAAGAGCCTCAACCACGGGCGGAATGTTCGGCACGAGAGAGCGCACGGGCTGTGGCTCCTCCTCGAGATGTTTGCGCGCAATGCTCACTGCCGTATTTCCGTCAAACGGAATCCGTCCCGTCAGCATCTCGTAGAGGACGACGCCGAGGGAGTAGACATCCGACTTCGGCGTGATGATCGTGCCGCGCGCCTGCTCGGGCGAGAAGTAGTGCACTGAGCCCATAATGTTGTCATTGTAGGTCATTGTGGACTCCGTGACCGCGCGCGCGATGCCGAAATCCGCAACCTTGACGTTGCCGTCGGGCATGACAAGGATGTTGTGCGGCTTGATGTCACAGTGCACGAGGTTGTTTGCGTGCGCCTGTGCGAGCGCCCCTGCAATCTGGCATGCGATATGCAGCGCCTCGGGGGCGGGCACCGGTCCCTCCTCCTTGATGCGCTCCTTCAGCGTACGTCCCGGAACGTATTCCATGACGATGTAGTGCCGCCCCTCGGCGACGCCGACATCGTAGACGTTGACGATGTTCGGATGCGTGATGCGCGCTGCCGCCTTCGCCTCGCGCTGAAAACGCGCAATGAACTCCGTGTCATTCTCGTACTGCTGGTGGAGAATCTTGACGGCGACGGTGCGCTCCAAGAGCTGATCCTTTGCCCGATAGACATCTGCCATCCCGCCGCTGCCTACCAGCATTTCCAGCGCGTAGCGTCCATCCAAGACACGCTCGACCATGTTCGTTCCTCCTAACGCCTCCGGCACTGCCGAAGCCTCTATCCCGGAAAAGGGGCGATGAGCATTCATCACTGCCCTGCAAAATAAGTCTGTATGATCCGATGTGCGATCCCCGCCGCCGCACGTCCGCCGAAGCCGCCCTCCTCCACGAGGACGGCAACGACAATCTTCTGACCACCGCGGTCTGCCGAGCCGATGAACCACGCATGATCCGTTCCGCTTGCATTCTCTGCCGTGCCGGTCTTACCCGTGACGCGCACGCCTGCGACCTCCGCCGCCGTGCCTGTCCCTGCAGCAACGACATCCGCCATATAGCCGTCGATGACAGCCGCGCGCTCCGCCGTCGTCGCCGTCCGCCATACCTGCGGACGCGCCTCGTAGAGAGGTGTCCCGTCCGCCGTCAGAACCTGCTCGACCAGATACGGCTGCATTATGCGCCCGCCGTTTGCAAACGCGTCTGCAACGAGTGCCATCTGCAGGGGTGTGACGAGCAGCGCGCCCTGTCCGATGCCGAGCTGTGCGATCTCTCCGTTGCTGAGCGATTTCAGATCAGGGACGTGCGCCTGTGCCATCTGCACCTCTGCATCCGTCAGATCCGCACCGATGCCAAAGCGCTCGAATGCCGACGAAAGTCCGCTGGCGCCGAGGCGCAGTGCGAGTGTCGCAAAGGTGACGTTACAGGACTCGCGCAGCGCATCGGCGAGGCGGAGCTTCCCGTGCACCTCGCCATGACTCTCGTGGAGTACGTAATCCGAACCGATCGCAA
>NZ_ALKG01000068.1 GCF_000286455.1 Selenomonas sp. FOBRC6
ACCGTATGACAGGAATTAAGCTCCGACTGTTGCGGCTTTATATTCAACCGACGCACCATCGGACGGCATATCATAATTCACCACGCCGCGACGTGCCAAACATCCTCGCAGTGTATGCCTCGTAAGCGCAGCATGTGCGACGTTGTCCAAGTGCGTCAGATAAAGACGGGCGTTAGGCGCAGTCATTGCAACGCAGTGAACATCCTCATCGTTCATGATGAGGCGTCCGTTTTCCACGGTCTCTGCGGCACAACAGTTCAGGGCAATCACCTCAGGCTGATAGATCCGCAGTGTCTCAGCTACGCCGGAATACCAGACCGTATCCCCTGCCAAATAGAATGTGTTCTCCTCCGATGCCTCAAACACAATTCCCATCGCGTCACCACACGGAACAACGGTGCCGTGCAGGGCAGAGACGCGGGTCAGTCTCGCCGCACCGAACTCCATACCGCTTGTCGGCAGGACGATTATCTCTGAAAACCCGGAACTCCGCAGAACAGAGGCATCCTCCTCCGACTGACAGATGA
>NZ_ALKG01000069.1 GCF_000286455.1 Selenomonas sp. FOBRC6
ATCACATTGGGAGGTGGAGACGTATGACGGCAGCACTCTTTCGCCTGCTTGCAGTTGCGGCTCCAAGCAAGGCACTGCCTGCACTGCTTGCGGGGGTACTTGCGGCGGGTGCGGGCATCGCCCTCATCGGTACGGCTGCGTGGATCATCGCAAGCGCGGCACTGCAGCCGCCTCTCTCTGCGCTTGCGCTTGCAATTACGATGGTGCGCGCCTGCGGAATCGGACGCGCCGTCTTCCGCTACCTCGACCGTCTGCTCTCTCATCGCCTTGCATTTGCCTGCTATGAGGATTTCCAGCAGGCAACCTACCGCCGCTCTGCTGCGGTGATTCCTCTGCGGGAAGGCAACGTTCGCGAGGGAGAGTTTCTGCACGATCTCCTGACGGGCTGCGAAACTCTGCGTGACTTCTACCTGCGCACTGTTCCGCAGCCGCTCATTGCCGGCGTCCTCACCGCAGCAATCTGTGCTGCGCTGCTCCCACTCAGTTCACTTGGCGTACTGCTCATTGTCCTTCTCTATCTCCTCCATCTCACCCTGCCCCATCTGCTCCACCGCAGCGATCTGCGCATGGAGAGTACCGTCTATCGCAGTGTCCTGCTCGACCGTCTCGACGGACGTACGGAGCTCGCGGCGGCGGGTACACTCACACGAACGCAGGGACAGCTTGACTGCGCAGCAGAGGATTTTCAGCAAAAACAGAATGAAAAACGCACGAAACGCGAGCGGCTGTTCACGCTCCTCGATGTCCTGCGTGTCACGGTCTGGATTCTCCTGATTGTTCTGCTTACGCCGTGCGTCGCAGCCGGGACATTGACGGGTGTGCAGTACGCCGTCTGGGTACTCGTCCTCGAAGCCGTGCTCAGCGAGTACCGCCCTCTGCCCACCGCAAGCCTCGGCGCAGTCGAATCGGTGCGGGCGGCGGAGACAATCCTGCCCGTACGACAAGCCGCTCCCGCAGAAAATGGGCCTGCGGCTCCCCCACCCGTTGAAACGTCTCCCCCTCTGATTGCGGCGAAGAACATTACATTTGGCTACCATCCCTCCGTTCCCATCGTGCGCGAACTCTCCTTTACGATTCGACGCGGGGAGCACACAGCAATCATCGGTGAGAGCGGCGCAGGCAAGACCACGCTCGCAAGCCTCCTCCTGCGCCTCTGGGAGCCCGACAGTGGTACAATCTCATATAGAGGAGTACCGCATACCGCCCTTTCTGCCGACGCATCACGCGCCCTCTTTGGAGCTTCCCTGCAGGGGAGCTATCTCTTCAGCACATCGACGCGCGACAATTTTCTGCGTCTGCATGAGGATATGGATGAGCAGCGGATGTGGCGGGCACTAGAGACGGCGCAGCTTGCCGATGTGGTACGGGCACTTCCTGCGGGGCTGGACGAGCCTCTGGGAGCGAATGCCGCACGGCTCTCGGGCGGACAGCGCAGCCGCCTTCTCACGGCGCTCGCTCTTGCCTCCGATGCCCCGCTGCTCCTCCTCGATGAACCCACAGCAGGACTGGATGCGGAACGTGGTGCTCGCCTGATTGAGGGTGTGCTCGCGGCACTCGATGCACGCGGCGGCACACTCATCGTCATTACGCACGACCTCCCCCTCCTAGATCAAATGAAACAGGTGATAGAACTATGACACAGGAACGCTTTCACGAACTCATCCACGTTGTTTTGGATCGCCTCGGAGCGGCAGCCCCGCCGCACGAGCTCTTTGCAGGCGGTGTGAAGGACTGGCACGCACGCGCACGCCTTGCCCACTTCCTCGCACAGACCGAAGAATACCATGCCGAAGCCTTGGAGCTCTTTCTGAGCGTCGTCGACGCAGAGCCGAACGAGGAGCTTGCACAGGATGTAGAGGAAAAAGTCTATGCTATGCAGGGGCTGAGTGCCCTCGAAGCGGCGGACAAGGCGACCCAGGAAGCTGCGCTTGAGCACATCAACCTGGCAATCGAATGTGCCGAATCCACGGATTTCCTCTACAAGTACATCTTGCGCGGCGAGCTCTGGGCGGATCGCTGGAATCTCATGCACAAGCTGCGCATGACCGAGGAAGCGGAGGCGGAGGCAGATGAGCGCATTGCCGCCTTTGACGGCCTTGCGGAGGCGGTGCCGCACAACTCTTATCTCTACTACGGCTATCGCTTCAAGGCACATCTCGCCGCCGAGCGCGGCGTCGTTCTCATCGCAAAGGACTATATGCACATGGCAATTCACGCGATGGAGATTCCGCCTGCGTATGAGCAGGGGCTTGCGGATGCCTTTGCCGCGACACATGAAAATGCCCCGTGGATTCTGCGTGAAATCGACTGCGCGACACCGAATCCAGAGGGACTGCACTGGGATATATAGAAGCCGCTGATAACTTCAGCCCAATCTGGCAGACTTTGTTCTGTCCCAGATTTCTATACTTTCTTTTGGATCTGCTGCATAAATGATGCGGCAGATCTATTTTTATGGAAATTTTTTCAAAATTTTTTGTGAAACCTGTTATTTATGACAGTACGTTTTTTCTTTGCCTGTGATAAAATATAGGAGAACTTTCTGGAGAATATCCAAAAGGGATATTGGGTTGGTTTTGGTTTTTTTCAGGAAAAGGAGGAACGACGATGAACACCTATATGTCAACGATGAGCAAGCTCTTGCTCGCTCTCTGTTTCGCACTCTTTACGAGTGTCACTCTCATGGGTTGCGGCGGGAACGATCCGAATGTTGATGTCCAGGCACTCGCGGAGGGAATCGGTCACGGTGATACCGCTGCGATGAAGGATTTCAAGCTGACAGGCGACGGTACCAAGCCCATCAGTGAGGTCTTCATCAAAGAGCTCGGGAAAAGTCTCAGCGCAACGCAGGAAGGAATGGACAGTGCCCAGAAGATCATGGGTGACAAACTCAAAGAACTGAAGATCAAGACGGAGGTCGTATCCAAGAGCGATAATTCCGCTAAGGTCAAGATCACGACCGACTACATTGAATTCGCTTCCGTCATGATGGGCTCAATGCAAAAGATGGAAAAAGAGATCGAGAAGATGGATCCAAACGATATGTCAGCTCTTGATAAGTTCGGTGATATGTACCTGAAGCTGTTCTCCGACGACATGAAGAATGCCAAGGTTGCGGGACAGCAGTCCTTCGAGATCGAGGTCAAGAAGGACAAGGACACGGGCAAGTGGATTCCCGATGACGTCGGCAAATTCCAGGAAGATCTCGCTAGGTACATGCTCTTCAAGGGCGGCGATGACTCCATCCTAGACGAGATGAAATAGAAACTTTCCCCAGTACACAAAAAACGCCCGACGTTCCGTCGAGCGTTTTTGATTGCATTCTTTGATATCTTATCGCATAAAGGTATAGACCGCAACATTCGTGAAGATGGCAAGAGGCTCTGCCCAGACGCCGATGATGAGCGAAAAGGCAACGGCGATGACGCCCATTGCGCTTGCCGGAAGCGGTAGCCGCAGATGCTCCTCTGCGACCTTCTCCCCCTCCTCCACATCGCGGAACATCTCCTTGATGACAAGCAGGTAGTAGTAGACGGACATCATCGACATGACGAAGCCAACACCCGCGAGCCAGAGATAGCCCGCGTCAATCGCGGCGGAGAAGATGTAGATTTTCCCAACAAAACCCGCCGTTGGGGGGATGCCCGCCATCGTGAGCAGGGCGACCATCAGGATGCCCGCCGGTAGCAGGGAGTCCTTCGCAAGTCCGCGCACACTCCTAAAGTCCGCGCCGCCGCGTTTCGTCTCAAGGTAGGATACTGTGACAAACGCGCCGACATTCGCAAAGACGTAGACCATTGCGTAGAAGAGCACCGCCTTGATGCCCGCCGCGTTCGTTGCAACCATCGCGGTCATCATGTAGCCTGCCTGTGCAATGGACGAGTATGCAAGCATACGCTTGATATTCGTCTGACGGAACGCCATGAGGTTGCCGCCGACCATCGAGACTGCCGCGAAAATCGCGAGCAGATGCGCCCAGTACGCCGAGAGGAACGGGAACGCGACAAAGAGGACGCGCAGGAGGATTGCAATGCCCGCCGCCTTTGAGCACATGGCGAGCAGCGCCGTCACAGGTGCGGGAGCGCCCTCGTACACATCCGGCGCCCAGAGATGGAACGGTATGATCGAGAGCTTGAAGAAGAAGCCCGCGAGGATCAGCACAACGCCGATGAGCCCGAGCGAAAAGACGAGCCCGAGCCCCTGCGCGATGTCCTGAAATACCATCGTCCCCGTCATGCCGTAGATGAGGCTCATGCCGTAGAGCAGCACCGCCGTCGAGCCGGAGCCGAAGACGAGGTATTTGATGCCTGCCTCCGCAGAGAGCGGCGCGTCCGTACGCAGGGCAACGAGCGCGTAGAACGAAATCGTCATCAGCTCGAGTCCGACGAACCCTGTCATGAGGTCGTTCGCCGAGGCGAGGACGCACATGCCGAGCAGCGCCGAGAGCAGGAGCAGATAGAACTCGCCCTTGTGGCGAAGCGTCTGCTCCACATAGTCCGCCGCAAAGATGACGGTCGATAGAATCCCAATGATGAAGAGAATCTTGAAGAAGACGGAATAGCCGTCCACGATGTAGAGCCCGGCGTAGAACGCCGTCGCACCGCCATCGGGCGGGTACATGCCCACGGCAAGCGCAAGCGTGCCGAGGAGTCCCGCCACGGTCAGCCAGACCACGGGGCAGCGCGGTGCATCCTTTTTCAGTACGAGATCGAGGACGAGCACAACCGCCATGAGGGCGACAATCGCAATCTCAACGGAGATCGCGGCAAAATTCATAGCCTGCAGCATCAGTGCCCACCTCCCAATATCGTCGGCGCATCCTGAATCAGCTCAAAGAGCGGCGCAAGCGGGGCGACGCCCGTATCCACGACATTCATGAGGAGTCCCGGGAAGACGCCAAAGCCGACGAGGAAGACGCCGAGCACGACGAGCGGCACGATGTCAATCTTGCGCTCATCGGGGAATTTCGCAAAGCGCTCGAGCTTCGGTCCGAAGAGGACACGCGCGAGCATGCGCAGGACGTAGAACGCTGTGAAGATGATGCCCGAGACGGCAATCACGGCAATCACGGGGTAGACCTCGATGATGCCGACGAAGATTGTAAACTCTGGCACGAAGCCAATCAGCCCCGGCAGCCCGAGGGAGCAGAGTCCCGCGAGCATGAAGCCGACGGTGATATGCGGCATGTGATGCGCAAGCCCCCAGAGATCGCCGACGCTGCGCAGCTCCGTCTTCTCGTAGACGTAGCCGACCTGCGAGAAGAAGAGGGCGAGCATGATGCCGTGCGCCACCATGTACGCGACCGCGCCGCTCACGCTCACGACGTTCAGCGCCGCAAAGCCAAGCAGGACATAGCCCATATGGGAGACCGAGGAATATGCAATCATATACTTGATGTCGCGCTGCGCGAGCGCGATGTACGATGCGTAGATGACGTTAATCATCGCGAGCACGGCAATCACGGGCGCCCAGAACTTTGCCCCGAGCGGCAGAATGAAGAAGCCGATGCGGATGAGCGCGTAGCCGCCGATTTTTTTCAGCACGCCCGCGTTGATCATCGAGATCGCCGTTGGCGCGCCCGCATAGCCGTCGGGCGACCAGATGTGGAACGGGAACATCGAGAGATGCGAGCCGAAGCCGACAAGCAGCAGGAAGAACGCCGTCACCTGCACCTCCCACGAGATATTGCCCATGAGTGCGGCGGCGGCAAGTGCCTCGAAGTCGAACGTCCGCATCCCCGACTCGTACGCGCTCACGTAGAGCAGGAGCACGCCGAGCAGCATGAACGCCGAGCCGACGAGCAGGAAGATCGTCATCTTCATCGCCGCGTGCTCTTTTGTCACGCGCTCGGACGAGCCCCAAATCAGTACCATGAGGTACGCGGGGATGACGACCATCTCGCAGAGGATGAGGAAGAAGAAGAGGTCGCGCACGAGGAAGGCTCCCGACACGCCCGCAATCACGATGAGGAGGAGCACGAAATACTCCTTGACGCGCTTCTCCACGTGCCACGAACTGAAGACGGAGGCAAGCCCCACGACGCTCGACAGGAGCAGCATGGGCAGCGAAATGCCGTCGACGCCGAGCGAATACGCGACGCCGAGATCCGTGATCCACGGGATGTACTCCGTGTACTGCATCCCGCCGCGTGCCATGTCATAGTCCGCGTAGACAAAGAGCGTGAGGATGGTCGCGACCATCATCGCGAGCGCCGAGAGCTGACGAATGGTGTCGTGCAGCCGCCCCGGCAGGAACGCGATGATGAGCGCCGCCGCAAGCGGGGTCAGGAGGATGACCGAGAGAATCGGAAATGTCATCATCGGAATCCACCTCCCCAGTAGGCGATGATCTGAACCGCCCAGTAGAGCGCATAGCACAGGAGTATCAAAACGCCCGTGTAGAAGACGACAACGTAGCGCTGTGCCTGTCCGTTCGCGGACTCCGTGAGCAGGTCGCTCGTGGCGAGTGCATACGCACCGAGACCGATCATGATGTTGTCGAAGATCTTCTCATCGACCCATCGGAGCACAAGCGCTGTGCCGTAGACGAGCCGCTCGCGGAAATAGCCGTACAGCTCGTCGATGTAGAACTTGTTGTAAATGACGCGATAGAGGAAGCCGAAGCTCCGCGCGCGCATTGCTGCGCGCAGGCTGTGACGCCCGTAAATCTGGTATGCCGCCGCAAATGCGATGAGCGCGAGCACGGTACTCGTCCCCGCAACCGTCCAATCAATTGGCGCATGATGCGGAACACTCGCATTGATCCAGACGGCAAAGTCGCCGAAATAGCCCCACATACCGCTCACAATCGTGAGCAATGCGAGCATGATCATCGGCCAGCGCATGAACGCGTCGACCTCGTGTGCCTCGTACTGACTGCGGCTCTCGCCGAGGAACGCCAGAATGAGCAGGCGCGCCATGTAGAACGCCGTGAGGAAGGACGTGAACGTCGCAATCACGTAGAGCGGCGTGCTCGCGTGCATGACCGCCGCGAGGATTTCGTCCTTTGAGAAGAAGCCCGAGAACGGCGGGATGCCCGAGATGGCGAGAACGCCGATGAGCATCGCAGCAAAGGTGAGCGGCATCTTCTTCCAGAGGCCGCCCATCTTCGTGATGTCCGTCTCATCGTGGAGCGCGTGCATGACAGCGCCCGCGCAGAGGAAGAGCATCGCCTTGAAGAAGGCGTGCGTCATGAGGTGGAACATCGACGCAGAGAACGCGCCGACACCGACGGCGAGCATCATGTAGCCGAGCTGGCTGATGGTCGAGTACGCGAGCACGGATTTGAATTTCCGCTGCGTCACGGCGATGATCGCCGCAAAGAGCGCGGTGAATGCGCCGAGCCCCGCGATAAAGTCCATCACAAGCGGCGACTCACTGAAGATGAAGAACGCGCGCGCGACGAGGAAGACGCCCGCCGCAACCATTGTCGCCGCATGGATGAGCGCGGAAGTCGGCGTGGGGCCTTCCATCGCGTCGAGCAGCCAGACGTGCAGCGGGAACTGACCCGACTTGCCGATCGGCCCCATAAAGAGGAGCAGTCCGATCACCGTCAGGAAGCCCGTCCCCACGACGAGGACATACGGTGGCACGAGCATGCGCAGCTCGATGAAGTCCATCGTACCGAAGATCATCTGCACGAGCAGGATACCGACGAGCATGCCGAAGTCACCGATGCGCGTCGTGATGAATGCCTTTTTCGCCGCCTCGCGCGCCGAGACCTTGTGATAGTAGAAGCCGATGAGGAGGTAGGAGCAAAGTCCGACGCCCTCCCAGAACACATAGAGCTGGAGGAAGTTGACCGAGACGACGAGCCCGAGCATCGCCGCCGAGAACAGCGAGATGAACGCGAAGAAGCGCCCCATCCCCTCGTCGTGCTCCATGTAGCTGACGGAGTAGATGTAGACGAGCAGCGAGACGAGCGTCACGATGACGAGCATCATCGCCGTCAGCGGGTCGATGAGCACGCCCATCGTGAGCTGCACATCGCCGATCTGTGCCCAGAGTGCCTTCATCACGTAGGGATCGTTCATCGTGATCTGATAGTTCACGGTCGCGAGCGCGACAAAGACGGAGAACGCGAACGCGAGCGACATCATCGTGATGGCAATCGTCGCGGACAGGTTTTTCTCCGTGCGCGTGAACGGCCCGATGATGAGGAAGGCAATCGCGGGAAACAGGGGAATCAGATAGGCATGCGTGAGTGCAAATGTAAACATATCTCTCCCCTCCCCTAATCTCTGAGCGTGTCCAGTTCATCGACATTTGTCGTGAAGCGGATCTGATACAGACGGAATGCGAGGGCAAGCCCGACGGCGATCTCGGATGCGGCAACCGCAATCGAGAAGAGAGCCATGAGCTGTCCCTCCATATTGTGTGCATAGAAACGGTCGAACGCGATGAGGTTGATGTTCACCGCATTCAGCATGAGCTCCACGCACATGAGGATCGGGATGATGCCGCGCCGTGTAAGCAGACCGTAAAGTCCGATACAGAAGAGCACGGCGGCAACAAAGAGCAGTTCCGGAAGTCCGATCATGCCGTATCCCCTCCCCTCGCGAGGACAAGCGCCCCGACCATTGCAACGAGCAGGAGCACCGCCACGATCTCGAACGGCAGGACGTACGTGCCGAGCATCAGCTGTGCGATCTCATGTGCTCCCGTAGATGGGCCGAGTTCCCCGCTCGGCAGAGGCGAGAGCACGATTCCGAGCCCAATGAGGAAGAAGAATCCGCCCGCGAGCAGCCCCGTCACCACACGGCGAAAGAGCTTCTGCGAGGGATTCGACTGCGCCATCGAGTCGCGGCGCGTCAGCATGATCGCCATGACGATGAGGACGGCGACCGCCCCGCTGTAGACCATCAACTGCACCGCGCCGAGGAATTCCGCGCCGATGTAGAAGTAGATTGCCGCCACACCGATAAAGGAGAGCACAAGGAAGAGCGCGCTGTGCACGACGTTCGGGGACAGCACGACACCGAGCGCGCCGATGATCGTGATCGCCGCGAGAAAATAAAAGATGATGCTCATGCCGTCCCTCCTTCCTTCGATTCTTCCTTTGTCTCCACTGCAGGTTTTTCTGCGGGCTTGGCAGGTGTTTTCTCAGCTGCCTCGGGATTCTCCGCCGCAGCCTTCTCGGCTTCGGCTTTCGCCTTCGCGGCGGCCTCCGCTTTTGCCTTGGCGGCGGCTTCCTTCTTCGCCTTTTCCTCCGCCGCCTCGACTTCGACCTGCGCGAGGAATTCCTCGAGGTCTTCACGATCTTTATCCGTCATCGCGTCGTGGGTCATGGTCTCCTTGCTCCATGTGGAGATCGCGTAGTCCTTGTCCCAGACGAGCGTATTCACGGGGCAGACCTCCACGCAGAGGTTGCAGTAGAGGCAGCGCCCCGACTTGTGCACATAGGACTTCATATGGCGTTTCTTCTTCGCATCCTGCACGATTGTGAGGTCGAGTGCCTTGTTCGGGCACGCATTTGCACACATCGAGCAGCCGATGCAGACGCGCCAGTCCATCGCGAGGTTGCCCCCGCGGAAATTATCCGTCATCGGAAGCTTTTCCTCGGGGTAGCAGAAGGTCTCCTTCTTTCCCCAGAGATGCTTCCATGTGACGCTCATGCCTGTCAAGAGGCCTTTTCCAAACATCGCAGCCCCTCCTTTAGACAATACCGACGAGATACATCCCGATCCCCGTCAGGAAGACGTTGAGGATCGAGAGCGGCACGAGCACCTTCCAGCCGAAGGTGAGAATCTGATCCACACGCGTGCGCGGGAACGTCCAGCGGAACCACATGATGAGCAGCACCATGAGCACCGCCTTCAGCCCGAACCAGACGAAGCCCGGCAGGAACGACGGGCCGCTGTAGCCGCCGAGGAAGAACGTCGTCGCGAGGATTGCCGCCGTCAGGAGGTTCGCGTACTCCGCGAGAAAGAACAGCGCCCAACGCATCCCCGAGTACTCCGTGAACGGCCCCGCGATGATCTCCGACTCGCCCTCCACGAGGTCGAACGGCGTGCGGTTCGTCTCCGCGACCGCTGCAATCAAAAAGATGACGAACGCAAGCGGCTGCATGAAGATGAACCAACTGTTATTTGCCTGCATCTGCACGATGTCGTCCAGACGCAGCGAGCCCGTCAGCATGACGACGCCGAGCAGCGAGAAGAGCAGCGGTGCCTCGTAGCTGAGCATCTGCCCGACAATACGCATACCGCCGATGAACGAGTATTTATTGTTCGACGCATAGCCGCCCATGAGGAACGGCAACACCGCCTGTCCCGAGACGGCGAACAGCAGGAACACGCCCACGTTCACATCCGCAAGCACCGCGCCCGCATCGAATGGGAAGAACGCATAGACCAGAGCCGCAGGCACAAAGAGCAGCGCGGGTGAGAGCGCCCAGACCACCTTGTCTGCCCCTTGGGGCATGATGTCCTCCTTGCTCATGAGTTTCAGCATATCCGCAATCGGCTGAAGCAGTCCGAAGCGGCCGCCGACACGGTTTGGCCCGATACGCACCTGGATAAACGCGCAGATCTTGCGCTCGGCATAGGTGAAGACGATCGCCGCCATTGAGATGATCCCGAGCAGGATTGCGATACCGACGAAGGTCATGACAAGATCCACCACAAACGGGATCGGCACAACACTGTAAACAGCAGCGCGCAACGTGAGTGCGATCGCTCCCAAGAAAGAAAGTTCCATTATTTTCCTCCTTTCTCAGCAGTCCACTTCGCCCATGATCGGGTCGATGGATGAATACGCGGCGACCGAGTCGCCGATGAACATACCGCGGCACATCGCATCCAGCCCCTGCATATTGACGAACGAGGGGCGGCGGATGTGGATGCGGTACGGCTTCGTCGTCCCGTCGCTGACAATGTAGAAGCCGAGCTCGCCGCGCGTGCCCTCCGTACGGCTGAACACCTCGCCCTTCGGCGGCTTGATGACCTTCGGTACTTTTTTCCCCATAAAGTCACCCTCGGGCAAACCGTCGATCGCCTGACGAATGATCTTTGCGCTCTCGGCGATCTCATTCAGCTTCACCATGTAGCGATCCCAGTTGTCGCCGTTCTTGCCCACGGGGATGTCGAAGTCAAAATCATCGTAGACGCTGTAGCCATCCACCTTGCGCAGGTCAAAGGCAAGCCCCGTCGCACGCAGATTCGGCCCCGTCATATTGTAGGACAGTGCCTGTTCCGTTGTCAGCGGCGATGTCCCCACAATGCGGCGGACAAAGATTTCATTGCCCGTCAGAAGCTTGTTATACTCCTCAAGAAAAACGGGAACTTCATCGAGAAACGCGCGAATCAGCACCTCTGCCTCGGGCGAGATGTCTTCCTTGACCCCGCCGATGCGGATGTAGTGGAAGGTCTGCCGTGCACCGCAGACGAGGTTGAAAATGTCGAGGATCTTCTCGCGGTCGCGGAAACAGTAAAGCATCCCCGTCGACGCGCCCAGATCGTTTGCAAGCGTCCCGATGAAGATCAAATGGCTGTTGATGCGGTTCAGCTCCGCCATAATGACACGGATGTACTCCGCACGCGGCGTTGTCTCGATGCCCGCGAGCTCCTCGACCGCAAGCGCATAGCCGAAGTTGTTGTTCATCGCAGAGATGTAGTCGAGGCGATCCGTATAGGGCAGCCCCTGCACATACGTCCGATCCTCGAGCAGCTTTTCGATGCCGCGATGCAGATAGCCCATGATCGGCGTCGCCTTGACAATGCGCTCGCCGTCCAATTCCAGCTGCACCTGCAACACGCCGTGCGTCGAGGGGTGCTGCGGCCCCATGTTGAGCGTATAGGTCTCGCTTCTGACCATCAGACACCCTCCTTCCGAATGCGCGGGATGTTCGGCGGGGGCGGCGGGACAAAGTCCTTGCGCAGCGGATGCCCGACGAAATCATCGCGGTGGAACACACGCCTGAGGTCAGGATGCCCCGTGAACGAAATGCCCATGAGATCATAGACCTCGCGCTCCTCGAACTCCACGCCCGGGAACACCGCCGTCGCAGACGGCAGGACGGGCGCGTCGTGCGGCAGCGTGACCTTCACCGTCAGCCAATGCATCGCGGCGGAAGAAAAGAGATGGTAGACCATCTCGAAGTGATCCTTCCAGTCGACCGCCGTCACATTCTCCATGCGCGTCAGCTGCAGATTGCTGTCGTCGCGCAGGAATGTCAGCAGCGCGATGAGTTCATCTGCCCCGATATAGAGGGCGGGACGCTCTGCCTCGGCATCGTACTCCGCATTGGGAAAGGCAAGCCGGATGCCGGCAAGCGCATCGAGAGATACATAGTTTTTTCTCATGCGTTCACCGCCTTCGCTGCCGCCTGCTCTGCCCAGTAGGCGCGCTCTGCTGCCACGCGCTCCGGATGGAGAATCTTCTCACGCAGCTTCAGCATCCCGTCGATCAGTGCCTCGGGGCGCGGCGGACAGCCCGGAATGTAGACATCCACGGGCAGAATCTCATCCACGCCCGGCACGACCGCATAGGAATCCGCGAAGGGGCCGCCCGCAATCGTGCACGCGCCCATTGCAATCACGTATTTCGGCTCGGGCATCTCCTCATAGAGGCGCACAATCGGATCCGCCATCTTCCACGTCAGCGTGCCCGCGACGATCAGTAGATCCGCCTGACGCGGACAGGGACGGAACACCTCGTAGCCGAAGCGCGCGAGGTCGAAGCGCGCCGTCGCCGTGCTCATCATCTCGATTGCACAGCAGGCAAGCCCCGAAGAGAGCGGCCAGATCGAGCTCGCATGCGCCCAGCGCAACAGCTCGTCGAGCTTCAGCACGAAGACATTGTGCCGCAGGCTTTCGGGAACGCGATCCGCTATCTCCATGTGAGATCCCCCTTTCGCCACGCATAGCCAAGGCCGAGCGCGAGAATTCCGACGAAGACGAACATCTCGAGCAGCGCGAACAGCCCCAGCATCTGGAACTCCACCGCCCACGGATAGAGGAACACCGTCTCAATGTCAAAGACGATGAAGAGCAGCGCGTAGAGGAAATACCCCGCGCGGAACTGCACATACGGCGAGCCAATCGGGTCGACGCCGCACTCGTAGGGAATGTATTTCTGCGGCGACGGCTGCTTCGGCTGCAAGAGAAACGCAGGACCGAGCGCCATGACGGGGAACAACAGCGCCACCACGAGAAAAATTCCCAGACTTCCAAACTCTCCCATACACAGGCCTCCTTATTAGAGTATAAAACAAATACATAGGGAAAATAAATAATCAGAAACAATAATTGTAAGGTAAAAAACATGTCAAAACACGTGGTACTAGATAAAATTTATAATTAATGGAAGAAACAATAAAATCTATGTATAATATACCCGAAAAGCATTTCTTTTACAAGGAAAACGGCGAAAAAACTTCCTTATGTATAAGTAACAAAAATCTATCACGGAATGCCCCGAATCCCGCTTCATCATTTGAAAGAAATGTCTTTTCCTGCTATAATCATAAATGATACTGGAGACGGCTTCCATAACCGAAGCACAAACCTCCATTCAGAAGGAGTATTTTCAGCATGCTGTTACACCGTAAATCCGTCGAGCTGCTTGCCCCTGCCGGCACATGGGACGCCATGACTGCGGGCATTGCAGCAGGTGCGGATGCCGTCTATCTCGGCGGCAAACATTTCAATATGCGTCTGCACGAGGGCGACTTCAATTTCGATGACGAGCGCCTGAAGGCAGCCGTCGCCTACGCGCACGCGCATGACGTTGAGCTCTATATCACGCTCAACAACCTCATCAGCAACGAGGAACTGCCCGCGCTGCGCGACTACCTTGCCTATCTCAACGAGATCCGCCCCGACGCGATCCTCGTGCAGGATTTCGCCGTGCTCGAGCTCGTACACGAGATGGGCATTACCGTCCCCCTGCACACGTCTGTCATGATGAACACGCATAATGAGCACGCGATTGAAAAGCTCAAGGAATACGGCATCACGCGCATTGTGGTCGGCAGGGAGATGACGCTCTCCGAGCTGGCGCTCTTCCGCGCGCGCACGGGCATCGAGGTCGAGTACTTCATGCACGGCGATATGTGCATCTCCGAGAGCGGTCAGTGCATCCACTCGGGCGTACTCTTCGGACAGAGCGGGAACCGCGGACGCTGCATGAAAATCTGCCGCTGGCCGTTCTCCCTGATCGACGAAAATACGGGCGAGGTGCTCGACGCGGACAGCCCCGGTCCCTACAAGCTTGCGCTGAAGGATATGTGCATGTACCGCTCCATCCCCGCACTCATTCAGGCGGGGGTTTACTCCTTTAAAATTGAGGGGCGGATGCGTTCGCCCGAGTTCATCGCGCGGCTCGTCTCTACCTACCGCAAGGCGATTGATGCCTACATTGCAGACCCGAACGGCTACACGACGGATGAGGAGGGCTGGCGCACGCTATACGAGAACCGCGTGCGCGACTACACAACGACATTCGCCTTCGGTCAGCCGACGGCTGTCGACATCGGCATGACGGGCGAACGCGAGCCGCGCTTCTTCAGTCAGGCGGTCGAGGAGGCGGGCTTTGCCGATGAGGTGCTGCGTACCGAGCGCCCCATCGAAAAGGAGAATGAGCCGAGCCGTCAGCTGAGTGTGCGCGTCGGCACTGTGGAGGCGGCACGCGCCGCCGTGGACGCAGGTGCGGACACGATCTACGTCGGCGGCGAGGCATTCCGCCCCCACCGCCCGTGGAAGCTCACGGACTACGCGGACATCGTGTGCTATGCGGCGGGGCGCACGCGTGTCGTCGTGAACACGCCGCGCACGACCATGCGGCGCGAGTGCGGCGAGCTCGAGCAGTTCTTCGCCGCGCTGAACGGTCTCGGCGTGGACGGTCTGCTGGTCGGCAACCTCGGCACGCTGAAGCTCGCGCGCACGCTCACGAAGCTGCCCGTGCAGGCGGATCATTCGTTCAATATCTTCAACCACCTCGCGGTCACCTTCCTCAAAGAGAACGGACTCACGATGGCGACCGCCTCCTATGAGCTGTCCTTTCAGCAGCTGCGCGAGATCGTCGAGAACGCCGTCCTCCCCATCGAGGCAGTTGTTCACGGCGCATACGAGTCAATGATCTGCGACTACAACTTCCCCGCGATGTCCCTGCCGAACTACAGCGACCTCGCCGCGCCGGAGCTGCTCGACAGACTCTATGCGTTCCGCGACGAGGCGGGCGGCGTGCACTCCATCCGCATCGACCAGTACGGGCGCAACCACATCTACTTTGCAAAGGATCTGTGCCTCTACCCCTACCTCGAGAAATTCAGCGGACTCGGTTCATACCGCATCGAGGCGCAGGACTACACCGCGGAGCAGACGGCGGAGATCGTCCGCATCTACCGTGCCGCACTTGACCGCCTTGCAGCGGGCAGCGACGGCTATCGCGCGGAGGATTTCGACCGCCTCACGGAGATCGCGCCACGCCCCTTGGGCATCGGCACGTACCGCTTCCGCCAGAGCCGCAATTCCATTTGATACTAGAAAGAATACTTCATGGACACAGCTTCCCCGAACGAGAAGAACTACATCGGCGCAGCCGCCATCCTTGAGAAAAAGCAGAAATACATCATGCCCTGCCTTGGGCATTTCTACAGTGAACCGCGCCAGATCGTGCGCGGTGAGATGCAGTACCTCTACGACAGCGAGGGCAGACGCTATCTCGACTGCTTTGCGGGCGTCTCTGTCATCAACTGCGGGCACTGCAATCCCGCGATCAATGCCGCCGTCACAGAGCAGCTGAACACGCTCCAACACGTCTGCAATATCTACCTCACGGAGAACTTCGTCAACCTCGCCGAGCAGCTCGCGCGCATCACACCGGGGCGGCTGCAGAAGTCGTTCTTCTGCTCCACGGGCACGGAGGCAAACGAGGGTGCGGCACTCCTCGCCCAGATTGCCACGGGCAGCAGCGAGTTCATCGCCCTGCGCGGCGGCCTGCACGGACGCACGAAGCTCACGATGAGCCTCACGGGCATCTCCATGTGGCGCACGGATCCGAATCCCGTCGGCGGCATCCACTTTGTCAAAAATCCGTACTGCTATCGCTGCCCGCACAAGCACAGCCCCGAGGAGTGTGGGATTGACTGCACCTACGAACTCGAGGAGACGATCAAGAGTGCCACCTCGGGACGACCTGCCGCATTCATTGCAGAGAGCATTCAGGGCAATGCGGGCATCATCGTCCCGCCCAAGAACTACTTCAAGCGCGTCAAGGAAATCCTCGACCACTACGGCATACTCTTCATCGCGGACGAGGTGCAGACGGGCTTTGCACGCACGGGCAAGATGTTCGCCATCGAGCATTTCGGCGTTGCACCCGACATCATGACCGTCGCAAAGGCACTCGGCAACGGCGCCCCCATCAGTGCCTTCATCGCGACGCCCGAGGTCGCGGACAAATACACGAAGCCCGGCGCATCGACGCTTGGCGGCAACCCCGTCTCCACAACGGCAGGCCTTCATGTCATTCGCTATATCGAGGAGCACGATCTCATCGGAAACGCCGAACGGCGTGGAGCACAGCTGCGCGCAGGCCTCAGGGAAATCCAGAAGCGCCACCCCATCATCGGCGACATCCGCGGGCTCGGCCTCATGGTCGGTGCGGAATTCGTCCATGCGGACAAGTCCCCCGCCGCCGCCGAGCTCGACGCGGTGCTCGAGGAGCTCAAGAACAGGGGCTTTATCGTCGGTAAGAACGGCATCGGACGCAACGTCATGGCATTCCAGCCGCCGCTCGTCATCACCGAGGACAATATCAGCGACGTGCTGAACGCGCTTGAACTCGTCCTCACGGAGAAAGGACTCTAGGTGCATCATGGCAAAACGATATTATGATCTCACGGTCGCAGGATGCGAACGCAGACTCACGATCCTCAACCTCAACGAGAGCCTTGCCATCGCAGGCTTTATCATGCTCGGCGATGTCGAGCTGTGCGAGAGCTGCGCGCGCGAACTCGCGAAGAAAATCCCCGCCGACACTGAGATCATTATGACCGCCGAGACGAAGGGCATCCCCCTCGCGGCGGAGCTTGCGCGTCAGCTCGGAATGCCCTACTACATCACAGCGCGCAAATCCGTCAAGGCATACATGGAAGACCCCATCTGGGTCGAGGACGAGTCGATCACAACGATGGGCAAGCAGCGTCTCTACCTCATGAACACGGACATCGAGCGGATTGCGGGGCGCAAGGTGCTCCTGCTCGATGATGTCATCAGCACGGGCGGCTCCATGATGGCGCTCGGGCACCTCGCCGAAAAGGCGGGTGCAGAGGTCATCGGACAAGCGGCGGTACTCGCCGAGGGCGACGCGGCAAAGCGCACGGACATCATCTTCCTTGAACCGCTTCCGCTCTTTGCAGCGGAGTAGGGAGGCAGCCCTTGCATCAATATCTCTTCTACATCGGGGACTTCCCCATCCGCTCGTATGGTGTCGTCATCTCGCTCTCCATCCTGCTCGCGACGGGCGTCGGCTACTTCCTCGCAAAGGTAGACAGACGCGGCTACGAAAAGCACGTTCCCGATCTCGGCATCTATTGCGGCATCGCGGGTCTGCTCGGTGCGCGCCTCTGGGACGTGTTCTTCTTTGACTGGGACTACTACCAGCACCACCTCACAGAGATTCTGAACGTCTGGCAGGGCGGCATGGCGATCCAGGGCGGTGTCTTTCTCGGTGTGCTCGTCGGCATCCTCTACAGCCGGAAACACAAGCTCGACACCATCCACTTTATGGACATTGCCGCTCCTGCGATTGTCCTCGGACAGGCACTCGGCCGCTGCGCAAACCTCCTCAACGGGGATGCCTTCGGCGCACCGACAGGCAGCAGCTACGGCATCCTCTACCCCGACACCACCCTCGCGCACCACACCTACGGTGCGCAGCCGCTCTGGCCGGCGGAGGTCTGGGAGGGGCAGCTCGACATCGTCATCTTTGCCCTGCTGCTCATCTTCCGCGCACGCGGACACGCACGCGGGCAGTGCTTCGCCCTCTACGTCATGCTTTACAGCCTCGTGCGCTTCGCCCTCGAGTACCTGCGCGGCGACTATACGGAAAAATACCTCGGGCTCTTTACCAGTGCCCAGATGACCAGTCTCGGCTTCGGTCTCGTCGCCCTTGGCTTCTTCCTCTGGCTCGGACTGCGTGGGTACAGCACAGCTCCCGTTGAAACAGAGCAAGTCAGCGAACGCAAGAAACGACGAAAAAATAATTGACAAAAAGATTTATAAAAATGGGTGCTGCACGAACTTTTCAGCTTCGTGCAGCACCCATTTATTATTCATACCTTGTATTCACGACATATCGTTTGAGCCGATCAGTTCTCCGGCACAAACCAGAGCCCGTTGTCGTTTTTCTTCAGATAATCCTTGAATTCATCCGAGTGATAGGCTTTTACGATGTCCTGCGCCCACTTCGCGTCCTTGTTCTTCTCGTGTACGACGAGCTGCAGCAGGAGATGCGGCAGGATATCCTCCTTGAGAAGTGCCGTCGACGGGTCAATCTTCGCATTGTAGACAATCGAGCCCGTGATGACAATGTAGGCAAAATCACCGCGCACCGCAGGAATGTTAAGCGACTTCATCTCCGTGAACTTCAGGTTGTGCGGATTCTCGACGATGTCCTGCTGCGTCACCGTCGCGAGATCCTTCGCGGGATCGAGCTTGATCCATCCGGCCTTCTGCAGGAGCGCATATGCGCGTGCCGTATTGGACGCATCGTTCGGCACGGCGATGGTGTCCCCATCCCCAATCTGTGTGAGATTGTCCTTCTTCCCCGCATAGATGCCCGCCGGAACGGTCGGAATCGGTGTCAGAGCCGCGAGGTGTCCGTCCTGCTTCTTGTTGAAGTTCTCCATGTATGCCGTGTGCTGCTCGACGTTGAAGTCCACCTCACCGTCGTTGAGAGCCACATCCGCCTGCAGGAGGTCGCTCAGATCCTTGCCTGTGACCGTATAGCCCTGCTTCTCAAGGATCGGCTTCACACCGTTCTCAAACAGCTCCGAGTACGGCCCCTGCGACTTGCTGTAGGTGATGGTCTTCTTATCCGTCGATGCTTGTTCGCTGCCGCAGCCCGCAATCATACCCGCACCAAGAACAACGGCCAGACCGAGCGTCCATATTTTTTTGAATTTCATAAAATCCCTGCTTTCTTTTTTGATAAACTCAA
>NZ_ALKG01000070.1 GCF_000286455.1 Selenomonas sp. FOBRC6
GCGGCGGCGTGCAACGCGTCGCGCCTCTGCGATCGTCTCCTCTGTGAGCGCACGCATATCCGCGAGGACGCGCAGGGCGTTCATGCCCGCGCTCTCGTGCAGTGGGCGACGGAACATGGGGTCGAAGTAGACGACATCATGACGCCCCGTCTCCTGTGCACGCAGATAGTCGAGTGCGTCCGCATGATGCACCGTGATGCGGCGCATCGCCGCGTGCATATCGTAGTTGTCGCCCGTCGCGTGCGCGAGCCCGTCCGCAATCACCGCCGCAATCAGCGCGTTCGACTCGAGCGCCGTCACCGCGCCCGACGCACCGACGGCAAAGCTCTCGACAATCGCGTCCGCCCCCGTGCCGAGCGTACAGTCGAGGACGCTCATGCCCTCGGTCAGTCCGAGCGCACTGACGAGGTGGTCGCCGTGTCCGAGCAGGAGGTTCTTGATCCTGAGATGCGCCATGCCCGGGTGAAAGAAGAGCTCCCCCTCTGCCGTGACGAGCGTGAGGAGTCCGCGCCGCGCAACGAGCACGGCATCCACGCCGTATGCCGCGCGCATCTCCTCGAGCGAATCATTGCCGCGCTGGATGTTCGGGATGGAGAGCGCCGCCGCCGTGCGCTCTGCGAGTGCTCGATTCGCCGCCGTATACCGCTGTCCGCGCCGCACGGTCGTGACAATCGCGCTGATTTTGCTTTGCTCTGCCATCAGAGGTTGAACCCCGTACGCTTGAACATCTTTGCGAGGTCGTGCGTATCGAACTTCAAAATGGTCGGGCGGCCGTGCGGGCAGGTGAAGGGGAACGGCGTACTGCGCAGCTCGTCGAGCAGGATCTCCATCTGCCGCATGTTCAGCTCCTCACCCGCCTTGATCGCGGCGCGGCATGCCATTGTTGCAATCCCCGCCTGACGCAGATTTGCAGGTGTCGCCGCGTGCAGGTCGCCGAGCGAGACGAGGATCTCGCGAATCGTCTCCTCCGCCTCGTCGAGCGGGATGTCGGCAGGCGCCTCTGTCAGGCGGTATTCCCGCTCACCCGCAGGTTCGAGGTGGAAGCCGAGGCGGTCAAACAGCTCGGCATTCTCGTCGATGTACTGCGCCTCATGCGCATCGAAGGAAAGGATCGCGTGCACGAGCATCTGCTGCGCGGGTATGCCGTCCGCCTGTGCCGAGAAGCGATCGAAGAGGATGCGCTCATGCGCTGCGTGCTGATCGACGATGTAGAGCGTCTGCGCGCTCTGGGCGATGATGTAGGTGAGGTCAACCTGTCCGATGGGGAGAAGATTCCCCTCAATGCCTGTGTTCTCTGCCGATGATGCCGCCGCAAGTGTGTCGCGCTCCTCCATGCGCGCCGCACCAACTGCATCTTGTGCCGCACGCAGGTCGATGCTCTGCCCGCGCCATTGCAGTGCCTCATGCACGGTCTGCGGACGGATGGGCGGCATGGCATAGTTGTGAGTGGAGGGGGACGCTGCGGGCGGCGTATTCATCTGTGGGGAAGCTGCGGCAAACGCCCCGTGTGCCCCCGTATTCATTCCTGTACCGACGTTCAGAGGGACAGCTTCGTAGTGAACGCTCGGTTTTTCGACCGCTGCCGCGATCGCCGCCGTCTCCCCCGCCGCGCTGCGGATCGCGTCGAGGACGGTCTTATACACCGCCTTGAAGATGCGCCCCTCGTCCTCGAATTTCATCTCCGTTTTCTGTGGATGCACGTTCACGTCGATTGTCCGCTGCGGGACTTCGATGCGCAGGACGGCGAGCGGGAAGCCCATCTTCGGCACGAGCGCACGGTATACATTGTCAATTGCCTTTGCAATCGCACGGTTCTGTATCGTGCGCCCATTGACGATGTAGGTCTGCCACGCACGGCTGCTGCGGATCAGCGAGGGCTTTGAGATGTATCCCGTAATCCGAATCTCCGCGTCGCCGTCTTCAAAATCAAGCGGGATGAGTGCGCCCGCCGCGTCGCGCCCGTAGATGCTCTCAATCGTGCGGCGCAGGGAATCGTCGCCCGCCGTCATGATGGTGAGGCGGTTGTTGTTGATGAAGCGAAATGCGATGTCGGGACGCGAGAGCGCGAGGCGGATCACGTAGTCGCTGATCTTGCCCGCCTCGGTCGTATTCGTCTTGAGAAATTTCTTGCGCGCAGGTGTGTTGAAAAAAAGATCCTCCACACGCACGGTTGTGCCGATCTCGCAGCCCGCGTCCTCAATCTCAGGCGTCTTGCCGCCGAGGATGTCCACGCGGGTGCCGAGATCGTCCGACGCCTGCCGCGTGAGGAGCAAGAAACGCGAGACGGAGGCAATCGTCGGCAGCGCCTCGCCGCGAAAGCCGAGGGTCGCAACCGTTTGCAGGTCGGAGACGGATGTGATCTTGCTCGTCGCGTGGCGCAGGATCGCGGTCTCTGCATCCTCGCGCGTCATACCGCGCCCGTTGTCCGTCACGCGGATGAAACTGACGCCGCCGCCCATGATTTCGATTTCGACGGCGGTCGCGCCCGCATCCATCGCGTTCTCGACCAGCTCCTTCACGACGGAAGCAGGACGCTCCACGACCTCCCCCGCCGCGATCTTGTTGATGGTCGTATCGTCCAGTACGTGAATCCGCGTCATGCCTCTCCTGCCTCCTTCCGTGCCTGCTCCTGCAGGCGATAGAGTGTGTTCATCGCCTCGAGCGGCGTCATGGTCATCACATCGAGTGTCCGCAGCTCCGCGAGCGTCCCGTCCGCAAAGAGCGACGCCATCGCGTCGGGCGACGTTTCCTGCGTGCTTGCGGCGGGTATCTCAGCTGCCGTACTTGCAGCTTCCTTTTGCTCAAGTGCGTGCAGAATCTCCTCCGCGCGTGCCGTCACCTTCGCGGGCAGTCCCGCGAGCCGCGCGACGTGGATACCATAGGACTTGTCCGCCGCGCCCGCGACGATGCGCCGCAGGAATGCGACATTTTTCCCCTTTTCGCGTACAGCAATGCAGTAGTTGCGGATGTGCTCGTTCTCCATCTCCGTCAGTTCGTGGTAGTGCGTCGCAAAGAGCGTCTTTGCATGGATACGTGTGTCAATGTGCTCCACGACCGCACGCGCAATGCTCATGCCGTCGAACGTGCTCGTGCCGCGCCCGATCTCGTCGAGGATGACAAGGCTATCGCGCGTCGCCTCACGTAAAATTTGGGCGACCTCGTTCATCTCCACCATGAAGGTGCTCTGTCCGCTCACGAGGTCATCACTCGCACCGATGCGCGTGAAGATGCGGTCGACGGGTGCGATCTCCGCTGTGCGCGCGGGGACGAAGCTGCCAACCTGCGCCATGAGTGTGAGGAGCGCGACCTGCCGCATATAGGTGGATTTTCCCGCCATATTCGGCCCTGTAATGAGCATGGTCTCCGTGCCGCCGTGGCTGAGTTCCGTGTCATTGGGGACGAAAATCTCCCGCTCAAGAATCCGCTCCACAAGTGGGTGACGTCCGTCCCGTATTAGGATTGTCCCGTTCGCTGTCACCTTCGGGCGAACGTAGCGATACGATGCCGCCGCCTCGGCGAGGCTCTGCAGGACATCGACGCGCGCAATCGCCCGCGCGACGTTCTGGATGGGCACGAGCTGTGCCTTGACCTCGTCGCGCAGGGTCGTAAAGATATGGTACTCCAGCGCAGTGATCTTCTCCTCTGCACCGAGAATCTTCGCCTCGAAGTCCTTCAGCTCCTCGGTGATGAAGCGCTCCGTGTTCGCGAGCGTCTGCTTGCGGATGTAGTCGTCGGGTACTTGGTCGCGCCCGCTGTGACGCACCTCGATGTAGTAGCCGAACACCTTGTTGTAGCCGATCTTGAGCGTCTTGATGCCCGTGCGCGTGCGCTCGCGCTCCTCCATCTCCTGCAGGAGGCTCTTGCTGTCGTGAGAAAAGGCGCGCAGCTCGTCGAGCGCTGCGTCGTAGCCCGCGCGGATGATACCGCCCTCGCGCACGGACAGCCCTGGCTCGTCCACAATCGCGCGTTCGAGGCTGTCGCGCAGGGCATCAAAGGTCTGAATCGAAGAAGCCGCACGCATCAGGAGGCGGCTCGCCGTACTGCCGAGTGCGGTGCGCACGGCGGGAAGCGCGGTGAGCGAGACACGCAGGGCGACGAGGTCGCGCGCGTTCGCCGTCTGTGTCTCGATGCGCGTCAAGAGACGCTCGAAGTCGTAGACCGAGCGCAGCTGCTCGCGCAGCGTACCGCGCAGCCCTGCATTCTCCACGAGTTCCGCCACAGCGTCAAGGCGCGCTTCAATGCGGTGCGGCGTGAGCAGCGGATGCTCGAGCCACGCGCGCAGGAGGCGCGTCCCCATCGGCGTGCGCGTAAAGTCGAGGACATCGAAGAGCGTATTCTTCTTGCCGCCGTCGCGTAGGCTACGCGTGATCTCAAGGTTGCGCAGCGTGTAGGTGTCGAGCTGCATCGTCTCGCGCGTATCGAGGAAGGAAAGGCGATTGATCTGCGAGAGATCCGTTCGGACGGTATCGTGCAGATAGCGCAGAAGCGTCTCGACCGCCATCTGCGCGCCCGCATCCGACGGAATCTCCGCCGCTGTGAAATGCTGCGTGAGGAGCACACCGTCCGCCTCCGCCGTGACCGTAGAAACGGCGCAGCGCGGGAGGCGCTGCGTGAGGAAGACACGGACGGTGTCGGAGAGAGAGAAGTCCTCCGTAAAGAGCAGCTCCGCCGTCATGCGGCGATAGAGTTCATCCATGATCTGCTGCGCCGCAGTCTCCCCTGTGTAGGAGGCATAGAATGCCTCGCCCGTCGAGATATCCGCGCCTGCAAGGACGAACTTCCCATCACCGCAGTCATGCAGGAGTGCGATGTAGATGTTGGCGGCGTCACGCAGCACCTCATCTGAGAGGGCAGTGCCAGGCGTGACGACCTTTACCACCTCGCGGTGCGTCAACCCCTTTGCCTTTGGGTCGCCGATCTGCTCGGCGATCGCGACCTTGAAGCCCTTTGCGACAAGACGCGCAATATAGCTGTCCGCCGCGTGATAGGGCACGCCGCACATGGGGCTCTTATCGAGGTCGCCGCTGCGGCTTGTGAGCGTCAGCCCGAGTTCCTTTGCCGCAATTTTTGCATCGTCAAAGAACATCTCGTAGAAGTCCCCGAGGCGAAAGAAGAGCAGTTCGCCCGGATGCGCCTCTTTTGCGCTCAGATATTGCTGCATCATCGGCGTGACGTTCTGCGCGTCCATAACGAACCTCCTAAATTATGCGATAAAAACGAAAATAACAGTGCATTGTTCAAAGCGCCCCCACCGTCACGCTGACGCGTGCCACCTCCCCCGCTGTGGCAGGGGAGGCTTTGTGAGTGTGCGGTGTGTACATGATGTGAAGCCCTGAGCGAACCCTAGTGAAGCAAGTGAGAAAAGCTCGCGTTTCGCCCCCTGCGAATTTTATTCGTTCAAGCGAAGCGCGTTTGGAATTCGCAGGTATTTAGGCGAATAAGCGTGCGATCACTTGCGTAACGAGGTGTTCGCGTAGGGCTCACATCGTAATCAATGAACGATCTCGCCCTTCAGCACCCATGTCTGCGGCTGCGTCACGCGCACCTGCACGAAGTCGCCCTCCTGCTCCGCTCCGTGCGGGAACAGCACAATCTTGTTCGTGCGTGTACGTCCGCTCCAAACAGTCGGGTCATTCTTGCTCGCACCCTCGACCATCACCTCAAGCGTGCGCCCTAAAAGCTGCTCGTTGATCTCGCGGCTGATCGTGTTTTGCGCCTCCATCAGTGCGTTCAGACGCTCGTGCTTCACATCATCAGGGACTTGCTCCGCCATCGTTGCGGCGGGTGTGCCCGAGCGCTTTGAGTAGAGGAAGGTATACGCCGAGTCATAGCGCATATCGCGCAGGAACGAAAGCATCTCGGCAAAGTCCTCGTCCGTCTCGCCCGGAAACCCGACAATGAGATCCGTCGTCAGACTCGCCTCGGGCAGCGACTCGCGCACGCGCAGCGCACGCTCGCGGTATCTCTCCACCGTATAGCCGCGGTTCATCGCCTTCAGAATGCGGCTACTGCCGTACTGCACGGGCAGATGGATGTGCTCGCAGATATGCGTGCCGTTCTTGATCGTGTCGATCAGCTTGTCGCCGATGTCCTTCGGGTGCGAGGTCATGAAGCGCACGCGGCGAATGCCCTCCACCTCGTCCACCATGCGCAGGAGGTCGGCGAAGTCCGCCGCCTTGTGATCCTTGCCGTACGAGTTCACATTCTGCCCGAGGAGCGTCACCTCGCGATAGCCCTCCGCCACGGCGCGCTGCACCTCCGCAACGACCTCCTCCGGCGAGCGGCTGCGCTCACGTCCGCGCACATAGGGGACGATGCAGTAGGTGCAGTAGTTGTTGCAGCCGTACATAATCGGCACCCACGCGGAGAACTTGCCGCCGCGCGCAACGGGCAGATTCTCCGCAATCTCGCTGTCAGAGAGCGCCACATCCACAACGGACGTATGCTCCGCCGCGATCTCGGCGATAATGCGCGTGAGTTCCTGCACCTTGCCCGTGCCGAGCACGAAGTCGATATGCGGTGCGCGGCGCATGAGGTTATCGCCCTCCTTCTGCGCCATGCAGCCCGCGATGCCGAAGATCAGCTTTGGGTTCTTCTCCTTGATCTTCTTGATCTCGCCGATCTTCCCATACACCTTGTCCTCTGCTGTCTCGCGCACGCAGCAAGTGTTGATGAGGATGATGTCGGCATCTGCCGTCTCCTCTGTCCTCATGTAGCCCGCCCCCTGCAGCTGTCCCTCCATGCGCTCGGCGTCCGCGATGTTCATCTGACATCCATAGACAAGGATTTTGTACCGTCCCCGCATTCGTTCCCTCTCACCTTTATACAGTAAAAAAGTCTGGAAGAAATCCTTCCAGACCGCATTTCATATTGGAGGCGACACCCAGAATCGAACTGGGGATAAAGGTTTTGCAGACCTCGGCCTTACCACTTGGCTATGTCGCCGAAAGATGGAGCGGAAAACGAGGCTCGAACTCGCGACCCCCACCTTGGCAAGGTGGTGCTCTACCACTGAGCTACTTCCGCATGTGATCTTCCTATGCCGCCGAACGCGACACTTAGACATTATATCGATAAGGATGAATTCTGTCAAGGAGAAAATATGAAGGGCACAGAATCTGATAGGACACTATGATTCCCTCGTGAGCAGCTCGGCGCGAAGCGCATCAAATCTCTCCTGCAGGGGAGCAACACGACCGCGGCGCACATCTTCCTCCGCTTCGCCAAGGGTTTCGAGAAGTTCAATCCGCGCCTTCATCTGTTGATACTGCTCATATCCGAGCGACACGGTGTCTCCTCGCCCGTTCACTGTGATGATGACGGCTGTCCGCTCATCCCGACACTGACGAGAAATCTCACTGTATCTGCTGCGCAAATCCGCCGAGGGACGGATATTTTCGGCTAATGCTGTCATGTGACTTCCTCCTATGTGGTCATATTATATGCGAATTTGACCATTGTCAAGCGCTATCCTATGAAATGAAAGGTAAAAGGAAATCTCAGGTTAGCTATGCGCCGTTATACCCCCAATTACGACGCAGCGCAGGAAAATATTACGTCACAAATTCGATCCACCATTTCTATCTCCAACTCCGCATAGAGCGGCAGGGTCAAGACGCGCTTTGCAACATAGCGCGCAACTGGCGTTTTTTCCACATCATACTTCCCGTGAAAACAGTCAAATGTATTCGTCAGTGGATAGAAATACTTTCTGCTGTAAATACCCGCACGCTGCAGCGCATCAAATACATCGTTGCGCGTACTAGCGAATTCCTCTTCATGGAATACGACAGGGAAATAGGCATAGTTTAACGCAACATCCGTGCGGATTGGGTTCAGCTGCACGCCGCTCACGCCTTCCAGACGCTCACGATAGCGCTCTGCGACCTTTTTACGCTGCACGATATCGTCATCTACATGACGCAGATTGCACAGCCCCATTGCTGCACAGAATTCATTCATCTTTGCATTTGATCCTACCGCATTGACACACTCCGCATCGCGAATGCCGAAGTTCTTGAGATCGCAAATCTTCTGCCCAAGATCCGCGTCGTGGTAGACGACAGCGCCCCCCTCAATGGTGTGGAAGACCTTTGTTGCGTGAAAGCTCAGACAGGAAGCGTCACCGTAGTCCGCAACGGCACGCCCCTTATACGTCTCACCAAAGGTGTGTGCCGCATCGTAGATCACCTTCACGCCGTACTTCTTTGCAATGTGTTCGATCTCCTCCACCGCACAGACATTTCCGTAGACGTGGACGGGAACTATCGCGGAGGTACGGTCGGTAATCAGCGCCTCAAGCTTGCCTGCATCCATCGTGTAGTCATCTGGGTTGATGTCGCAAAAGATTGGCGTCAGATGATTGCGCACGATGGCATGCGTCGTAGAGGCGAACGTGAACGGCGTCGTAATGACCTCGCCCGTGAGATTCATCGCCTGAAGCGTAAGCTCCAGAGCCATATGTCCATTGACAAGCAACTCGACATGCTCCGTCCGCATGTATTCCTGAAGCGCAGCCTGAAACGCCTGATGCTTGGCCCCCATATTCGTCAGCCATCGCGACTGCCAAATGTCCTGAATCTCTGCGATGTACTCTTCCATCGGCGGCATCGACGACCGCGTCACCATGATGCTCATGCCCTGCCTCCACTCTATCTAATATGTACGTACGTGATAAGCTCAGCTCATTCCATGCTTCTTCAAAAACGCGATTGGATCGTTCATTTCCTGCAAATTCTCATGGATCTTTTCGATCGGCCACTCCCACCACCGCAGTTGCAAAAGTGCCTCAATAACATTCGGCGGGAAACGATATTTGATCACACGCGCAGGATTACCGCCCACAATGGCATAGGGCGGCACATCCTTGACAACGACACTGTCTGCCGCAATGACGGCGCCATCCCCGATTGTCAGAATACCACTGTCACCAGCCGCTTTCAGATGGCTGCCGCGCCCCACCCATACATCCGAGCCGACGTGAATACCACCGCCAAAATGCTTATATCCCAGACGCGCACACCAATCCTCTGAATCGAAGTCCATGCAGCCCGGATCATAGGTTGTGACACGGCGGTAGTCGTGCTGGTTGTTCATGCCGACTTCAAGGATGACATAAGGACCAAAGGAGGTATAGTTCCCAATGCGGATCTCCTGTACGCCGCCTCGATAGCCCCATTCGATGCGTATGCCGCAATAGCTCTTTGCGCCGAGTGAGACCGTACGCAGACCATACGAGTAAACGCGTGGAATCTCCGCTCGCGTCACATCCAAAAATGTTTCCTCATTGTCCGCCTCAAGTTTCGCTTGCAGCGGTGCATAGGCGATATTTTCCTGAAAGAGCCGCCCTACATCGAGCCCTGGTATTCGAAAAACGCGCCCGTCCAACAATGCCGCGCGCGGAATCTCTGGACAATATCTCTGGAGGTAGGAAACCATGCCAAAGAGTTTGGTGCAGGAAAGCAGCACACGCTGCACACTTACCTCTCCGTCCATTCCCTCAAAGGAAAGCCCACGCTCCGTCGGTCTCGCATAGCCGACAATCGAAAGCGCGCCCTCCTCTTCCGCACGTCTGTAAAGTGGAACAAGCTCCTCGTCCAGATCGCCACCGAGAACGACCAATACCCGCGTGCACATCGAAATATCTCCACCTCCCATTGAGCAAAATCGTCAGCCTTCATCCATCTGCAATACGAGTGACGTGTCGATTGCAAAATCAATCCGGCAATCATTCTGAAGAGCCTCCGACATCCCTGCAAAAACACACAGGAAATCATGAAATTCCGTTTCCTCCCAAACCTCCGGAACCATTGTTGCAATACAGAAAATGTGTCCCGCCGTACTCAACCATTGCGCAATGGTCTTTCGCCGTGTGTTTAGGTCATGGAGGTACTCATTGCGTTCAATCACCTCCCGAATGGTCAGTGCCCAACAAATGAACCCATAGATCTGGGTCTTATACCGCAGTTGATCATTTCCCTTATGCATACGAAATTTGCTCAGGGGTGTCGGAAAATACATCATATTTCCTTGGCCAAGCAGGCGAAGCCATGTGGGAAAATCCGATATGTGGTATTTTCCTTCCTTGCCCGAAAAGCCCAAATCATGACCATCGAGCAGAAACTCTTTTCTGAGTAATGCCGTAGTCGGTTCACCGATAAAATTGGTCATATGCGTGAGAATTGCCGTTCCAATCTCCTCGCCATTGAATTTTGTGGCCTCCTGAGCAATCGGTTTTGTCGAGGAAATATCCGGCAGCTTGTTTCCATTCGCATCGATGCACTCGCGATACGATGTGACAATGCTGAGGTCAGGATGCGCAAAGAACGCGTCCATCATGAGGGCAATCTTATCCGGCATGAAGAGGTCGTCATCCATCAGCCAGTTGACATACACCGCATTCGGGTTGTCGTAGCTGCGGGCGCGCGTCCAATTTTCCACCAACCCATAGGAGGGATGATGCTCGTATTGAATGCGCGGGTCATCCGAAAAATCGCGGTGTATCATCTCCGCCGTCTCCGTATTATGCGAGTTGTCTGTGATGAAGATGTCCAAATTACGATATGTCTGGGCAAGTACACTTTCAAGCGCGAGGCGGAAGTAGTGCGGGCGCTCGAACGTCGGAATAATGATCGACACAAGCGGGTAAATATCCGCTGAATATGTATCGAGAAATGCTTCGCAGCTCACCTCATCACACGGTGTTCCCTGTGCGCTGGTGAGCAGCCATGCCTCGTCCTGATGTGGCACAACGGTACGATAGCCCGCGCGACGAAATTCGATACACTGCGCTTCTGCAACAAAAGAGCTGCCATGAAACAGCTCCCCTCGCCATGGAACATCATACTGCGTGGCGATGAGATCACCGCTCACCACCATAACTTCCTCCATGTCGCCCTCGATGTTCTCTCCACGAAAGGCGCTGTCATCAGTATACAACAGCCTTCCGTGGATGACAGCACTATTTGCGATCAGCCCAGTTGTCGAGAGCTGCTTTGCTCCAATGAGTCCAATGATACCGATCGCGGGATCTTGTGTAAATATGCGGAGCATTTCCTCGAAGAAATTCAGTCGGAGCAGAATACTCCCGGGCGACAGGTAGACCTTATACTTCGCGTCGCTTTGCTCCATCGCGCGCTGATAGGTATCTGCAACATTCCCGCCGGAGAGCACCTCGATCAGCTCCACCGCATAGCCCTGCGGCACATCGATCGCATCGAGGTACGGGCGTATGGCAGAGACGCCATTCGCCTCACACTGCGCAATGACGGCAATTTTCTTGTCATTCATAAGTGGCTCCTCCCCTATCATTTCACTTCGAGCTCCTATCGCTCAGACCGCCGTGATCGCACGGCTCATCGTCCGAATGAGATCGACGCCGTCCCATACGAGCGCAAAGTCCATCGTTCGCCCAATCGGCACAATGCGGTCAACACCTGCGGGACGCATAGCGAGAATTTCCTGCAAAAGCGTGTCCCGATCGATACCGTAATATGACAGGGTCTGGCACGAAAGCCCGCAGAGCGGACGTATCTCCGAAAGTTCCTTCGCATCATATTCGATGAAGAAGCCGCTGCCCCCCCTATATGCGGAAAGCTCCTCCGTCAGATGCGCCACACGGACGCGCGTAATAAGATTATCGGGCATGGGGACTTGCCGACCTTCGCAGCTCGCACCAAGCCGATAGACCTGCGTCAGCTTGTCCACCACTTGGACGGCTTGCAGCATGTAGCGTGTCCGCACAAGTTCATGCAAGGTAGTCCAAAATACTTCCTGTGCCGCCGCTATCTCCGTACCGATCCAGATGATGAAATGCGGCGCGGTGCAGGCATTCTGGTCACTGAGGTAGGTGTCGTTGTAGAAATCCTGCGCAATGCGTTCCTTGTCCGACGCCGCAAGATAGGCATCCGCATCGAGCACGGCAATCGAATGGCGGTCGGCAAATGTGATCTCGTTCGCACGCGGTGGAAGCGGGATGCGGCGGATCTCTCCAATCGTCGCATCGCCACCCCAGATGACACGCGTCTGCGCCATCTGCGTATAATGTGCGTTCACATCCTGTTCATGCCCATAGCGGACAAAGAGAAAGTACGGCACGAGCGCCGGGAATTCCGCCAGCGTCTCCGAAAAGAGACGACAGAGCAGCGCAACCTGCGGGAAATCCTTCGACGGCAGGCGCACGATGCTTACACAGCCCGCAAGAAACGCCGCAATGCACGAGTAGGCGAAGTTCACCGCCACATTCGATGGTCCAACGTGAAAGACAATACCGCGCCCGAGACGATTTTCTTTCGCGTCATAATTATGTTGCATACGGTGAATCGAGGCGGGGCGGCACCAAAAGCCGAGCGTCACAACATCGGGATATGCTTTTGCCTCCACATCCGCAAGAATCCTTGCCGAAAGCGCAGCAAGAAAGGCACACGCCTCCTCCGAAAAGATAGGAAGAGGGGGCGCATTTTTCATCTGCGCCTCGATCTCCGCACTGCCAAGTACGTAGATCACGGAATCAAAATGCTGCTGCATAGGTATCACTGCACCCCCTCAGCTCCGCGTGCTTCAGCCTGCCGAGCACCTTGAAATACTTCCCCTTGCGCCCGCACGAACAATCGTCCTCGCCAAGCACGACGCCCTCGTCTTCCGTCAGGAGTGCATGACCGGGGTATGACTCCGGCAGAAGCGAAACGACCTCGAGGATGCCGCGTTCGCCGACGGATGCAGGAGAGAAGTCGAGCGGACGGCGCACGATCACATCGGAGTACGTACTCGCATGGAGATGCCCCTCTTCACATTCAAGATAGATGCAGCCCGTCTGCTCGACCA
This sequence comes from Selenomonas sp. FOBRC6, assembly GCF_000286455.1. GTDB lineage: Bacteria > Bacillota > Negativicutes > Selenomonadales > Selenomonadaceae > Centipeda. The sequence continues at coordinate 12,823 of NZ_ALKG01000070.1, forward strand.
TGCCGTAGTAGTCCGCAACCTCTATATCTCCGCAGACCTCGCACAGCGCCGCGCGGAATGCCGCAGGCTCTACCGCCTCGGCAGCGAGCTTCTTCCAACCGCCCCCATGAATGAGCACGGCATTGCTGAGATCCAGATGCTCCCCCGCCGCCTTTAATGCCTTGTAAAAGTGCTGCCAAACCATGAAGGTGAATCCAAAGAGCAGGATGCGCTCCCCTGCGTGCTCCCTTAGAAAGGCACGGATTTCGTCAAGCTGCAGCTCCATCGCGTCATTCAGCGCGTAGAGCTTCTTTCGCCCGAACATCGAGAAACCGAGGATTCCCGCGCCGCGCGCCGAGAACATGGCACGGTTTTTTATGACGGAAGGGCAGTCAATAATTATCATGGGCAAACGTGCACTTCCTGTCATCTCTGACACGATACGCACGAGCGTCTTCTGCTGATTCGTCGCCGTCGTGCGGTCGAGGAAGATCTTCGACACCTGCTGCCCCGTCGTCCCCGACGAGGTCATCGTCTTGAACACATCCTCCTCCGCAACGCTCCGCAGCTCCATCTCCTTGAAGAGGCGTACAGGAAGAAACGGCACATCCTCCACCGAGTGGACATATGCGGCGGAAAAGCCGACCGTCTCCATCATGCGCGCATAGGGCGCGCACTGCGCTCTATGGTGTTCCGTCAGACGCAGCAGCCCCGCGCGCAGGAGTTCCTGCTTTTCC
>NZ_ALKG01000071.1 GCF_000286455.1 Selenomonas sp. FOBRC6
AGTCCACCCGGCAGTGCTGCGGCATGGATGGTTAAGGCAGTCGCGTTGCCCGCCGCCTGCCCAATGCGGTAGTTGCCGAAAACACCATCACTGACGCCCCCAACGCGGCCAATAATTCCGTAGCCGCCCGGCGTGTTGGTATTGGCGGCCGACGTTCCAAAGGTGATACCCCCCGGACCGAATACGGACGCATCTTCACCGTCCGCAAAGCCGTCCGCACGTCCCGTAAAGGAGGGAAGTGCCTCACCCTGCACAATGCTCCGCGCGTCGGCGGTCAGCGTGAGGTCGCGGTGCGCGATTGTGCCTGTGCCCTGCGCGGCGGTCGCGGCGAGCGTGTAATTCCCCGCATCCGCACCCGCGAGGGCGACGCCTGTGTAGTCAATGCGATGTGCCGCAGCGACGTTCTTGCTGTTGTACGCCGCGCCCGTGGCAGTCGCCGTTACGCTGTCACCCGCAACGACATTATTCAGCACTGCGCCGAACTTCGATGCGTCTGCCAATGTATTTCCGTCGTAGGTTTTCGTCTGCCCCGCCACCGTGCCGAGCGTCAGCGTACGCGGCGCAATCGTGCCGATGCCCGTGAGCGCATTCTTGTCGAGCGTGTAGTTGCCCGCGCCCGTGCCTGTGAGCGTCAGTCCGTCGAACGTGACGGCTTTGTCTGCGGCGGCGTTCTTGTCGGCGTATTTTCCTGTGACGGCAGAGAGTTCGATGTCCGTGCCCTCGCCCGTGACAAAGCCGTTGAGATTGTAGTTCGTCCCCTTCGTGAGCGACTGCGCGACGTTTGCCGTGCCGTCATACGTCTTGTCAAAGCGTGCGCCGCCCGTGAGCGCGAGATTCAGCTCCTTCGGCGTTATCCTGCCCTCACCCTGCGCTGCTGTGGCGGCGAGACTGTAATTCCCTGCGTCCGAACCTCCGAGTGAGACACCCGTGTAGTCAATGGTGCTTGCCGTAGCGACATTATGGTCATTGTACGTCGCACCTGCAGCGGCTGCCGTTACATTATCCCCCGCGACGGCATTGTTCAGTGCCGCACTGAACTTCGATGCGTCTGCGGCTCTCGTACCGTCGTAGGTCTTACTCTGCGACGCGACTGTGCCAAGGGTCAGCTCACGCGCCGTGATCGTGCCCGCTCCCTGCGCCGTCGTCGCAGCAAGACTGTAATTCCCCGCATCCGCACCTGAGAGGGCGACACCTGTGTAGCCAATGGTGCTTGCCGCCGCGACATTCTTGCTGTTGTACGCCGCACCCGTGGCGGTCGCCGCCACGCTGTCGCCCGCGATGGCATTGGTGAGTGCCGCGCTGAACTTCCCTGCGTCTGCCGCAGTCGTGCCGTCGTAGATCTTTGTCTGTGCTGTGACTGTACCAAGGGTCAATGCACGCTTCGTGATTGTGCCTTTGCCCTGCGCGGTGTCGGCGATACTGTAGTTCCCCGCGCCTGTACCTGTGAGCGCGACTCCCGTGTAGCTGACTGCATTTGCCGCCGTGACGTTCTTGTCGTTGTACTCTGCACCTGCGGCGGTCGCCGACACGCTGTTCTCCTCGCCCGCAACGATATTGCCGAGCGTCGCGCTGAACTGTGCGGCGTCTGCGTTCGTATTGCCGTCGTAGATCTTCGTCTGTGCCGCGACTGCATCAAATGTCAGCGCACGGCGCGTAATCGTACCCGTGCCCTGTGCAGCTACTGCGGCGAGACTGTAGTTCCCCGCATCCGCTCCTCCGAGCGCAACCCCCGTGTAATTGACCGTATTTGCCCCCGCGACATCCTTGCTGTTGTATGTCGCGCCTGTGGCGGTCGCCGTTACGCTGTCGCCCGTGATGGCATTGGTGAGTGTCGCGCTGAACTTCGCTGTGTCTGCGGCTCTCGTGCCGTCGTAGGTCTTCGTCTGCGCCGCGACTGTGCCGAGGGTCAGCGCACGCGCCGTGATTGTGCCCGCGCCCTCTGCGGTCGTGGCGACGGTATAGTTCGCCGCTCCCGTGCCCGTGAGCGCAAGCCCCGTGTAGGTGACCTTGCTTGCCGTTGCAACATTCTTGCTGTTGTATGCCGCGCCTCTGGCGGTCGCCGTGACAAGGCTCTCCTCACCCGTGACGACGTTATTCAGCGTCGCGTGGAACTGCGTGGCGTCAGCATTCGTATTGCCGTCGTAGGTCTTCGTCTGCGACGCGACGCCGCTCATGGTCAGCACGCGCGGCGCAATCCTGTATGTGCTGCCGATGAGGTCATAACCGAACGCATCACTGTAGATGCCGCGCGCATCGCGTGTACCGACATTCTTCTCAAGGGGAGTATCCGAAAGGATGTGCGCGTCCCCGTCCCCGAATGTTTTGCCGTCGTAGGTCTTCTCAAGTCGCTTCGTGCCCTTCATCAGTGCCGTGAGCATGGGCGTGGTCTTGCCCTCGTAGATGCGCCACGGCGTACCCTTGCCGCCCTCGGTCGCAACGATGGCATTGCCGTGCGCGTCCTTCCAATCCGTGTATGTCGCCGCCAGCTTCATATCCGCCTCGGCAGCAAATTTGACATCCGTCGTCACGACAGCCCCATTGATGGATGAGCCGACTGCCTGCCCTGCGCTGTCCGTCTTCCATACGGCATGGCGAACGGTACCGCCGTACGTCACTCCCACAATGCCGCCGACATTCCTAGACCCTGTGACCGTCCCCGTATTCCATACATGCTGAAGGGTACTGTTCGCTATACCTCCTACAATGCCGCCAGCATTCTCTTGCACTATGGTGACAGTGCCCGTATTGCAGACATTCTGAATCACAGCAGCGTCCGTTGCTCGTCCCACAATGCCGCCAGCATTCGCATCCCTTCCTCCGACCGCGCCCGTATTCCATGCATTCTGAATGCTGCCGCCCGACGCATATCCCACAATGCCGCCGACGTCCTGCTTCCCAACGACCCTGCCGGCGTATGAGACGTTCCGAATCACAGTGTCTTCTGCATATCCCACAATGCCGCCGACCGAATAGTCCCCTTCCACATCGCCGTCCACAAGGGAGAGATTCTCAATGCGTGCCGTGGTGACATAGCCAAACAGCCCGAGAGTGCCTACGTTCTTCCGACGGATATGAAGCCTTGTAATCGTGTGCCCTACGCCGTCGAATTGTCCCGTAAAATTCGTGCGATAATCTTCTCCAATCGGAAGGAAGCCCTCTATGCCGTTCGAAGTCCTGTTCCATGTATTTGTGACACCTGCGTCGATGTCGCCCGCGAGGATGTATCTGCCATCCAGCTTCGCGTTGATATTCTGCAGGTCGTAGACTGTATGCACGCGCATATAGTCATAGTCCGGATGCGCCGTGCCGCCAAGGTTCGCCACATCCCACCCGCGTGCGCTTGCAGATGCCTTGTGATGGTCGGCATTCGTGCTCGCGTAGTCGAAAACCTGATACGGCGTCGCTGCGCCGTTCACGTCGATGTTCTCCGTCGTTTTATGCCCGACATCGTAGCCGATATGCGGCGTTTCTTCGCTGCGGATCTTGACCGCGCTGCCCGTGAGCGCCGTGCCGTTTGTGTCCGTTACAGCATCCGTGTTGAGGACTTTGACGTTCTTGCCCTCAATGTAGAGTTTGCTCGCCTTTACCGTACCGAGGTTCAGCACGTCGCCCGTCTGTGCGGTCGCAGAGAGGGGGCTTGTGCCGTTTGCCTTGAAGGTGTTCGTCGCTGTGGCAATGTCAGCGGGATTCGCCGTCGAGAGGTAGAGCGCACCCGTATTCACCTGCGAGTCCTTCGCGAAGAGGATGCCGTGCGGGTTGACGAGGTAGACGTTCCTGCCGCCCTCGATCGTACCGTAGATGTTCGACGCGCCCTCGCCCGTGACGAGGTTCAGATAGTCGCGCGTCTTTGCGCCGCCGTCAAAGCGCACCTTCTCGCCCGAGTTGATGGAGAAGTCCTCCCATTTGAGAATATTGTGGTCGGTCTTGCCCACGATGTCCATGACCGTGCCGCTCGTGGAGATATTCGCCTCCCCCGCATTCGTCGCGGCATTTGCGCCCTCGATGGGCAGCGCATACGCGTGCGGCGCGGCAAAGGGGGGCGGCGAGTGCGCCCGCGAAGATGGCGCAGAGGAGTTTGCGGCGCAGCTGCTTCTTCGATACTGATTTCATTTTGCTTCGACCTTTCTTGTTTCAAATAGTATACGATTAGAACTCGATGCGAACACCGAGATTCGCCTTCCATTTCTCACGAATGGCATCCGCGCCCGCCGTACGACTGAATTCACCGTAAAGATCCGCTCTGCCGACGC
>NZ_ALKG01000072.1 GCF_000286455.1 Selenomonas sp. FOBRC6
CTCGACCGCCTTGAGAAGACCAAGGTTGCCCTCCTGTATGAGGTCGAGAAAGAGCATACCACGGCCGACATAGCGCTTCGCGATGCTCACAACGAGGCGCAGATTCGCCTCCTCGAGCCGATGGCGTGCGCTCTCGTCACCCGCCTCCATGCGCTGTGCGAGCTCGACCTCCTCCTCCGCCGTCAGGAGCGGCACATGACCGATCTCCTTGAGGTACATGCGGACAGGATCGTCGAGCGAGATGCCCTCGGGCACGGTGAGGTCGATCTCGACCTCCTCTTCCTTCTCGGGCGGATCATCGTCCACGGGTTCTTCCACCGTCGCACCCGCCACATCATCGACGATCTCAACACCCTCGTCGCTGAAGCGCTGGTACATATCGTCCATTTCGTCTGGGGACATATCCTGTTTTTGCAGTGCGTCAATGAGCTCGCCGTATGTCAGCGTCCCGCCGTTCTTCTTGCCCTTGGCAAGCAGGCGTTCAATGATGTCGGCGCCCGGCGCTTTTGGCTGCTCCGTCCCCTCTGTCATAACGCTGTCCTCCTATCGTTTATTCGTGAGGCAAACCATACCTCAAAGATCAATGTTTCCCTGCAACTTGCGCAGCCGCACGGGGTGCCGCAGCTTCCTGAGCGCCTTCGCCTCGATCTGTCGGATGCGCTCACGCGTCACACCGAAGCTCTGCCCGACCTCCTCGAGCGTGCGCGAACGACCGTCCTCAAGTCCGAAGCGCAGACGCAGAACCTCCGCCTCACGCGGCGCAAGTGTCTTCAGCACGTCGGCAATCTGCTCCTTGAGCAACATCATCGAGGCTGCATCTGCGGGGTCAAGCGCCGCCTCATCCTCGATAAAGTCGCCGAGATGGGAGTCCTCCTCCTCGCCGATCGGGGTCTCGAGCGAAACGGGCTCCTGCGCGATCTTCATGATCTCACGCACACGCGCCGTATTCAGCCCCATATGCTTCGCTACCTCGTCGGGCGTGGGATCGCGCCCGAGTTCCTGCAAGAGCTGCCGCGAAATGCGGATGTACTTGTTGATCGTCTCAACCATGTGGACA
>NZ_ALKG01000073.1 GCF_000286455.1 Selenomonas sp. FOBRC6
TGCGCAATTCTCGTGCGCGACGGAGCACTCTCCTATCCGAAACGCAAGTATGCGAATGAATTCCCCCTGCGCCGCGAGGAGGCAATCGCAGCAATCCTGTCTACCGCAGGAGATGCTGTCATTGTTGCAACGACGGGCAAGACGGGACGCGAGCTCTTCGAACTGCGCGAAGCGCGTGGAGAGGATCACGCACACGACTTTCTCACCGTCGGCTCGATGGGGCACGCGGGGGCAATCGCCCTTGGCATCGCACTCCACCGCCCAGAGCGGCGTGTGATCGTGCTCGACGGCGACGGCGCCGCACTCATGCACATGGGGGCAATGGCAACCATCGGTGCAGCCGCCCCGCCGAATCTCGTGCACATCCTCCTCAACAACGAGGCACACGAGAGCGTCGGTGGTGCACCGACGGCAGCGCACAGTGTCAACTTCCCCGCCATCGCTGCCGCCCTCGGCTATCAGGCGATACAGACGGCAGACACAAAGGATGACCTTATACATGCACTCGGCGAACTTCAAACTGCTGATGTGCTCTCCTTCCTGGAGATACGCACGGCAATTGGCTCACGCGCCGATCTCGGCCGTCCCACCACGACACCGCATGAAAACAAAGAAGCCCTGATGCGGACGCTGCAGGGTTAAGGAAGCACTGATAAATTCAGCGCCGCCATCTTAGCGCATCTTTTTGTATAAAG
>NZ_ALKG01000074.1 GCF_000286455.1 Selenomonas sp. FOBRC6
GGGCGGCATTCTAACCAACTAAACTACCGGGCCGAACTTTGGTGACGCGTACGGGATTCGAACCCGTGAAGCCGCCGTGAAAGGGCGGTGTCTTAACCACTTGACCAACGCGCCGTACATATCATGAAGCGCGGCGGACTACCCGCGGGGGTATCCGCCGCACACTCACGAAGGCAATTATATGAGATTTTTTTCCGGTTGTCAACATCTTTTATTTGCGCTATAATATCAGCGTTTTATCAGAGATTGACACCGCTGCCGAGGTTTGCCCACTGGACATCGGAGGCGTACTCCTCGAGTTCGGGCAGCTTCTCCATGAGGTAGGAATTCGTGACGCGCACGAACGTCCCCTTCATGCCGAGCGACTTCGACTCGATGACGCCCGCGGACTCGAATTTGCGGAGCGCGTTGACGATGACCGAGCGCGTGATCTTCGCCTCGTCGGCAATGCGCGATGCGATCAGCCTGCCCTCGAACTTCCCTTGACTCGCGAGTTCCTGCAGAATCGCGTGCGCCGCCTTGCGCTCGGAGTACGAAAGCGTTTCCACCGCAATGCGTACCGCCTCGCGCTGACGCGCCTCGACCTCATTGCGCTGCGCCGCATCGCGCAGCATCTCCATACCGACTACGGTTGCGCCGTACTCCGAGAGCAGGAGGTCAGGATCCCCGAACTCTTTCTTGCCGCTTGCCACAACGAGAGTCCCCAGTCTGCGCCGTGGTCCGTAGATTGGTGTGATGACGATATTCTGCTCGCGGAAGAGCTCCGCCATCTCTTTTTCATAGGACGCCCCGTCCGCATCCACGCGGATATTGGCGTGCGTCTCCTCCAAGCGATTGAGCCAGTCGACATACTTCCTCGGGAACTGTCCCATCTCGATCGCTTCGTTCACCATGAGGTCGTCATCATCGTCAAAGAGCGCATATCCGCAAATTTTGCCGCCCTCGTCCGTGATGTAGACGTTCGCCTCAAGGACATTGCTCAACACGCGCGAGATCCCGTCATACTCAACGCTTTCCGAACGCTGAAGCAGACGATTGATTTGCCGTGTTTTTCCCAGCAATGAAATCATCCGAATCCCCCTCTTTCTCGAACTGTCCGCACAGTCCGAAACAAATAACCACACCCCGTAAAAGACATTTTTCCTTCTATAGATATAATACTACATTTTTTCCAAATATCAAGAAAAACTTGAATGTTTTTCATCTTTAACCGATAAAATCCTACTATCGTCCCATAGTCGCAAGCCATACTCGTTGAAAAAATTTTTTCTGCATCTTGCCTAATGGAGGGAATCATAGTATAATAGCACGGTATTGCGCGCGACTTGAGTGAAGTGCGCGTCGAGGAGGTGTAGCAATGGCAAGTGTATGCGAGGTCTGCGGCAAGGGGCCGATGAGCGGCAACAATGTGAGCCACTCCCATGTGAAGACGAAACGCAAGTGGAAGCCGAATATTCAGCGTGTCCGCGCCCTTGTGAAGGGTGAGGTCAAACACGTCAATGTGTGCACGCGCTGCCTGCGTTCCGGCAACGTCGAGCGTGCCGTGTAACAATCAGCGCATAGAAGAAGCCGTCCGCAGTTCGGGCGGTTTTTTCTTTGGAAGTATGAAAGGGATGATGTGATGTCGAATGTGAACGAGATTCTGGCGGCGAACGAGGGCTATGCCGCCGCGTTTGGGGATAAGGGCGCGCTGTCGCACGATCCGGCGCGGCGCTTTGCCATCGTCACCTGCATGGACTGCCGCCTCGATCCCGCAAAGTTTGCGGGGCTCCTCGAGGGGGATGCGCATGTGATCCGCAACGCGGGCGGGCGCGTCACGGCGGATGTGATCCGCTCCCTCCTCATCTCCTACGAGATGCTGGGGACAAATGAGTGGTTCATCATCCAGCACACGCACTGCGGCATGCAGGGCTTCACGAACGAGGAGGCACGGGCACGCTTTGCGGCGGATGCGGCAAAGCAGGGAATCGACGCCGTCGAGGCGCATTACATCGACTTCATGCCGATCAGCGGGACGATCGAGGAGAATCTCGTGCGCGATGTCAGCCGTCTGCGCCATCATCCGCTCGTGCCCGCCGCGATCACGATTCACGGCTACATTTACGACGTGCACACGGGGCGCCTGATCGTCTCCGAGGAAGCGGAACGGATTGGGGCGGCAAAATAAAACAAAGCAGCAAAAAAGAACGCTCCATGCGGGGCGTTCTTTTTTGCTGTCAATTTTCCTCTGTGCGAGCCCACTCATTCAACCGCCTCCGCACCTCACGCCAGTCCGGAAAATACATATCCATACGAGCGTAAAAACGTGCATCGTGTCCACGCACCCAGAGATGTGTGAGTTCATGCGTGATAACGTAGCGGAGGGCGCGCACATCATAGCGGGCGAGGTCGAGATTGAGAGTGATCGCTGCTGTGCGGACGTTGCAGCTCCCCCAACGCGTCTTCATTGCACGGATGCGCCAGAGGGAGGCGTGCTTTCCAACCATCTGCTCACACGCAGGTGCTTCGCGCTCGATTGCCGCCGCAAGCTGCGTGCGGTAGAGCGCTATAATTGCCGCACGGCACACGTCAGCATCTGTATCCTCGGACACATGGAGCAAAATCTGATTCTCCACGCGTTCAGCATACGGCTTCCCGCGCAGGAGTGGGCGGTAAACGAGGGGATATGCCGTCCCCCAGAGCGGAATGCGCTCCCCCTCCACATACTGCGGCTCGGATTTCTCTGCACGCACAGAAAACAGCCGCCGACGCTCATCAATCCATGCGCGCCTGCGGCTGACAAAGTGCTCAATCTCCCTCTGTGACGTCCGCTGCGGCACGCTCAGCTCGATGTGCCCGTCAGGCGGGCAGACACGAAGGTAGAGATTCTTGATATTCTTGTAGCGTATCTCAGTCGGAATGCCGTCGATGAGGAGCGATTTCTCGCGCAGGAGGCGCACCTGCTTCCTCATTTCCCCTCTTGTGCGCGCATCTCACGCATCTTTGCCGCGACATTGTAGATGACGCTCAGATCCTCGCTGTCAAACGTATAAGCCTCGTTGCAGAAATGGCATTTCACCTCTGCCTCGCCGTCGTCGCACAGTGCCCGCAAATCAGCTTCGCCGAGCGTCAGCAGACGGTCGGTGATGTAGTTCTTCGAGCAGTTGCAGCGAAAGGCGAGATCGGTGGTCGAGAGAATCTTTACATCATCGAAACCGCCGAGGATTTTCCCGATGATGACCGCAGCGTCCAGCCCCTCCTCCACCATATGAGAGACAGAGGAAATGCCCTTGAGGTTCTCCTCGAGACGGTCAATCACATCATCGGATGCACCCGGCAATGGCTGAATGAAGAAGCCGCCCGCGCCGAGACATTTCAGCTCGGGGCTGACGAGGACGCCTAGCCCGATCGAGGACGGCGTCTGCTCCGAGGTGTAGAGGTAGCTGATGAGATCCTCTGCGACCTCACCGTTTGTGATGTCGACGCTGCCCGTGACCGGCTCTTTCAGCCCCGTGAAGCGCGTGACCGAGAGGATGCCACGCCCGATACCGCCGCCGACGTCGATTTTTCCGTGTGCGTTGAGCGGCAGATTGACATGCGGATGATCGACATAGCCGCGCACCGAGCCGTCTGCCGTCGCGTCCGCCGTCACCGTGCCGAGTGGCCCGTCGCCCTTGAACTTGATCGTCACGGATTCCTTGTTCTTGAGATTCGCAGCAAAGAGGAGTGCGCCCGTCATCGTGCGCCCGAGTGCCGCCGCCGCAACGGGGTAGCAGCCGTGCCGCCGCATCGCCTCGGCAACGACATCCGTCGTCACCGCCGCATATGCGCGCAACATACCATCTGCCGCCGTCGCCTTAATGAGTTGATCCATACTATATCCTTTCGCGCGCAGCACTCAATATCTTTTCCTTGCGCGCCGCAAGCATTGTACAATAGAACTCCTTCTGCTGTGCAGACAGAAATTCCTGACTTTCGATAAATGCATTGATTTCATCCGTGTGAATATGCGGCAGAATCCGCACAAGCGCCGCCGTACAATCGGGATTCACTTGTGAGGATATGAAATCAAAGTAGTTGATCTTACGCCCATCCTGTTTGAGCGCCGACGTCGGAAAGACATAGATGCGATTGTCGATCTCACGCGGATTGCTCAGAATTTTTGCCATCTTTTCCTCGGGCATCTGCGGGTAGAGACAGGAACCGCCGTCATAGATGGGCGCAATGCGTGCAAAACGTCGCTCCTCGTTGACGAGGAGCCCCCAGTTCCCATTGTGTCGGTCAAAATTTCCGAGATAGGCATCTACGATGAACATATCCCAGAAAAATTCTTTCAATGCAACAGGATCAATGAGTGCCTGTCGATCAATCGCCTCAAGCACGGCATCCAGCTCTGTGGCATATCCAGAAGAATCCTCACTGCTGCCGCCGATACAGGCGTTCTTCAGCTTTGCAAACTCCATCAGCCGAAATCCGTCGCCCGTAAAATCCTTACAGGCGACGTCTCCTTTCCCTGTATGCGATAGACGCCATACAGGGTTTCCTGCGCCTGCATTCCAAGGAACTCGTAGATGTGACAAGCGAGATACTCACTCAGCGAGGCATTCGTATAATATACCTTCGTCTTTTCCTTGGGCGGAAATTTCAGCATATAGGTCTCCCCTTCATAGAGGACACCTATTTTATTCCCATTCCCGCCGCCGTATGTTCGAAACGGATCGATCTGACAGGTCGAAAAATCAATCATCGCGTTTCCTCACAGATACTTTTCCCGCAGATACGCCGCCTGCTCGTGCGTGATCTCGTCATCCCACTCCGCCGAATTGATCGACCCGTACAGTTCGTCAAACAGACAGTCGAGATACAATACGTCTTGCGCTAGTCCCTGCTGGAGCGCGTCAATATCGTGCTGCAAATAGGGCGGGAGGTTGACCTCGAGATAACTGCGATCTGTCGGCTTCATCTTTCGCCCTCCGTTCGTCTACCAATCGAGTGCGAGTTCGTGCAGAACCTCGCCCGTATCTATGTCAAAAATCCGAATTGTTCCGTCCTCAAGGACTGCGACGGTATTGCGTCCGTCGGGCCGCTTTGTGAGTGCGGCAGAGCCGGGGTTGAGGAAGACGGTATTGCCGCGCTTTTCGAGTACGTTGATGTGCACATGACCACTGATAAAGAGGTCTGCTTTCAGATGCCGCGCCATCACGTCCTTCTCCGCATCGGTCATGACGGCGTCGCCATGCGTGACGATGATGCGCCGCCCCTCCCGCACGACGTAGGCATAGGGGGACATAAGGGGCACTTCGAGACAGCTCGCATCCACGTCTGAATCGCAGTTGCCTTTCGCGATGATGACAGGGATCTCGGAGGCGTTGATGCGCTCGATCAGCCCCATTGGGTTGTAGTCCGGCTTCATCGGGTTGCGCGGGCCGTGGTAGGCGACGTCGCCCGCGTGGAGGATGAGGTCTGCGCCCGTGAAAAACTTCTCGCACGCGCGCACCCACGCGCCCTCATGCCCGTGCGTATCGCTGAGTATTCCGATCTTCATCGTCTCACATCTTCCCGAGGAGACTTGCCATCTCCATTGCCGCCATCGCCGCATCTGCGCCCTTGTTGCCCGCCTTTGTGCCCGCACGCTCGATTGCCTGCTCGATGTTCTCCGTTGTCACGACACCGAAGATTGTCGGCACGCCCGTCTGCAGTCCGACCTGCGCGACGCCCTTCGATACCTCATTGCAGACGTAATCGTAATGCGTCGTCGAGCCACGGATGACCGCACCGAGACAGAGGACGGCGTCGTACTTGCCGCTCTCCGCCATTCTCTTTGCCGCAAGCGGAATCTCGAATGCGCCCGGCACCCACGCGACATCGATGTCCGCATCCGCCGTCTCGTGACGGTGGAGCGTATCGAGCGCACCGCTGACGAGCTTACCCACGATGAACTCGTTGAACCGCGCGGCGACAATGCCGAATTTACGCCCTTTTCCGCTGATGTAGCCCTCGATTATGTTTGCCATTTTATTTTCCTCCCAATTCCTCATCTGTCAGCATATGCCCCATCTTTTCCTTCTTGACCGTCATGTATTTGCGGTCAAATTCGTGCGTGTGCATGACAATCGGTACGCGCTCGACGATCTTCAGCCCGTAGCCCTCAAGTCCCGCACGCTTGGCGGGGTTGTTCGTCATGAGTCGGATGGTCGTGAGCCCGAGGTCGGCAAGGATCTGCGCACCGAGCCCGTAGTCGCGGAGATCCGGCGCAAAGCCGAGCTCGACGTTCGCCTCCACCGTGTCGCGTCCCTGATCCTGCAAGGCATATGCGCGCATCTTGTTCGCAAGCCCGATGCCGCGTCCCTCCTGCCGCACGTAGAGGACGACACCCTCGCCCTCCGCCTCGATCTGCCGCATCGCCGCCGCAAGCTGATCACCGCAGTCACAGCGCATCGAGCCGAGCGCATCGCCCGTCAGGCACTCCGAGTGTACGCGCACGAGCACGTTCTCCTTGCCGCACACGTCGCCCTTCACAACGGCGAGATCGCAGCGCTTGTTGAGTGTGTTCTCGTACGCAAGCAGGCGGAAATGTCCGTATTTGCTCGGGAAATCCACATCCGAAATGCGATGAACAAACGTCTCTGTATGCTTGCGGAACTCGATGAGATCCGCAATCGTGATGATGTTCAGCCCATGCTTTTTTGCAAATTCCTTCAGCTCGGGCGTGCGCATCATATGACCGTCGTCCGCCATGATCTCGCAGCACATTCCCGCAGGGAAGAGTCCCGCCATGCGAGCAAGATCGGTGGTCGCCTCCGTGTGCCCTGCGCGGCGCAGAACGCCGCCCTCGACCGTGCGCAGGGGGAAGATATGCCCGGGGCGGCGGAAACTCGACGGCTTTGCCGCAGGGTCGATGAGCATCTTTACCGTGTGGCAGCGCTCGAATGCGGAGATGCCCGTCGTCGTATCGTAGGCATCGACGCTGACTGTGAACGCCGTCTCGTGGTTGTCCGTGTTGTTCTCGACCATCTGCCCGATCTCGAGCTCGTCGAGTCGGCTGCCGACGATGGGCGTGCAGATCAGCCCGCGCGCGTGCGTCGCCATAAAGTTCATATGCTCGGGCGTGAGTTTTTCGGCGGCGACGATGATGTCGCCCTCATTCTCGCGATCCTCATCGTCAACGACGACGAGCATCTTGCCGTTTTTGATGTCCTCAATCGCCTGTTCAATCGTTGCAAAATCTGACATAGTATCTCTCCTAAAATCCGTTTTGCAGGAGGAATTCCTGCGTGATGCCGCAGCCGCTCGCGGCGGATTTTCCTCCGCCAAGCAGCTTCAGCGCATATTTTCCAAGGATGTCCGTCTCAATGTTGAGCGGACTGCCGACGCGCTTTGCGCCAAGGTTCGTCACCGTGCGCGTATGTGGGATGAGACTGACAGTAAAATCCCGCACACCCACCGCCGCTACTGTAAGGCTGATGCCGTCAAGCGCAACCGATCCCTTCTCCACGATGCCGCGCAGAATCTCATCATCTGCCGCAACCGTCATAAGAATTGCATTTCCCTCCTCGTGCAGCTCTCTGATCTCGCCCACGCCGTCGATGTGCCCGCTGACGAAATGCCCGCCGAGCCGCATTGTCGGGAGCAGCGCGCGCTCGAGATTGAGCGGTGCACCGCGCATGAGTCCCGCGAGCGAAGTGCGCCGCATGGTCTCGGGCATGACCGCCGCTCGGAAGCCGCGCGTATCAAACGATGTCACCGTGAGGCAGATCCCGTTGACCGCAATGCTGTCGCCGATGTGCGCATCCGACTGGACGAGCTGCGCCCCGATGGAGATATTGCCGCCCGAGAGCCCCGCGAACGTGCCGACCTCCTCTATGATTCCTGTAAACATCGCCTCACCTCCCCTCAGCGCACGGATAGCCCGTGATGAGTATGTCCGCGCCCACCTGCTCCACCGTCACATCCGAGAGGTGGAGCGCCGTCTGCGGACTGTCGAAACCCGTGCCGCCGATGGGGGTCGGCGCCGCCGCGCCGCCCATCAACAGTGGCGCAATGAACGCGTGCACCTTGTCCACGAAGCCCCCCGCGAGGAACGACCAGTTCACCTGCGCGCCGCCCTCGACAAAGATCGAGGAGATTTCACGCGCGCCGAGCCAGTCAAGGAGCTGCCCAATTTCCGGGCGCTCCGCGCCGAGCGTCACAACCTCCGCACCACACGAGTGCAGGAGATTCACACGGCGATGGTCAGCGCGCTCGCTCACGGCAATCACCGTCGACGCTGCGCCGTCCGTCAGGAGCTTTGCATCAATCGGCGTGCGTGCCTCAGAGTCGAGCACGATGCGCAGAGGATTGTGCCCCGTGCGGTCAGGAAGTCGCGTCGTAAGGCTTGGATCGTCGGCGAGCACCGTGCCGATGCCGACGAGGATCGCGTCATGCACATCGCGGTATATGTGGACGCGCGCGCGCGCTGCCTCTCCCGTGATCCACTGCGACGCGCCCGTATGACTTGCGATCTTCCCGTCAAGCGTCATCGCCGTCTTGAGCGTGACGAAGGGGCGCTTCGTTGTCACCCATTTAAGGAACACTTCGTTCTGCCGCCGCGCCTCATGCTCGCATACGCCCGTCTCGGTCTCGATGCCCGCCGCCCTGAGCATGGCAAGCCCGCGCCCCGCAACGAGCGGATTCGGATCGGAGAGTGCCACGACGACACGCGCAATCCCCGCCGCAATGACCGCCTCAGCGCAAGGTCCCGTGCGCCCGTGATGCGTGCACGGTTCGAGCGTCACGTAGAGCGTCGCGCCACGCGCGAGTTCTCCCGCCATGCGCAGTGCATGGATCTCTGCGTGCGGCTCCCCCGCTGCACGATGCCAGCCGCTCGCAATGATCGTGCCGTCCCGCACAATCACCGCGCCGACGAGCGGATTCGGCGACGTGCGTCCGCGCGCATACGCCGCCATGCGCAGCGCCTCACGCATATAGGATTCGTCAATTTCCTTCATAACAATCCCATCTCAACAAAAATGCCGCCAGAAGAGTTCTCCTCCGGCGGCACAAATCGTCCTAAAAAGACGCGCCTTTTCCCATCCAGACTGCGGAGTTGCCTCCTTCACTGTCGGCTTCGGAATCTCACCGAATCGTGCCTCTCTCACGAAAGGCTTGCGGGCTGTACCGCCGGTGGGGATTTGCACCCCGCCTCAAAGAGCATCGTTCGTATGCTATTGTAACACTATGGGTTTACCGTGTCAATCGGCAATCTTGCGCGCGTCGCGCGTTTCCTCCGCGCGCTCGACGACCTCGTCGAGATTCGCCCCGCAGACCGCGGCAATCGCAGCCACAACGCTGCCCTCAACGACGGGACAGTCCGCCATGCGCAGACGACGCCCCTCCATCTCCTCGAGGATCGTCTCCACCGTGAGAATCGAGCTGCCCGCATCCATGAGGATGACCACGCCGTCGTCCGTATATACCGCGTCAATCGCGGCGACAATCCGCGCGTAGCTCGTGCCGAAGCCGCCGTCCTCCATGCCGCCCGCTATTGCGAGCCGCACATCCTTTGCCATCATGCGGCAGGTCTCCGCAGCGCCGTGCGCGAGCGCAGCGCTGTGCGTTACAATCACAAGTCCGACCATATCAGCCTCTCTGACGCAACCATCCGCCGATGCCGCACACTGCTCCCGCGAGTGCCGCGGGCAGGAGTGTCGCCGCCTGTGGGACAGCCTCCAATATCATCACGCCGATCGTGCGGTCATGTACGATCATCGTACCGCCCGTCCAGCCGAGAATGGCAGTACCAAGCACGACGAGCACGGGATATTTATCCATGAGTTTCCCAATGAGCTGACTCCCGCCGACCACAATCGGAATGCTGATGATGAGCCCGAGCACGACGAGCAGGAAGTCGCCATGCGACGCTCCGGCGATCGCAATCACGTTGTCAATGCCCATCGCCGCATCCGCAATGATGATCGTCTTGACCGCGCCCGCAAACGTCTCGGCCGCCTCAACGTGCTCCTCACCGCCCGAGGGGCGCATGAGCTTCACCGCAATTGGCAGCAGCACGAGCCCGCCGAGCGCCTGCAGATAGGGCACGGAGAGCAGCTGCACGGCAAAGAATGTCATAATGAGGCGGATGATGATTGCACCCGCCGTACCGACGTAGATTGCGCGCTTCCTCAGATGTGCGGGCAGACGGTTCGACGCCATTGCAATCACAACGGCGTTATCGCCCGCGAGTACGAGGTCGAGTACAATGATCGAAAAGAGCGCTACAAAAAATTGGGAGGAAAAGAGTTCGACTTCCACAGTTTCTCCTTATTTCGCCATCATCTTCGCGAGCTTCTGGGCAAAGGCGACGGGGTTCTCCGGCAGGATGCCCTCGATGAGCAGCGCCTGCGTGTAGAGGAGGGCGCAGTAATCCTTGAACTCCTCGGAGTCCTTGCCCGCCGCGTGCACCTCTTTCAGCTTCGCAAAGAGATCGTGATGCGGGTTGATCTCGAGGATGCGGCGTGCCTTGAACATCGGATTGTTCATATCGGCAAAGGTCTGCTCCATCGAGAGCGACGGCCCCGCCTCATCCGCTACGAGACAGACCGCACTTGAGCGGAGACGCTGCGAGATCTTCACCTCGGCAATCTTGTCACCGATCGCGTCCTTTACGTCCTTGATGAGATCATCATTCGCCTTTGCGATGTCCTCCGTCTCCTTCTTTGCCGCCTCGCTCTCCGCATCGCCGAGATCGAGGTCGCCGCGGCTGATCGAGTGGAAATTCTTCCCCTCGTACTCGTGCACCGTCTCGATTGCAAACTCATCCACGGGGTCGAGCAGGAAGAGCACCTCGAGGCCACGCTCACGCAGCTGCTCCATCTGCGGCAGCTGCTCGATCGTTGCCTGATCCTTCGCCGTCGCGTAGTAGATGCTCTTCTGGCTCTCGGGCATACGCGCAACATACTCTTTGAGGGAGACGAGCGCCCCCTCCTTCGAGCTGTGGAAGAGCAGGAGATCCTTCAGCTTGTCCACCGTGTCGCGCCCCGCGTACATGCTGTTGTAGATGCCGATCTTCAGCATCCGCCCGTATTCGTTCCAGAACTTCTCGTAGTCCTCACGGTTTTTCTCGAGCTTCTTGCCGAGCGCCTTGAGCACATTTTTCTCAAGCGCACGACCGATGGTCTTGAGCTCGCGGCTCTGCTGCAGGAGTTCACGCGAGATGTTGAGCGAGAGGTCGGGAGAGTCCACGAGTCCCTTGACGAAACGCAGATAGTCCGGCAGGAGATCCTTGCACTTGTCCATGATGAACACATGGCGCGAGTAGAGCTGAATACCCGGCTCATAGTCTGCCTGATAGAGGTTGAACGGTGCACGCGCGGGAATCTCAAGAAGTGCCGTGTACTCGACCGTCCCCTCTGCCTTCGTGTGGAATACCTCCATCGGTGCTTCCCACTCGTGGAACTGGTCGCGGAAGAAATCGTTGTACTCCTCCGGCTTGATCTCGGACTTTGCACGGGTCCAGAGCGGCAGCATCGAGTTCAGCGTGCGCAGCTCCGTCTTCTTGATCTTCTCCGCGCCCTCGATGACCTTGCCCTCATCGTCGCGCGGCATCTCCTCCGTCGTCACATTCATGCGGATCGGATAGCGCACATAGTCCGAGTACTTCTTCACGAGGCTCTCAAGCTCGAACGTATCCGTGTAATCCGTCTCGCCCTCCGTGAACTCCTTCGCGATGTGGATCGTCACCGTCGTGCCGCGCGTCTCCTTCTCCGCATCTTCGATCGTATAGCTGCCGTCGCCCGTCGATTCCCAGCGCGTTGCTTGGCTTTCGCCCGCGCGGCGCGTCACGATCGTCACCTTTTCCGCAACCATAAACGCCGAGTAGAAGCCCACGCCGAACTGACCGATCAGCTCCTTGTCCGGTGCGCCGCCGCTCTCCTCCTTCGCCTTTGCGAGCTGCTCCATAAACGCCTTCGTGCCCGACTTTGCAATCGTGCCGATATTCTCCACGACCTCCGCGCGCGACATGCCGATGCCGCTGTCCGAGATCGTCAGCGTCTTGCTCTCCTTATCAGGCACGAGGAAGATCTCGTACGTCTCGTTCCCTTCGAGCATATCACGGTTCGTCAGACTCTCGAAATGGAGCTTGTCCATCGCGTCCGACGCATTCGAAATCAGCTCGCGCAGAAAGATCTCGCGGTTCGTATAGATCGAGTTGATCATCAGATCGAGCAGCTGCTTTGTCTCTGCTTGAAACTCAAATGTTTCCTTTGCCATATTATCGTTCTCCCTTGTTGTTGATGTATTTTGCATATGCTACAAGATATGCAGGATAAAACTGTGTGTTATTTTACATGAAAAATGACAAAAAGTCAAAGCGAACGCATACAGGAAAAATATCGTAGATGTCCATAAGTTTTATCAGCGATTCCTTAATTTGGAGATATTTTCGAAATCAAAGAAACAAAATTTTTATAAAAAGCCTCTTCCGAAAACTTTTCTGCATGTAATGAACCTTCTAGAGCAGCTTCGGTACGCCATTCCTCATTCGTCTTTGCCTGTATAACTGCTTTCATAAGATTCCTGACAATATCAGCTCTGGAAACAACAATTCCACATTTGTCATTGATATATTCGACCAGTCCACCCGAGTCGGTTACAATCAACGGCACTCCGGAACACAGACCCTCAATGGCAACCAATCCTGCAGCCTCCTCACACATCGACGGTATCACTTGCACATCTGATATTTGATGGTATTTGTATAGTTCCTCATTATTCACATAGCCTGTAAATATAATCCGATTCGGATGTTCCAACGCGAGCGCTTTAATACGCTCCGTATAACTTGTTTCCTTTCCTCCCGAAAATGCACTGGAGCCAACACAGAGCAATCGAACCTGCTTGTCAGGAATTTCTGTGATTGCCATTGCCAACTCAAGAACGCCTTTTATTGGAATCAGTCTGCCACAATAAAGAACAATAAAGTCGTCCGTGGTTATGCCCAGTGATGCACGCAGCTGTGTTTTTTCATCTTGTGACAGTCGCTTCTTGAAGCGAGAGAGATTTATTCCATTCCGCAGAACCAACACTTTGCTTTCCGGCAACAAATCCAACCATTCCCGACGACAAAATTCGCTCACAGATATAACATAGTCATAATAGATATTCTTTTGGGGTTTTTCATGTAAATGACTGTGATAGGCGACTTTTCCGGGAAATTGTCTCTGAAATTTTTTATAGCCGATGATTTGACTGTCTTCTTCAAAAATAATAACATCCACATCGGGGATATTTTTTTTGATATACCTATAAGACTTATAGATATACTCTGAGAAAATATGCCCCTTCATGAACTCTTCATTTTTTCTTTGTCCGAAAATACGGAAGTCGAGTTTTCCAAGAATGCTGTCTCTTAGAAACACAAACTTTGTGTCCTTGAACTTCTTTGTCAGTTCGCGTGCCTTCGCATTGTATGATTGGATAATTGTCAAATCGATTGCATGATGTATTTCGTTATTTTCTGCCAAACTGCCGATAAGAGATTCAACCGCTCCTCCGAAAATCGCAGGCGTAATCCCATAGCGTTGGGCTATGATGACAACTTTTTTTCTGCTTTGCATGTAATGCTCCCCTACATATTGATTGCCTATCAACTGCCTTGATGAGGGTTATGTGTAAAAATCAACGATATGAAACGTCTAATGAACAAAGATTTCCGACCATCCTTTTCGTCAACTCATCCAAAGAAAAGCGTCGCACGGCTTCCTCGCCCTGCCTTGCAATCTGCTCCCGCTCCTCATCATTTTGCAGGTAGAAATCAATCTTCCGGATCAGATCATCCACATCTTCATACTGAACGAGATCGCGATCAAAATCGAGCGTTCCGTTCGACTGCTGACCGCTGTTCATCAGCTGAAAAGTCCTCGTTGCCAGAATCTCAAATGTCCGCGGACTGACACTCCGGTGCACGTTGTTGTTGATGTTCAGCACGATCTTGCTGCGGCGGTAGATCTGCGCCACTTCCTCGGGGGACAATTCCTGATTCGTCAGTACAGGAAAGAGATGCGGATGTTTTCTCCGATAGGAGCGCACTTTCCAAGGATAACGATCATCATACCATCTCCCTCCCACATACATCCGCTCCCCTGTATTGGACATATATGCGGCAACACGCTCCAGAACTTCCACACGCTGCGGCATCGGCGTTCCAACAAAAGAAACGTCAATGTCGCGCTCCACCTCCTTCGGATAGTAAACGAGAGGGTCGTAGCCAAGCGGAAGATAGGTCATCTCGATGTGAAATGTCTGCGCGGCGTACGCAATATCCGTATACTCAAAGGCGAAGACGTGCTGATAACGCCGCATACGCCTCTGGAAGTCCATATCATAGCGCCGCACGGAGTCCCACATCATAAGCGCGGTCGGATGTCCCTGCCACACGTCCAGTATGTCATCGGAGATCATACCCCCCGTCAGACACAGGAGCACAGAGTCCGCTCTCATATGCTCGCGCATAAAGGCGATGCACGCCCTCTGCCAACCCCGCTCCCATTTCTTCTGAAACGACCGAACTCCCCACTTGTAGAGACGCCTTGTTAGATAGGAACAGTTCGTATAAAAGGGGCGTTCGGCAAAGAAGTCAACGGTGTGTCCTTCCTCTCTCAGAACACGTATAATGCTCTCGGAATATCCGTAATAAAGAGGCCCAACAACAATAAAATGCACGGCAATCACCTACTTTTTCGTATGCTGTCTCAGTTTCGTCAGATATTCGTGGAGTTTGGCGGCCCAACGGTCATAGTTAAAATGCTCACGCGCAAAGGCCTGTATCTCCCTGCTCAAAACAGGCAGATCCTCTCGCTGTGCCGCCGTCTTCCATGCCCTGCAAAGAGCCGCAGCATCCTCCTGTGGCACAATTGTTCCATAGCGTTCACCATTGGTTAGGTCATGGATAGCAGAGCCGAAATTCGTCAGCACAAGATACGTGCCGAAGAAAATTGCTTCTACAGCCGAGATAGGAAATCCTTCTGAACGGCTCGTCATACACATAATCTTTGCCCTTGCATAGAGTTCATACAGTTCCCTGCGGTCACTTACCCTACCGTAGAGAATAATATGTGCGTCGAGCCACGGATCTTCGGCGCACAGCTTCTCGACATACGTCCGAAACGCCAACGTGGGTTCACCGACGATATAGAATTTCCAGTCCGCAAACAGATTCCGATCCGCCTTTTGAACCGCCTCCACAAAAAGTTCTGTGTTTTTCACGGGAACACCGGGACGCCCGACGGTCAGAATCATATTCTCTCGTTTCTGCGGGGCTTTGATCTGCGCGAGGTCCACGCCAAACAGCGATACGGGATTCGGGAGGTATTCGAGACGGCCGCGAAAAAGGCGCATCATTTTTAGTACATTGTAAAAGGAGCGATTTTCTACCGTAAAGAGATCAATCGCCGCACTTTTCCAATACTCGGGTATCACCTTGAGCTTGCGAAGAAACGTCCCATCGTAAAAATGAGAAAAGCCGTCCTCGTTCATATCCAGCTTGCTGTATACACGAATCGCAGGGTTCAACCGCTTTGCCAGACGGGCTAACGCATACGATGCCCCTCCATAGTTGGAGAACATGAGTATGTCATATTCTCCTGCGTGTACGGTCAAATACGCTGCCGCAGCTTTCTTCTTGTCCGCATAGTCCGCATCATCGCCAAGATGTTCCAACGCACAGTATTGCTCAAAGTACGGATTGACAAGCTGCTCACGTCCAAAATACGCATAGGTGCATATCCATCCGTGATTTTTCCCGAGATAGTACGGATACGAACACATCTCTTTGGTTAAATGAGCGACAGTACTGTCCTCAAAAAAGATCATCAACAGGCGGTTCATATAACACCTCCACGCGAAACAGCCTCCGAAACAACGCTCTCCATCAACGTCTCCCACTGCGCCCATATCATCTCCGGTGCATAGACGCGCATGGACGCCCGAGCCGCCGTACCCATCCGTACGCGCAGATCTCGGTCGCGCATGAGGATCGCCATTTTCTCCGCAAGGGCTTCTGCCCCATCATCTGCGAGGAGCCCGTTCTCGCCGTCACGAATCAGCTCGTTGACGGCGACGCAATTCTGATAGCCGACGGCAGGAAGTCCCATGCTCATCCCCTCGGCGAGGGAGAGTCCGAAGCCCTCGTAGGCGCTTGGCATAACATAGAGATCGGCATCGACGAGCACGGCGGGCACATTCGTTGTTGTGCCGCAGAACAAAATGCGCTCTGTAAGCCCCGCCGCATCAATCATCGTCTGTAAATCCTTCTGATAGCGCTTGTTGTCCTCTGCACCCCAGAGTTCGAGCGTCCAGTCGGGGAACTCTACGGCAATTTTGATGAACGCCTCGATCAGCAGATGTGGTCGCTTGTGGTTGCGTACCATGCGCCCGATAAAGACGATTTTGTATTTTTCCTTTTCACGCCGGAGATCCGCCTGCTCTTCGTACTGCGGGACGACGTTGCCGATGGATACGATGCGCACGTTGGGGATATATTTCTGCACGCGCGCCGCAAAGCCCGGCAAAAGCACCTGAAACACGGCGCAACGTTCAAACGCAGCAAGTTCTTTCCGCGGGTGGCTATGAAACAGATCCACAGGGTCTCCATGCGACATGATGATGACAGGTATATCGACATGCAGATCACAGAGGAGCATCTTTGCCGATGCGTTTTGAAAGCAGATGATGACATCCGGTGTCGACTCACGCAGGACTTCCCTCATCGGTTTTTGTAGATGCGCTGCGAAGAACTCGTCATTGACGGCGCGCCCATATTTCTGTCCGAATGCGCGCAGCACCTCACGCTTGACCTTTAGGGCGATCGGAAAGAGGTAGTGGCGTCCGCGAAAATGCTGCAGGTTGTATACGGTGACACGCGCATCGGGCGGGTAGAAGAAAGCACCCTCGCGGTCATCCGTATACACGGTGGTCACTGTATGCCCGCGCCGCACCATCTCGTTCGCAAAGGCGACGTTGACCTTCGCCGCGCCGCCGGTATCTCCGACCATCTTTGAGAAATTCGCCAGCAGTATCCGCATCGTGGCACTCCTATTCGTTCTGTCCGTCTTATTGGTACTTATTTTAACAAATTCAACCCCCAATCGCAAACCCTCATGAGGATTTCTTTGCGGAAACGGGACTGTGCTCCTATTTGCATTTCGTGTACTTTTCGATTATACTCGAGCAGGTAATTGTTATCATTTTATGTTTTATGGGAAAAGGGAGATGTCATTATGGATCAGGAACAGAATGTACAGAAGCCGCAGACGATCATTGTCAAGTCAACGAAGAATGTTGGGCTTGCGGCAGGGCTTGCGCTCCTCTTCGGGCCGCTCGGCATGTGCTATTCAACACTTAAAGGTGCACTTGTGATGTTCCTCGTCAATGTCGTGATCGGCTTCCTCACGCTCGGCATGGGGTGCCTCCTCACGCTCCCGATCTGTGCGATCTGGGCGTATATTGCGGCAAAGAAGTACAACGAGGAGCTGCTCGCAGGAGTCGCCTAATCCCGTTTTCATTCATCTGCTGTGACGGTATGCTATAATGAATGCAGTTTTGACAGCTACGGTCAGAAGAATGGAGGATTTCTATGAAACGTATTTCATGGGGCCCGCTTGTATGCGCGGCAGTTTTCGCGCTCGCGCTCGTCCTGCCGACGGGGACGGCTGCGGCGGAGGAGATGACGCCGACGCTGTCGATGAACGGGGTCGGCGTGGCACGGATCGCGCCGGATACGGCGGAGGTCACGCTCGGCGTCACGACAGAGGCAAAGGATGCGGCAAAGGCACACGCAGAGAATGCGGCGCAGGCATCGCGCGTGCGGGATGCGGTAAAGGCGCTCGGCATTGCAGAGCGCGACATTCAGACGACGCGCTATGATTTCTCCCCAGTCTACGATGTGCGCGACAATGGACGCAGCGTCACGACGGGCTATACGGTAACGAATGCCGTTGTGGTGCGGGTGCGTGATCTGAACAATGTGGGCAAGGTAATCGACACGGCGCTCGCAAACGGCGCGAACTGCGTGGACTCGCTCGAATTCTCGGCGAGTGATACAAGCGCGGCTAAGAATGCCGCGCTCGCGGATGCCGCACGCGATGCACGGAGCAAGGCGGATGCTGTGGCACATGCACTCGGCGTGCGCGTCGTTCGCGTGCTGAATGTCAATGCGGACGCGCAGTCCTACACGCCGCGCAACTATATGCCGATGATGATGGCAAAGGAAGCGTACGATGCAGCAACGCCGATCTCTGCCGGAGAGCTGTCCTTCGAGGCATCGGTCAACATCACCTATGTCATCGAGTAAGCGAGAGCGGGTCTCCGCTGTCGAGGCGATCCGCGGCATCTCCATGATGGGCGTAATCGGCATCCACATCGGCGCGGAGTACCTCGCGAATCCATCGCCCAATATTCATCTTGTGGCGCTCTTCGACATCGGCACGCGCTTCAGCGTGCCGATTTTTTTCTTTATCTCGGCGTTCGGACTGTTCTATGGGCAGTCGCCGTCTGCGTCCTTCTCCTATCGGGATTTCCTCGTGCGGCGCGGACGCGCGGTCGTCATCCCCTATCTCGTGTGGTCGCTTTTTTATCTGATTCACGATGCGTATGCCTACGGGGTCGGCTTCCCGCCGCTCCTCTCGCTGCCGGGCATCCTATTCTTCGGAAATGCAAAGTACCAGCTCTACTTCATGGTGATCCTGATCTGGTTCTATCTGCTGATGCCGCTCTGGCGCATGCTGCTCGCACGCATGACACTGCCCCTGCTCGCCGTGATCCTACTCGTGCAAATTGGGTTCGACTACTGGTCGAGCTTTAACACGGCGTTCAACCTCTATGTCTATGGGCTGCCCGAGGGAACGCTGCTGCGTGCCCTGCTGTTTTATCGGCTGAACTACTGGGTGGCGCACTACGTCTTTATCTTCCTGCTCGGCGGCTATATCGCGCTCCACTTTGACACATTCCGCGCGTGGATGCAGCATCATACAGTGCGGCTCTACGCGCTCGGCATCGTGAGTCTCGCCGCACTCCTCGCGTGGTACTACAAGCTACTCCTCGTGGACGGCTACACACCGCTCGAGGGCATCTACACGGCGCATCAGCTCTCGCCGCTCGGCATCTTCTACACGATCGGCGCAACGCTCGCGCTCTTTGCCTTCTTCACGCGGCTGGGAACGGAGAATACCCTCGGGCGTGCGTTCCAACTCCTCGGAAAACACTCCTACTTCATCTATCTCGCGCATCCCGTTGCGATTACGTATTTGCTCATGGTGATTCATGGACATGGCTATGTACTCACTGCGCCGCTTGCGCTCAGTATGTACGCGGCGACGCTGCTGCTGACGCTCCTAGGGGCGATTGTCGTGCGGAGAATTGGCGAGAGCGTGCCAATAGTAAATGAGCTGACGATCGGGCTGAAGCCGAAAAAGTAAATTGACAGCACAAAAGGCTGCCGCCGAAGATAATTCTTCGTGCGACAGCCTTTTGTGTGTTCTGATGTTGTTTAGAGGCCTGCTTCCTTCTTCAGCAGCTCCGCCTTGTCCGTCTTCTCCCACGGCAGATCGACATCCGTGCGGCCGAAATGTCCGTACGCCGCCGTCTGACGATAGATGGGACGGCGCAGGTCGAGCATCTTGATGATGCCCGCCGGACGCAGGTCGAACGTCTTCTGCACGAGTGCGACGATCTTCTCATCGTCGATCTTGCCCGTGCCGAACGTGTCCACCATGATCGAGACGGGATGCGCCACGCCGATCGCATACGCAAGCTGAATCTCAACGCGATCCGCAAGCCCTGCTGCGACGATGTTCTTCGCGACATAGCGCGCCGCATACGCCGCACTGCGGTCAACCTTCGTGGGATCCTTGCCCGAGAACGCGCCGCCGCCGTGACGTGCCCAGCCACCGTAGGTATCGACGATGATCTTGCGTCCTGTCAGCCCCGAGTCCCCGTGCGGGCCGCCGATAACGAACTTGCCCGTCGGGTTGACGAAATACTTCGTCTCCGCACGCAGGAGCTCTGCGGGAACAATCTCCTTGATGACCTTTTCGATCATATCCTTGCGGATCGTCGCGAGGTCGACATCCTCGTCGTGCTGCGTCGAGATAACGACCGTGTCGACATAGACAGGCTTGCCGTCCTCATAGGCGACCGTGACCTGCGTCTTGCCATCGGGACGCAGATACTTGAGCGAGCCGTCCTTGCGCACATCCGTGAGGCGGCGTGCGAGCTTGTGCGCAAGCACCGTCGTGAGCGGCATGTACTCAGGCGTCTCGTTCGTCGCATAGCCGAACATCATGCCCTGATCGCCCGCGCCGATTGCCTCAGCCGCATCCATATTGCCCTCGCGGGACTCAATCGCCTGATTGACGCCCTGTGCAATGTCGGGCGACTGCTCATCGAGCGAAACGAGGATGCCGCAGGTGTCCGCATCAAAGCCGTAGCTCGCGTTCGTGTAGCCGACTTCGCGCACGGTCTGACGGATGATCTTCGGAATATCCGCATAGCAGGTCGTCGAGATCTCGCCGACCACATGTGCCTGTCCCGTCGTGACAAGCGTCTCACACGCAACGCGCCCCTGCGGATCCTGCGCGAGAATCGCATCCAGAATGCTGTCCGAAATCTGATCGGCGAGCTTATCCGGATGCCCCTCGGTTACGGACTCAGATGTAAAAAGCATCTTCTTCATTTGGAACCTCCCTTAGTTCGTAAAAGATTTTTGAGTAAAACCTCATCCCCACAAGAAAAGCCTCCCTGTTAAGATAAGGGAGGCTTTTTACTGCCGCTCTCATCTCATAGGCGCTTCGCCTAAAGGAATTGGCACCGTTGGCGCAGTCGCCATGGTTGCCGCAGCTTCATCGGGCCATTCCCTCCACTGCTCTGGATGAGGTATATTCTCTTCTATACGTCGCATTGTAACGAATGTATGGGGCGTTGTCAAGGACTATTTTCACACATTCTTCTCATTTTTGTTTTTCAGCGCTTCCTCCAGCCGATCCAATATCACACCCGCAAGCGCGGATTTCGCCATCAGCGGGTGATCCTCCGCGCGCCCGTCCGCAAAGAAAATCTGTACGTGATTCGTCGGAACGCCAAAGCCCGCATCCTTCTCCGCGACATTGTTCGCGACGATAAAGTCGAGGTTCTTCTTCGCGAGTTTCCCACGTGCGTATTCCGCGACATTCTGCGTCTCCGCCGCAAATCCAACGAGAATCTGATGCCGTTTCTTCTGCCCGAGCTCATAGAGGATGTCGGGATTGCGCGTGAGGGTCAGCGTCAGTTCGCCGTCCGACTTCTTGATCTTGTGCGCCGCAATCTCTGCAGGGCGATAGTCCGCGACCGCAGCAGCCTTGACGACGGCATCCACCGCATCGTATTCCGCAAGCACCGCCGCGTGCATATCGCGCGCGCTCCGCACATTGACACGCCGCACGCCCACAGGCGTCGCAATCGGCGTCGGCCCTGCAACGAGCACAACCTCTGCGCCACGCCGTACCGCCTCGGCGGCGACCTCGAAGCCCATGCGCCCCGTCGAGCGATTGCCGAGATAGCGCACGGGGTCGAGCGCCTCCTCCGTGCCTGCCGCCGTCACGAGGATGCGCCGCCCCGCAAGGCTCTGCGCACTCGCAAAATACGCCTCGACGATGCGAACGATTTCCTCAGGTTCGGGCAGCCGCCCCGCGCCCGTCGTACCGCAGGCAAGCTGTCCGACGGCGGGTGGGATGATCTGCGCGCCGCGCTCTGTGAGGCGGCATACGTTCTCCTGCGTGACGGAGTTCTCCCACATGCCCGTATTCATCGCGGGCGCGATGACGAGCGGTGCGCGCGTGGCGAGCACACTCGTCGTCAGCATATCGTCCGCGATACCCGCCGCCGCCTTTGCGATGAAGTTCGCCGTCGCGGGGGCGACGAGGACGAGTTCTGCAAACTCCGCAAGAGCAATGTGCTCGACGTGATGATGCGGCTCGCCCCACATCGTCTCAGCAACAGGCGCGCCCGTAATCTCACGGAACGTGAGCGGCGTGACAAAGGAGCACGCCGCGCGCGTCATGATGACGCGCACATCCGCGCCCGCCTTTTTCAAGCGGCTTGCGATCTCCACCGCCTTGTACGCGGCGATGCCGCCCGTCACGCCAAGAACAATGCGCCGCCCTGCGAGTACTCCCACGTCAGACGCTCTCCTTGCAGAGGTCATAGCTGATCTTCCCCTCTGCGATCTCCTCAAAGGCGTTCGTCACATTCTTCGTCGAGCGTGCACGCTCGGACTTCACGGGATCCCCTTCAAGGAGCTGGCGCGCACGCTTCGCCGCGAGCACAACCACGCCATAGCGGCTGTCCACCTTCGTCAGCAGCTCATCCGTCGAGGGGTTCACCATGCCGATTTCCACATTCGTCTTCATTGCTGTACCTCTGTCTTTCAAATATCAAACTGAGAAAAATCCATGTCCGCGCGCAGGCGCTCCGCCGCAAGGATTGTCTGAATCTGCGCCGTCGCCGCCTCCACCGTATCGTTCAGCACAGCGTAGCGATAA
>NZ_ALKG01000075.1 GCF_000286455.1 Selenomonas sp. FOBRC6
CCCCGCCGTGCGTGATGCTGTCCCCGAGCGCCGCTGCATAGATGCGATCATTCACAGCATCGACGGTGAATGAGGCGAGATCTGACCACGTTCCAATGGTATTGTCCTCCTCGTCTAGGCCTCGTACCCGCCAGTAATATGTGCCCGCATAGGGGCGCGCATATTCATCATAGACTGCATTGGCGGCCGTGATCGTCTGTGCCCATGCACGATTTGGATCTGGTTCTGTGCCGTGCTCATTTGCAGGAGGCTCTGTCAGCAGTTCGACCTCATAACGTGTTACGCCATTTAACGGAATCCATTGATATACAGGATAGATGGGCTGATGGAAGTTCATCACCTGATCGTAGGTATTCGGGATCGGACGATTTGGAACCTCTGCGGATTTATCCAAATAAAGCTCCTCGGCAGGAGAGAATTCTCCGATTGGCTCAAGCTTCAGCCCGAGCGCCCGCACGCGCCAGTATATCTTTTCATAGTTCTGATAGACGCGCAGATCAGCCTGCCAGCCATTTGTAAAAACGCTGCGCGTACTCGTCAGGTGATTCGTCGGTGATGGCGTCGTACCACCTTCCTGTGCCGGCGGTGCGGAAAGGAGTTCGACCTCGTAGAGCACAGCATTCGGAATGCTGTGCCAGAGCAGAAAGGGCTTGAGGCTGGCAGGATGATCTTCCGTATAATGAAACATTGGAATGGGGGCTTTTGCCATGAAATATGGCGCTGCAATTGGTGTTGACGGGGCAGTTACGGCACCAAACATTCCATAGGCTGTAATGCGATAATAGAATGGAATGGGAGCAGAGGAGACCTTGCAGGAGGGCGTAGTGCTAAACTCGGTCTTTACGTGTTCATAGATAGACTCTTCGGCAATCGCCCCAGTTGTCTTGATATAGGTATCAATGCGATAATAGCAGGGATAGGGAAGACGCTCCCAAACGAGTGTGGACGTTCCATCAGCTTCCAGCACTTGGGCTGCAATGTCCGTCCGTTTCAGATGCAGGACGTCCATTTTCTCGATGAGGAAAATACAGCCGAGAACGGCGAGAAAAATAATGCCCGTGAAAAAGAAATAATGCTTCATACATTCACCCAAATATTTTGTATTTCAGAAAGTTGAGGAATTCATATGGAAAACAAAGGTCTTATCATCGTTCACACCGGTGAAGGGAAGGGAAAGACGACTGCCGCTCTTGGCATGGCACTGCGTGCATGGGGGAATCATATGCGCGTACTCATCCTGCAATTCATCAAAGGAAGCTGGAACTATGGCGAACTCGCCGCAATCGAAGCCCTTTCATCTACAGATGGCTGCATCGAGATCAGGCAGGGAGGGCTTGGGTTTTCGCAGCGCGGCGACGGTGCACAGGAGGAACATCGACGTGCTGCTGTCGAACTGCTCCAAACGGCAATGACAGAGCTTCAGAGCGATGCGTGGGATATGGTCATCCTCGATGAGTTCAACTACGCATATTCCTTTGGGTTCATCCATGCGGATGATTTGGCGCAGCTTCTCTCAGCACGTCCCGCGCATACGCACCTGATCTTTACGGGGCGCAACGCCTCAGAGGAGCTCATCGATCAGGCTGATCTCGTCACGGAGATGCGGCTTGTGAAGCATCCCTTTCAAAAGGGAATCAAGGCTCAGAGAGGGATTGAATTTTAATAGGAATACAAAGAAGCAATCAGATTATAACACATTCACTCATTGTATTCCACGTGAGAACAGTGCTCTTTGATATAAGCTATTGAAAAAAAACATAGAATGCGGTAAAATCTCTGTCATGTGTTTATGTTATCTTTTATTTATGGAAGAGCATAGCTTCCATAAATGATAGTAGAATTAGGAGAGTTTTTATGAGAAGTGATGTCGTAAAAAAGGGAGCGACACGCTGTGCACATCGCTCGCTTTTTCATGCAAACGGATATGGCTCCGAGGATCTCAGAAAGCCGCTGATTGGTGTCTGCAATTCGTTCAACGAGATTATTCCGGGGCACTTTCACCTGAATACGATCGCAGAAGCTGTAAAACTTGGCGTGGCAGCAGCCGGCGGAACGCCAATCGAATTTCCGTCCATCGGGGTCTGTGACGGCATTGCCATGGGGCACACGGGGATGAAATACTCCCTTGCGAGCCGCGAACTGATTGCGGACTCCATCGAGTCCGTCACGATGGCGTCGGGATTTGACGGACTCGTCCTCATCCCGAACTGCGACAAGGTTGTACCTGGCATGCTCATGGCTGCCGCGCGGCTCAATATTCCCGCCATTCTCGTCAGCGGCGGCCCCATGCTTGCAGGGCGTCATCGCGGGCGTGACATCAGTGTCAGTCAGGCGTTCGAGGCGGCAGGCATGTTCGCGGCGGGAAAAATGGACGCGCGTGAAATGACTGCTATTGAGGAGCACGCCTGCCCCAGCTGCGGCTCCTGCTCCGGTCTGTTCACGGCAAATACGATGAACTCCCTGACCGAGGTGCTCGGCATGGGACTTCCCGGCAACGGTACGATTCCCGCCCCCTATACGGGGGAGCGCCGCCTGCTCGCCAAGCATGCAGGTGCGGTCATTATCGAACTCATTGAGAAAAATATCTGTCCGCGTGATATTATGACGCGCGAGGCATTCGAGAATGCGATTACCGTAGATATGGGCATTGGCGGCTCTTCCAATACCGTTCTGCATCTCACGGCGATTGCACATGAGGCGGGCATTGAGCTTCCGCCGCCGCTCTTTGATGAGATCAGCAGACGCACGCCGTACATCACGAAGCTGAGCCCTGCGGGAACGCATCATATGCAGGATCTGAACGAGGCAGGCGGCATCTCGGCGGTGATGAAGGAGCTGTCGAAGAAGGATCTGCTGCACCTGGATGCGCTGACCGTTACGGGAACAGTGCGCGATCGAATTGCACACGCAGAGGTTCTGGATTCTACGGTGATCCACAGTGTTGAAAATCCCTATCGTCCGCAGGGCGGTCTTGCCATTCTGCGCGGGAATCTCGCGCCGGACTGCGCCGTTGTCAAGGCATCGGCGGTGGCGGACGACATGCTCACCTATCGCGGGACGGCGAGATGCTTTAACTCCGAGGAGGAGGGCGTCAACGCCATCATGGAGGGGAAGATCCATGATGGAGACGTTGTCGTCATCCGCTATGAAGGCCCGAAGGGCGGTCCCGGGATGCAGGAAATGCTGAATCCAACGGCGGTCATCACGGGTATGGGGCTGAAGGTCGGTCTCATCACGGACGGACGTTTTAGCGGTGCAAGTCAGGGGGCTTGTGTCGGCCACATCTCTCCGGAGGCGATGTCTGGCGGACCGATTGCACTGATCGAGGACGGTGATATGATTACCATCGATATCCCGAATCGAAAGCTCGAGCTCGAGGTCAGCGATGAGGAGCTTGCGCGGCGTCGCGCGAACTGGGTACAGCCGGAACCGAAGATCAATACGGGCTACCTTGCGCGCTATGCGAAGCTGACAACGTCTGCCAATACGGGTGCTGTTTTGCAGTAAGAAGTACAGCCCACGGGAGTTTCTGCTCCTGTGGGTTGTTTTTATGAGCGTAATTCGCTATAATGGCGTTGCATTATTTCTGGAAGAGAGTGAGGTCTCATATCCATGCACATCGTCCTTGTCGAGCCGGAAATTCCCGGCAATACGGGGAATATTGCACGCCTATGCGCCGGCACGGGGATGGAGCTTCACCTCGTACGCCCGCTCGGTTTTTCAACGGATGACAGACATTTGAAGCGTGCGGGACTGGATTACTGGCATCTTGTCAAGGTGCACTATCATGACTCGTTTGCAGATGTGCAGAGGCAGTATGAGGGGCATCCCTTCTACTTCTGTACGACGAAGTCTGCGCATATCTACTCCGATATTCGCTATACATCGGATGCTCTTCTTGTCTTTGGTAAGGAGACTGCAGGGCTGCCGGAGTCTCTGTTGGCTGCAAATGAGGAGCATACGATACGCATACCGATGCATGCAGGCGCACGTTCGCTGAATTTGTCCAATGCTGCTGCCGTTGTTGCATATGAGGCGCTGCGTCAAAATGCTTTTGCTGAACTGTGTCTTGCCGGAACGGGCTGTCATGGGGGATCAGATCATATATGAACAAGGATTTTGTGCGTTCCTGCTATCAGGAATTTGATGCTGCGCGGCTCTTTGCAGATGCTCCCATGCGCTTTCATACGACGTTTCGGATCGGCGGTCCTGCAGATCTTCTCTTTTATCCCCAAAATACGGAGGAAGTGCAGAAGATTATCCGTATGGCAAATGAATACGGCGAAGCGATTACGCTGCTCGGGAACGGCTCCAATATACTCGTTCGTGACGGCGGGATTCGAGGGCTTGTCATACGGTTCAGTCACAAGATGGCAGCTGTTGTACGTGAGGGCACGGATCTCATCATCGGCGCGGGGGCGCTCCTGTGTGACGCCGCTGCACGTGCACAGGAGTATGGACTCTCAGGGCTTGAGTTTGCCTGCGGGATTCCGGGAAGCATCGGCGGTGCGATCTTTATGAATGCGGGGGCTTATGACGATGAGATGAAGTCTGTCGTTGTGTCCGTGAAGACGATCACACGGGGCGGGGAGCTCCATCTGTATTCTGCAGAGGAACTCGATTTTGGCTATCGGCACAGCATTTTTCATGGCTGCGATGAGGCAATTTGTGAAACGCGCCTACATTTGCACGAAGATGATAAGGCTCTGATTCTTGCACGGATGGAAGATCTGAATCAGCGGCGTGAGAGCAAGCAGCCCTTGTCTTATCCGAGTGCGGGAAGTACGTTCAAGCGACCGCCCGGATACTTTGCGGGGACGCTGATCGATCAGACGGGATTAAAGGGGCTCACGGTCGGCGGCGCGCAGGTTTCGCAAAAGCATGCGGGCTTTGTCATCAACATCGGAAATGCTACGGCAGACGATGTGCAGCAGCTGATCTCGATCGTTCAGAAGCGGGTCTATGCAGCGCATGGCGTACAGCTTTTCCCGGAGCTGCGCATCATTGGGGAAGCCTAACCGAATTTACCGATATATTTTTGAGGAGTATGCTACTTCTACATGGAAAAATATAGTCAGCTTGTTGATTTTTCATCAAAATATCCTAATATCGTCGTTGCACTCGGCATGTTTGACGGCCTTCATATCGGACATCAGGAAATCATTCGGACTGCCGTCGCGAAAGCGCAGGAAATTAATGGAACTGCGCTTGTTTTTTCGTTTGCAAATCATCCGCGTTCTGTGATTGCGCCAGAAGGTGCACCGCGCCGCATTGGAAGCGATGCCGTGCGCGTCCGCATACTCAATCATCTCGGTGCAGACGCCCTCATTGAAATCCCCTTTACCTCCGATTTTGCCGAAACATCTGCCAATGATTTCATGCAGCTGCTGCAGCACTGTTTTGCCCCGAAGTATATTATCGTGGGAGAAAACTATACGTTTGGACGCGGCGGGAAGGGGACAACTGCACTTTTGCGGGAGAAATCTGAAACGTATGGATTTCAGCTGATCGTATGCCCCTCCGTGATGCGCGACGGCGCACCTGTGAGCAGTACGCGGATTCGCGCCTTGATTGCACAGGGAGAACTTGCTCGTGTGAGAGAGTATCTCGGCTATCCCTTTACCATCATCGGCACGGTGATTCACGGACAGGCACGAGGGCGGACACTCGGCTTTCCCACTGCGAACATTGCTCTGCGCGAGGACTATGAGCGTCTGCCGAACGGTGTCTACGCCGTGACGGTAATGCATCAGGGGCTGCTTTACTGCGGTGTTGCCAACATAGGAAACAATCCTACATTCGACGGCTGCGACCGACGCCTCGAAGTTCATCTTTTCGATTTTTCGGGAAATCTTTATGACAGCGAGATCATGGTCACATTCTATGAGAAAATACGGGATGAACTGCGATTTGCATCCGTTGATGCGCTCATCGCTCAGATTGCAGATGATAAACGAGAAGTCGAACGAAAGTTTGAAAAAAGTTTTCATTTACAAGAAAATATTTCTATGGTAATATGATGAGCGCTAACAGAACCATGACTCAGATGACGAATAATCCGACGTTTTCTTGGTCAGTGGTGAAAAAATTATGAGGAGGATTCTAATGCTCACACAGGAAAAGAAACAGGAAATCATCAAGGAACATGCCGTCCATGAGGGCGACACGGGCTCGCCGGAGGTGCAGATCGCCGTTCTGACGGCACGCATCCAGTATTTGACGGAGCACCTGAAAGAACACAAGAAAGATCATCACTCGCGCCGTGGGCTTCTGAAGATGGTTGGACATCGTCGTCGCCTTCTGAGCTATCTGTATCAGACGGATATTGAGCGCTATCGCTCGATCATCACGAAGCTCAATCTGCGTAAGTAATATTCCGAACACGGAGAGAAAGAGCGGGGGATTCCCCGCTTTTTTGCTGTTGGGACAAGGATTCTATGATATTTTGTCGAATGCTTTTGTCATATGGAACGAATAGAGAGACCTAGGAGGATATTATGCAGTGTTTCGAAATTGAGTTGGGCGGACGAAAGCTCACCGTAGAACATGGGAAAATGGCAAAGCAGGCAAATGGCGCTGTTCTGGTTCGCTATGGCGATACCGTAGTCTTGGTGACGGCAACGGCTTCGAGTGCTCCGCGTGAGGGCGTTGACTTCTTCCCGCTGACGGTGGACTACGAGGAGAAGATGTATGCGGCGGGAAAGATTCCCGGCGGATTCATCAAGAGAGAAGGACGCCCCAGCAGCGATGCCGTGCTCTGCGCGCGCCTGATTGACCGTCCCATCCGCCCGCTGTTCCCCGAGGGCTTTCGGAATGACGTTCAAATCGTGGCAACAGTTCTCTGCGTAGAGCAGGACAATCCTCCGGAGATCGCCGCCATGCTCGGTGCTTCCTGTGCTCTCACTGTGTCGGACATTCCCTTTATGGGGCCGATTGCCGGCGTTCGTGTCGGCTATGTTGACGGCTCATTTGTCATCAATCCGACGGAAGCACAGAGGGAAGTGTCGGAACTCAATCTGACGGTGGCAGGTTCCTATGATGCCGTGATGATGGTTGAAGCGGGGGCAAATGAGCTCTCCGAAGAGATTGTTCTTGATGCTATTCTCTTTGGTCATGCCGAGATTCGACGTCTTGTCGCGTTCCAGAACGATATCCAAGCAGCCTGCGGTAAGGAGAAACAGACGCCCGCTATCTTCACTGTCTCCGAGGAGCTCGAATCCAAGGTGCGCTCCTATGCCGAGGAGCGCCTCGATGCCGCGACACGCAACAGCGACAAGCTGATGCGCGATGCGGATATTGCCGCTATTAAAGCAGAAACCGTTGAGCATTTCATCGAGGAATATCCGGACGCTGCGAAGGAGATTTCGCAGATTCTCTACAAAATCGAAAAGGGCATTGTCCGCCACATGATCACGCATGAGAAAATCCGTCCGGACGGCCGTGCGTTGGATGAAGTGCGCCCTGTCAGCTGCGAGGTTGGTATTTTGCCGCGCACACACGGCTCCGGGCTCTTCACAAGAGGCCAGACACAGGTGCTCACTGTCACCACGCTCGGCTCGATCGGAGATGAACAGATCATCGACGGGCTTGGACCCGAGACGACGAAGCATTATCTGCACCACTATAATTTCCCGGGCTACAGTGTCGGAGAGGCGCGCCCCATGCGCAGCCCCGGACGCCGTGAGATCGGACATGGCGCACTCGCGGAGCGTGCGCTCTTTCCGATGATTCCGTCGATTGAGGATTTCCCGTATACGATTCGTCTTGTATCGGAGATCCTTGAGTCGAACGGATCGAGCTCAATGGGCAGCGTTTGCGGCAGTACGCTTTCCCTGATGTGCGCGGGTGTTCCGATCAAGCGTCCTGTTTCCGGCGTTGCGATGGGACTGGTACGCGATGGGGACGACTATTCCATCCTGACCGATATTCAGGGGATGGAGGATGCACTCGGCGATATGGATTTCAAAGTTGCCGGTACATCCAAGGGAATCACGGCGATCCAGATGGACATCAAGATCGCCGGGATTACGCGCGATATCCTTGCGGCGGCACTTGCACAGGCAAAGCAGGGAAGAGCGTTCATCCTTGAAAAAATGCTCGAATGCATCGCCCAGCCTGCGGTGGAACTCTCCCCGTATGCACCGCGCGTAGAGGTCATCACTATTGACATCGAGAAGATTCGCGATGTCATTGGAACGGGCGGCAAGGTTGTCCGCAAGATCATTGATGAAACAGGCGTCGATGTCGATATCCATGAGGACGGCAACATCTTCATCACATCGCCCAACATGGAGGCAATGGATCGCGCGCGCAAGATGATCGAGGATATCGTGCGCGAGGTCGAGGTCGGCGAGGTGTATACGGGGCGCGTCACGCGCTTCCTGAAGTTCGGCGCATTCGTTGAACTTCTCCCCGGCAAGGAGGGTCTTTGCCATATCTCGCAGCTTGCAAAGCACCGCGTTGAGAGCGTCGAGGATGTTGTGAAGATCGGCGATCAGCTTGAGGTCAAGGTCATCGAAATCGACGAGAAGGGGCGTATCAACGTCAGCCACAAGGCTCTTCTCTGATGATACAGGTCTACACCGGAGACGGGAAGGGGAAGACGACGGCGGCAATTGGTCTTGCCATTCGCGCGCTGGGCGCAGGTCATCGTGTGTTTCTCATGCAGTTTATGAAGAGCCTTGCCTACAGCGAGCAGCATATTCTGCAGAAAATGCCGAATCTGACGCTTGAGACCACGGGTAAGCCCTTCTTTATTGCAGAAGAGGGGATGATGGATGAACGCGCGCGCGAGGCGCTGGGGGATGATGTCGTTATTTTCCCCAAGGGACAGCCGCCCGATGATTATGTCGCCTTGCTCACATCGGGGCTTGCGCGAGCACTGTCTGTCATATCCAAAGGAGAGACGGATCTCGTCATTCTCGATGAGATCAACATCGCCCTTTCCTTTGGACTCTTGCGGCGTGAGCAGATGGAAGAGCTGCTGCACGCGCTTCCTTCGGAGATGGAACTCGTCTGCACGGGGCGCAATGCGCCGCAATGGCTGCTCGACCGTGCAGATCTGATTACGGAAATGCGGGAAGTGCGCCACTACTTCGAACGAGGAATCAGTGCGCGCAAAGGGATTGAAAATTGAAGGAGATATTTACATGGAATCGATGATTCGCGATATCAAGCTGGCGCCGTCAGGTCATGCAAAGATCGACTGGGTCAAGCGCTTTATGCCTGTGATGGCGGCTGCCGACAAGGAGTATTCGGTGACAAAGCCGTTCGCCGGCATCAAGATGGTCATCACACTCCATCTGGAGGCAAAGACCGCCTATATGGCGACAATCTTCAAGCACGCAGGTGCAGACGTTGCCGTCACGGGCAGCAATCCGCTGTCCACACAGGACGATGTGGCGGCGGCGCTCGTGGAGGAAGGTGTCCATGTCTTTGCATGGCACGGATGCACGGAGGAGGAGTATGATGTATTCCTCAACCGTGCACTGGATATTCAGCCCGATATCGTCATTGACGACGGCGGCGATCTGGTCGATATGCTGCATACGACCCGTCGCGAACTGCTTCCCAATCTGATCGGCGGCTCGGAGGAGACGACGACCGGCGTTCACCGCCTGAAGGCGCTCGAGCGTCAGGGAAAACTTGAATTCCCGATGATTGCGGCAAATGACGCATACTGCAAATATCTCTTTGACAATCGCTATGGCACTGGTCAGTCGACATGGGACGGAATCATGCGTACGACAAACCTCGTCATTGCGGGCAAGACTGTCGTCATCGCCGGATATGGCTGGTGCGGCAAGGGCGGCGCTATGCGTGCACGCGGACTTGGCGCGAATGTCATCATTACAGAGGTTGATCCGATCAAGGCAATCGAGGCTGTTTTTGACGGCTTCTACGTCATGCCGATGGATGAAGCCGCAAAGGTCGGCGATATCTTCTTGACGCTGACGGGCAACAAGGATATCCTCTGCAAGCGTCACTTCGATGTGATGAAGGACGGCGCAATGATGGCGAACTCCGGACACTTCGACGTTGAGATCAACATTCCGGAGCTGACAGAGAGCTCTGTCTCGAACGAGGTTGTACGCGACAACATCAGAGAGTTTGTCCAGCCGGACGGACGCCGCCTCTATCTTCTCGCCGAGGGGCGCTTGGTCAACCTTGCGGCAGGAGATGGGCATCCTGCGGAGATCATGGATCTCTCCTTCGGTGTGCAGTTCTTCTCCGCTCTTCATCTGGTGCGTCATGGGCGCGAGATGACAAAGGGCGTCCATCTCATGCCGGACGAGATCAATGTCGAGATTGCAAATATCAAACTTAATTCTCTTGGCGTTTCCATTGACGAACTGAGTGCGGAGCAAAAAGAATATCTCGGACTAGCATAGGAGAGTGTGCATTGAATACGCTGATTAAGAACGTCACTGCGCTTCTACCTGATGGGACGACTGCGACTGCCAATATCGCCATTACGGATGATCGTATCACGGCTGTTGGAGATGTACCGCATGACTTTCACGCAGACAAGGTCATTGATGGTACGGCGCATTTTGCAATCCCCGGCTTTGTGAATGCGCATACACATGCATCGATGACCCTCCTGCGCAGCTATGCAGACGATATGAAGCTCATGGACTGGCTGGAGCAGATGATCTGGCCGGTCGAGGCAAAACTCCGCTCCGATGATATCTACTGGGGTGCAATGCTTGCCGCCGTCGAGATGATCCGTAGCGGAACGACGTGCTTTGCCGATATGTACGGACCTGATATGGAGCGCGTTGCCGAGGTGGTCGAGCAGTCGGGGATGCGTGGCGTCCTCTCGCGCGGTCTCATCGGCGTTGCGCCGGACAGTGACAAGAAGCTGGAGGAGAACGCCGCCCTCTATGAGAATTTTCACGGTGCGGCTGATGGTCGCATCACCGTGATGTTCGGACCTCATGCACTCTATACCTGTCCTCCTGACTATCTAAAGAAGGTCGCGGAGAAAGCGCAGGCGCTTGGTGCCGAAGTTCACATCCATATGTCTGAGACTGTGGGCGAGGTGGAGAACTGCATCAAGGAGTATGGAAAACGCCCCTTTGCACACGTCGCCTCCACGGGATTGTTTGAAAACGGGACGCTTGCCGCGCACTGCGTCCACTTGGATGATGAGGATATCGATATCATCAAGAAGTATCATATTCGCGTCGCCCATAACCCCGGAAGCAATATGAAGCTGGCGAGCGGTACCGCTCCGGTGCTACGCCTGTTGGAAGAGGGAATCTGCGTTGCGCTCGGTACGGACGGTGCGTCGAGCAACAACAATCTGGATATGCTGGATGAAGTTCAGCTCGCCGCGCTTATGCACAAGGTACACACCCTGGATCCGCTTGCCGTTCCCGCACTGACTGCGGTAAAGATGGGAACAGAGTATGGCGCACAAGCACTTTCTCTCCACGATGTTGGTCGTCTGCAGGCGGGGGATAAGGCAGACATCGTACTCTTTTCCATGCATGGGGCAGCGTGGACGCCGTGCTATAATCCTGTGTCACTCCTCGCGTACTCTGCGAAATCCTCATCTGTCGATACGGTCATGGTCGACGGTAAGATTCTCATGGAGAACGGTGTGCTCAAGACGCTTGACGAGGAGCGCGTGCTGTACGAGGCGCAAAGAGTTGCAGATCGGCTGACAAAATAGTATACTGACATATGGACAAATGATTTTTGCTATGCCTCCGCTCTCTGAGGGCGGGGGCATAATGTGATATGGAGGGATTCTTTTTGGGAAAGAAAAGTTCTGGCCGACGAACGTCGCGGTCGGTTCCTGCCAAGCGAAGGAACACGGCGCCAAACGGATCAGGACGGAAGTATGAACTCATAGGTCTTACCCTTCTCGCTTTT
This sequence comes from Selenomonas sp. FOBRC6, assembly GCF_000286455.1. Lineage (GTDB taxonomy): Bacteria > Bacillota > Negativicutes > Selenomonadales > Selenomonadaceae > Centipeda. The sequence continues at coordinate 11,884 of NZ_ALKG01000075.1, forward strand.
GCACTTCTTTCAGGGATCGGTATTCTTGGGCTGAATGTCGGCTTTGTCGGCTTCTTTTTTGCAGATTTCTTTCGCTATTTTTTCGGCTGGGGCGCTCCCTTTGCCATTCTGCTTATCGCCCTGATCAGTCTGCAATATATCATCCATCATCGCGGTTTGCTCTATACAAAAAAATTCTTTGGTGTCATCGGCCTGTTTATTTCTCTGCTTGCCGTATGGCATCACTTTGTCATCCCTGTGGATGAGGAAATACTTCCGCAGAACCTTGCAGACGGCGGGGGATTGATCGGCGGAGCATTCCTTCTGCTCCTGCGCTCCTGCTTCGGTGTGGATGGTGCCATTATTTTGCTGAGCACCATCATTGTCGGATCAGTTCTCCTGTCTACAACATGGTCACTTGCCTCCGGTTATATGAAAACGAGGGAGCAGGCAAAGAAAGGGGCAAATGCGGCGGGGGCTGTCCTTCATACAACGCGTGAAAAAGTAAGTGCCGCAGCAGAAAAAATCGAGACAAAAACGGCAGCAATCGTCAGTGATACACTGTCTGCTGTCCCATATAATCAGGAAAAAGATCCAATGTTTTTGGAGGAGTCTGCACCTGTGCAGGAACAGGTGTCAGATCCGCCTGTTAGCGAGCCGCCCATTGCAAATTCTGTCGAGGAAGAACCTGAAACAGCGTCGGTGCAGGTTACGGAGATTACCATGCCGAATGAAATGCTGCCATCAGATACAACCGAAGATACCTCTTCCGCGCCGTTTCCGATTGACTATGGGACTGTCGAAGAAGCACCACATGATGAAATTATTATCTCGCAGAGGGACGTTCCTCCTGTTGCAGATATTACAGTCACTGATGAACAGGAATTTATGCAGGACGAGATAGAACCTCAAATGATGATTCCAACGGAAGAACAGGAATCTTCGTTTGAGCAGGATATAATCTCTCCGGATGCATCATCTGAAAACGACCATGAAGATCAGGCTGAAGCTCTGCCACCTGCCTCAGTTCCTCCAACCCATCTTCCTCCAGAGGCAGAGGAGGGCGGTCAGCATCCCTATGAAATTCCAAAGGTTACGCACATCCTTTCGAAGCATATCAAGAAAGAGAACGCGTCGTTGGCGCAGGAAATTGAAGAGAATGCGCGTATCTTGCAGCAGACACTCGAAAGCTTTCACGTGAACGCGAAGGTCATCAGCGCATGCCACGGACCTGCAGTGACGCGTTATGATCTTGAGCCGGCGCCCGGCGTCAAGGTGAGCAAGATCACGAATCTCGCGGAGGATATCGCGCTACAGCTGGCAACATCCTCTGTTCGTATTGAACCCGTTCCCGGAAAAGCCGCGATCGGCATCGAGATACCCAACCGCACGCTTGAGGGCGTTCAGCTCCGTGAAGTTTTGGAAAATCCTCAGTTTCAAGAGGCATCATCCAAACTCACAGTTGGTCTGGGCATGGATATCAGCGGGCAGGCAATATTTGCAGATATTGGGAAAATGCCGCATCTCCTGGTTGCAGGTGCAACGGGCTCAGGTAAATCCGTGTGCATCAACACGTTGATCTCGAGCATCCTGTTCAAGGCAACACCCGATGAGGTGAAGTTCATACTGATCGACCCGAAGATGGTAGAGCTCTCGAATTACAACGGAATACCGCATCTCATGGTGCCTGTTGTGACCGATCCGAAGAAAGCCTCCTCTGTGCTGAACTGGGCGGTTCAGGAGATGGAGAAGCGCTATTCGATTTTTGCAACCCACGGCGTTCGGGATATTAAATCCTTCAATCGGCGCTATGCGGAAGAGACAATGCCCTTCATCGTTATTGTCATCGACGAATTGGCTGATTTGATGATGGTTTCGCCCAAAGATGTGGAGGATGCCATCTGCCGTATCCTCCAAAAGGCACGCGCTGCCGGCATACACATGATTCTCGCGACGCAGCGCCCGTCCGTCAACGTCATCACGGGCATCATCAAGGCGAATCTGCCGTCACGTATTTCCTTTGCTGTTTCGTCACAGGTGGATTCCCGCACCATATTGGATCGCGGCGGAGCAGAGACCTTGCTTGGCAAAGGGGATATGCTGTTTTCGCCGCAAGGCGTCTCCAAGCCGATTCGTGTGCAGGGGGCGTTCATCAGCGATGAGGAAGTCGAGATGCTCTTGGATTATATTCGCGCCCAAGGGCAGGAAATCTGTGAAAACGAGGAACTCATTGACTTTATGGAGAGCGAGGCAGAGGAAGAGGATAGATCCGAGGACGACGAACTTCTCGTAAAGCAGGATAAACTTCTTCCCGATGCTGTGGAGCTGGTCATGTCCACAGGACAGGCCTCCTCCTCGAGCATTCAGAGAAGGCTAAGCGTCGGATATTCCAGAGCGGCTCGATTGGTCGACACAATGGAAGAGCTGCGCATCATCGGCCCGAGTGCCGGAGGAAACAAGCCCCGTGAGATTCTGATGACCTCGGAGCAGGCACAGGAACTCTTGAAAAGCGTCATGTGATATGGGAATTTAGTGTATGTATACCGTTTCACGGGACTGGAGATTCTTGTGTTTTTGCTAAATTTTGTGCTATACTTACGCACACTCAGTTCTTTACGAACACAGATTTAGGAGGGCGATTACGTTGAAATATATGACTGGAAATGAACTGCGAGAAGCATATCTTCAGTTTTTCGCAGAGAAAAAAGACCATCTTCGGTTGTCCAGTTATTCTCTTGTCCCGGACAATGATCCCACATTGCTCTTGATCGGTGCCGGCATGGCGCCCTTGAAGCCGTTCTTCACGGGAAAGATGAAGCCCCCACGCAATCGCATTGTCACCTGTCAGCGCTGTGTTCGTACAGGAGATATCGAGAATGTCGGTCGTACCGCACGTCATCAGACCTTCTTCGAGATGCTTGGAAACTTTTCCTTCGGAGATTATTTCAAGCAGGAGGCAATTCCGTGGGCTTGGGAGTTCCTGACCGAGGTTGTCGAGCTTCCCAAGGACAAGCTGTGGGTCTCCATCTATCCGGAGGATGATGAGGCGCGTGAAATCTGGCTGAAAGAGACGGATGTAAATCCCGACCATATTGTCGCATTGGAGGACAACTTTTGGGAGATCGGTCCCGGCCCCTGCGGGCCGGACTCCGAGATCTACATTGATCTTGGCGAGGAGCGAGGCTGCGGTGAGCCGACATGCGGCATCGGCTGCGACTGTGACCGCTTTCTCGAAATTTGGAATCTCGTCTTTACGCAGTATGACCGCACTGAGGAGGGTGAATACAATCTCCTCGCGCACAAGAATATTGATACAGGATGCGGATTAGAGCGCCTTGCCTCTGTTGTTCAGAATAAGAAAACAAATTTTGAGACGGATCTTCTATATCCGATTATTGAATATGCTTCTAAGATCTCAAATGTTACATATGGTTCAGATCCGAAAAAGGATATTTCCCTGAAGGTGATTGCGGATCATGCACGCTCGGTTGCCATTATGATTATGGATGACATACTGCCCGCCAATGAAGGGCGCGGCTATGTGCTGCGGCGAACGCTCCGTCGCGCAATCCGTCATGGGCGCATGCTTGGTATTACGAAGCCGTTTCTTGACGGTGCGGTCGATGCCGTTGTCGAGATCTTCCGTAACGCGAAGGACTTCAGCGAGATTCTCGCAAAACAGGATTATATCAAGCGCGTGATTCGTGTCGAGGAGGATCGTTTTGCCTCGACGCTGGCACAGGGCATTGAACTACTGAATGAAGAGGTAGCACGCCTGAAGGACGCCCACGAGACCGTTCTGCATGGTGAGGTTGGCTTCAAGCTCTATGATACCTACGGTTTCCCGCGGGAACTCACCGAGGAGATCCTGCACGAGAATGGAATCACGCTCGATGGCGAGTGCTTCCATCAGGAGATGGAGAAACAGCGTACTCGCGCAAGAAGTGCGCGTGCGGAAAATCAGGCGGTCTCTGTTCCGGATTTGTCAGGCGTAGATACCGGAAGCCTGACCGAGGATGCAGATGCGGTGAAAGCCACAGTCGTTGCGATTTGGCGCGATGGCGGGCTTGTGGACGCCCTGCACGATGGTGAGAGCGCAGGGGTCATTCTCAGTACGACGCCGTTCCATCCCGAAGGCGGCGGACAGGTCGGGGACGAGGGCATTCTGCGCAGCGAGCTCGGCTATCTATCCGTCAGCAATACCAAGCGCCTGCCCGATGGGACAATCTATCATGTGGCATACGTCGAGGAAGGACAGATCCAGCGCGGCGACGCTGTAGACGTCTGCCTTGATGCGAAGAAAAAACTTTCGTCTGCGCGGAATCACACCGCAACGCATCTGCTGCAGGCAGCACTGCGCCGCGTTGTGGGGGAGCACGTTCAGCAGGCGGGGTCGCTTGTTACGCCCGAACGCCTTCGCTTTGACTTCACGAATTTCGAGCCTGTGACGGAGCAGCAGCTGCGCGATGTCGAAGAGCTTGTCAATGAGGAGATTCTGCGCTCGAGCGAGCTTCACATTTCCATGATGCCCATTGATGAGGCAAAGGCGCTTGGCGCTATGGCACTCTTCGGCGAGAAGTATGGAGATGTGGTACGTGTCGTCAATGTTCCTGATTTCAGCATCGAGCTGTGCGGCGGCTCCCATGTGAGCAACACGGGACAGATAGGTCTGTTCAAGATCGTCAGTGAGTCCGGCGTTGCAGCAGGTGTGCGACGTATTGAGGCAATCACGGGACGGGCGGCATTTGCATATGCAGCAGAAATGTCCCGTATGGTTCAGGAACTCTCGCGTAAGCTGAAAACGAGGTCGGAGGATCTTGTCTCTCAGATGGATAAGTTCATGGATGAGAGAAAGTCCATGCAGGAACAGCTGCGTAACTTTGCTACCTTCCGCGATCAGGCGGATGCGCAGAAGCTTCTCATGGGCGTCCAGACAATCGGCGACTTCCACGTAGTCGTTGGCAAAGCCAATGTTGACTCGATGGATGAACTGCGCAAGATTGCCGATTTGACATGCGAGAAGCTCGAAACCGGCATTGTTGTGCTCGGAGCCATCATTGAGGATAAGGTCAGCCTTGTCGTCAAGGCCGACAAAGCTGCCGTACAGATGGGTGCTCATGCGGGCAATATCATCAAGGAAGCGGCGAAAGCGGTTGGCGGCGGTGGCGGCGGACGTCCTGATATGGCACAGGCAGGCGGAAAGATTCCTGCGCAGCTGCCGCAGGCGTTTGAAGCGGCTGTTGCGGTCATCCGTCGGCAGATCTCTGCCTAATCGAAGGTGTTTATTAGGCTGTCACAGCGTTGACAGCCTTTTTTCATAGGAGCAGCAGCCATGGAAATTGACATCACAAATTTTCTAAAGAAGAGAGCACTCCTATTCTTTGTCGTCTTTCTCATATTCATACTGTTCATCTCCTTCCTTCTGCTCCGTGGAACAGGGCGGACAGGCGAATTCACTATCTCCAATGCCTGCCTCGTATTTGAGCAGCAATCCATACAGGCACCGCATCCGCTCCTTGTGCAGGACGTGCATATCATGGAGGGAGACTCTGTGCAGCAGGGAGAGGCGCTTCTCAGCATACAGAACATCGTATCGGATGAAGAGCTTCTGCGTTTACAGAAAAACGCAGACCTTGCGCGCATGAATCTTGCACAAATTCAATCCGGCTTTATCGATACATCGTCCAATCAATCTCCCGAGGCGCAGGAGGGATTGGAGGCAGCACGGCAACGGATGGAGCGCATGAATGAACTCTATGAAATGGGGGCAGTCAGTGCAGCGAAGCGAAATGAGGCTGCTGCTGCATATGAACAGGAGAAGGCTGCGCTCGGCAGTGTACAATCGGTCAGGAGAGCGGATCCGAAGGCTGTGCAGGCGGCAGAGGAGCAGCTGAAAAAAGCGGAGCTTGCATTGGAGAAAGCGCGCAATACAGGTATCACAGAGCTTTATGCACAACGCACGGGGATCATCTCAAAAGTCTCTGTAAAGGCAGGGGATATACTTGCCGCAGGCGATGATATTCTAGCGCTCAATATCACAGACCATTGTTGGATTGAAGCAAGGCTATCAGAAGAAGAGGCACGACGTGTCTACTTAGGTCAAATTGTACGATATGAAATCAATGGTCTGCATTTTGAGGGAACGGTAGAGGAGATTACGGACATTGTGACAGAGCAGGCGGATGATAACGGAGCAGTCGAAAAATGTCTTCGCATATCAGTACCTCAAGAGAATGCATCAATAGGTGAATCAATATCTGATATCATATTGCACTTCTCTTCCTAACCTGCTGCACGGATGCGGCTTTTCGCTCATTCGATTCTGTGATATACTGGGAGCGAAATAATGATATGCGCGAATCGTTCGTGAGAGGGATCTGTTATGGTAAATCAAAAATTGAGAGATGATCTGACCGATCAACTTTGTCGTGCTGTTCTTTCACTGGAAACGATGGAAGAATGCTATCAATTCTTTGAGGATGTCTGCACCATCGGGGAGCTTCGTGCCATGGCGCAGCGTCTGGATGTCGCGCGTATGCTGCACGATGGCTTCACCTATGATGATATTGTCGCACAGACGGGTGCCAGTACGGCAACGATCAGCCGCGTGAAGCGCTGCCTGAACTATGGAGCAGATGGATATACGCTTGTGCTCAAAAAAGGTATTTCCACGCCTCCCGATGATAAGGAGAAAGCATGATGAATCCCGAAAAGCTCATCTTGGAAACGCCCTATGGAACGCGGGATCTCCTGCCGAGAGATGCGGCGGAGATGCGGCATATGGAGAATATGCTGTCCTCCCTGTTCCGCTCTTGGGGATATGATGAGGTGGTCACGCCGACGATTGAGCATCTGGAGACATTGGCACCGCGCGTGCAGGAGGAAAACTCTCTCTTCATGCTGCTTGGCAATCAGAACAAGATCCTCGCCCTCCGCAATGAAATGACGACACCAATTGCGCGACTCGTCAGCAGTCGGCTGAAAGACGCACTCGTCCCCTTGAAATTATCCTATATCGGCAATGTGTTTCGTGTGGAGCAGACGCAGATGGGGCGCCAGTGTGAATTTCATCAGGCGGGTGTCGAACTCATGGGGAGCGAACGCCCCGCAGCAGATGCGGAGATTATTTCACTTGCGATTGCCTCTGTTCTTGCCTGCGGCATCAAGGATTTTCAAATACACATGGGGCAGGTGGATTTCCTCGATGGTCTCCTGTCATACTTTGAGATTGATGAACAGCGCCAGCGGGAAATCAAGTCTGCGATTGAGCGTCACAATTTTGTTCTCATGGACAGTTTGATTGACGCCTTGCCGCTCTCAGAGCAGGACATGGGAATGCTGAAGGAACTTCCCCTGCTCAATGGGCGGGAAGAACTTTTGAGCCGTCTCTATGATTTCCCACGCAACGAGCAAAGCAGACGTGCCATTGATAATTTGGCAGAAATCTATGCGCTGCTCAAATCCTATGGCGTGGCAGACTATGTGCGTTTCGATCTTGGTATTATCCGCGATTTCAACTATTATACGGGGATGGTCTTCGAGGGCTATTCACTGGGACTTGGCTTCCCCCTGTGCGGCGGAGGCCGTTATGACCGCCTCCTGACAGAATATGGACATCCGATGTCGGCAACGGGATTTGCGCTCGGCATGGAGAGAATCCTGTTGACACTCGACCGTCAGGGCATTCAGATTCCGTCCGTATCACGCGATGTTTATATCGGATATGCCGAACAATTCATCGGACAGGCAATCAGGCGGGCAATGGAGCTGCGCCAGGCAGGAAAGATTGTCGAATTGGGGCTGAAGGGACAGTCCTATGAGGAGGCAGAATTTTCCAGAGAAGCACGCGGATATGCCGCTCTTGAGTATTTCCAATGAGACAGCGCATACGGCAGTTTATACAGGCCGTATTCGGACGACTGAATGCGGAGGGTCATACGTTTATTCGTGCTTATCTGAGCATTCCTGAGCAGCGACTGTTCTATGCGATGCATGAGGCGGATCAGCTGCATGCCTTTCGCGTTGCGCTCACGGCAAAGGCGCTTTATGCAAAGCAGGCTCGTAACGATTCAGATGAATACATCCTCCTGATTCGCTGTGCACTCCTCCATGATGTCGGACGTGTCAAAGGGGATGCGGATATCTGGGGCAAAGTGTTGGCTGTCCTTTTTCATCGCTTCATTCCATTTCTGATTCCGTATTTCATCCGAAAGAAAGACGCGGGCAGTGTTTTCGGAAGAATAGGGAGGGCTCTCCATGTCCATATCAGCCATCCATATATAGGCGCTGACAAATTGCGCGCGATTGGCGCTGCTCATGTAGCCGAAATCATTCAGCACCATCAAAAAAAAGCAGCACCAGAGGATTCTCTGGTGCTGTCCCTGTTAAAGGCGGCAGATGCGCGCAACTAGAGGGTCAATAGCCACGCAGTTTGTCGACGACGTTCAGCATGCCGATGCGCTGCGGAAAGATTTGCAGATTGTTGCGGAATATCTTGAGCGATCGGTCTAAGTACATGGGAGATATTGCCGAGTAATGCGGCGTAATGAAGAGGTTCGGCACATCCCATAGCGGTGAATCCTCCGGCAGAGGTTCCGTCGTAAAGACATCGAGAGCTGCGCCGCGAATGCGTTTTTCTGTGAGTACCTTGATTAAATCGGGCTCTTCTACAACATCGCCTCGGGACACGTTGATGAAGAAGGCATTTTCTTTCATCATGTTAAACGTACGGAGGTTGAATAGTTTTTTCGTCTGAGGTGTCAGTGGCAACGTGACGATAACGTAGTCCGCACAGGACAGTGCATCGGGCAGATGGTCAATGCTGAACAGCTGATCGACAAACGGCTCCGTGGATTCCTTCTGCTTCACAGCCACGATGCGCATGCCCATGTTTTTGAGATGTTTTGCAATCTCCCGCCCGATGCTTCCAAGACCAATGATGGCTGCCGTTTTTCCAAACAGTTCATCGGCAGCACTCAATCGCTTCCATGCGTGTGCCTTTTGGTTTTCCCACGCTTCGATGAGACAGCGGCTGGAGGCAAGCATTGTTCCGAGAACGTGCTCCGCCATCGGTATGCCGTGAATGCCGCGCGAATTTGTCAGCAAGATTTCGGATTGAGAGAACGATTTGTCTGAGAGCAGCTTCTCGACTCCGGCACTGTAAGTATGAATCCATTGCAGGTGCGGCATACGTGGGAGAAATCTCTCCAAATCCATCTGTGCATCATAGCCCAGCAGGATGTTGACATCTGGAATGTCATCTCCGAGTTCCGTTGGGCGGATACATCTGACATTGCAGTCGGGATAGCTCTGATACAGCAGTTCTATCTGCTGCTCGCTCAATCTCACCAATGATAGTATTTGAAGTGTCATCTGCGACTCCTTTTCATGAGGATGAGTTTTTAGGTTTATATCGTCTATTCGCGATGAGTGCAAAAAATCCTCTTTAAGGAAGCATTGACCTATTACAAACAACGTGGTAGTATACATCTGTATTAACTCTTTAATTGGCTAAAGGATACAAGGGGATTATATGGAACAACGTATTGATGATTATTTGACAATCGCATTGCCCAAGGGAAAACTGTTTTCGCTGTCCACGGATCTGTTTGAGAAGGTCGGGATTACTGCGGAGCATATGAGTGAAAAATCTCGTAAACTCATCATATCGAATGATGCGATCAAAGTGCGGTTCATCATCGCTAAGACTTCGGATGTACCGACTTATGTGGAATACGGCGCTGCAGATATTGGCATCATCGGCAAGGATGTGCTGTTGGAAGCGGGGCAAGATGTCTATGAGCTGCTGGATCTCGGATTTGGCAAATGTCGGCTGATGATGGCTGTGCCGCGCAAGGAAAAACGCAGCCGTCTCACGGACTATGCTCATACGCGCGTTGCAACGAAATATCCGCATATTGCGGAGAAATTCTTTGCGCAGCAGGGGATGCAGATGGAGTATATCAAGCTCAATGGCTCCATTGAACTTGGTCCTATTGTCGGCCTGTCGGAGAGCATTGTCGATATCGTGGAAACAGGGACGACTCTGGTAGAAAATGACTTGGAGGAGATTGCGCATATCATGGATGTAAGCGCGCGTCTAATCGTCAATCGCGTCAGCTTCAAGTTGAAATTTGAACGCATATACGGGATCGTAAATGATTTGAAACGCATTTTGGAAAGTGGGGAAGGCTAATGAATATCGTTTCGGTTGCAGATGTTGGAATGGAGGCGACGGAACTTCTGCTCAAGAAGAAAGCCTTTGATGAACTCACCCTCAGTGACGGCATCCGCAAGAAGAATCAGGAGATATTTGGAGAAGATCTTTCTGCCACAGAACTCGTTCATCGCATTGTTCAGGAAGTTCGCTATGAGGGGGATCGGGCGCTTTTTCGCTATACCAAATTATTGGATCGCGTGGAACTAACCCATGATAATCTTATGGTGTCGGAGGAAGAGTTTCTGTCTGCAGAGCGTGCTGCCGACCCAGAGGTCGTTGCCTCGCTGAAAAAGGCGGCAGACAATATCTTTGCCTATCACGAAGAACAGAAGCCGCGCTCATGGATGACCTATCGTGCACACGGTTCGATTCTGGGACAGGCGGTTTTGCCCCTTGCGCGCGTTGGCATCTACGTCCCGGGCGGTACGGCGGCATACCCGTCGTCCGTTCTTATGAATGCAGTTCCAGCAATCGTTGCGGGCGTTGAAGAGATCATCATGTCCGTTCCAACAAAGGACGGCATCATAAATCCGTACGTTCTTGTCGCAGCGCGTCTGCTCGGCGTAAAGAAGATCTTCAAGATCGGCGGCGCGCAGGCAATCGCGGCAATGGCGTATGGCACGGAGAGCGTTCCGCGCGTGGACAAAATTACGGGTCCCGGAAATATCTTTGTGACACTTGCCAAAAAAGAGGTGTACGGCCATGTAGATATCGATATGCTGGCAGGGCCGAGTGAGATCCTCATTCTGGCAGATGAAAGTGCCTCCGCTGAATATGTTGCAGCCGATCTGCTTAGTCAGGCAGAACACGATCCTCTCGCATCGAGCATTCTCATCACCACTGATATGGAGTTGGCACAAGAGTCTCTGGCAGAGGTTCGGAAGCAGCTGGAAACGCTGCCGCGCAAGAATATAGCACGCGCTTCGCTCGAGGGACACGGGCGCATCATCGTCACAGAAAATATGGATCAGGCGATACATCTTGCCAATGTGTCGGGACCGGAGCATATCGAGCTGCTTGTTGGAGATTCGTTCCATATCCTTCCAAAGATTCGCTGTGCCGGTGCGATTTTTCTCGGGTCGTATTCTCCCGAACCGCTTGGCGATTACTTCGCAGGACCGAATCATGTGCTGCCGACAGGCGGGACGGCGCGTTTCTACTCTGTGCTGAATGTGGAGACCTTTATGAAGCGTACAAGTATCATATCCTACACGCAGGAGGCTCTGAATGATGTGAGTGAGGACATCATCCATCTTGCCGAAACAGAAGGGCTTGATGCACATGCGCGTGCAATTCAGATGAGGAGGGGATGCTGATGCTGAACTACCGTGACGGATTGGCAGATATGCCCCTGTACGACACACGCGAACAGGATTGGAACATCAAAGTAAATGCAAACGAATCTAATATAGGGCTGCCGCCGCTGGTTGAAGACCGCGTTATGACACGGCTGTCACGCATTGCATTTCCGCGCTATCCAAACGAAGAATATGATTTGCTCCGTGAGCAGATTGGAGAAGCGTATGGATATCGACGGGAAAACGTCATCATCGGAAACGGTTCCAGTGAAATCATAGAGAAGGTATTTCATGCGTTCGGCGGCAATCAGGAGCATAGGATCGTATATCCCAGCCCGTCCTTTTCCATGTATGCGATCTATGCTGCCGCTGCCGATGCCACAGGTGTACCTGTTCCTTTGCGACCTGATTATCAGCTTGATGTGGAGGCCTTTGTTCAGCAGGTCAATCAAAGCCAGGCATCTCTTGCCGTCATCTGCAATCCGAATAATCCGACGGGGCAGATATTGACAGCGGAGGAAGTCGAATATATTGCATCGCATATATCCTGTGCAATCCTTGTCGATGAGGCGTATGCGGAATTCTGTGAGCACAGCGTCATAGCACTTTTAAAAAAATATCCTCATATGATGGTTGCGCGCACCTTTTCAAAAGCGTACGCACTTGCCTCCTGCCGTGTTGGCTACATGCTGGCACACGAGGATGTGATTGATATGCTTGCGAAGACATACATGCCATATCATATGAATGTGCCGTCGCTGGTCATTGCAGATACCGTGTTTCAAATGCGGACGGAGTTTGAGCCGCAGATTCAGATGATCTGTGCCGAGCGTGAACGTATGCAGGAACGGTATCAAGCCCTTACAGGCTTGACCGTCTATCCGTCCCATGCGAACTTTCTCCTGATTCATTACTCACAGGCAGAGGCGCTCAATGAAGATCTCATCAGATATGGGATCGGCGTGCGCAGCTTTGGAAAAGCCCCGGGGCTGGAAAATATGCTGCGCATCTCCATCGGACGAGCGGATCAAAATGACGAGGTATATCGCATCATCAAAGCCTTTGTGGAGGGACATTCATGAGCAGACGGTTTGCAGAGATACATCGCACGACAGCGGAAACGGATGTCGCAGTCTCCATTGATCTGGATGGTAGAGGAGTATCTGAGATCGATACGGGCATCGGTTTTTTTGACCATATGCTCACGCTGTTTGCTTCACATGGGCAATTCGATCTGAATGTCAAATGCGATGGGGACATCGAAGTCGACGGGCATCATTCAGTCGAGGACATCGGCATTACGATGGGGCAGGCATTCCACGAGGCCATTGGAGACAAGCGCGGCA
>NZ_ALKG01000076.1 GCF_000286455.1 Selenomonas sp. FOBRC6
TTCGCCTCCATCCATCTAGCTCGTTTTCTCCATATTCTTCAGCATCCGCACCCGCCGCTCCGCCTCAGCCGAAGCATAGGCGAAATGCGTGCGCAGATAGCTGTCCACGGTCTGTCCAATGTATTTCTTCCCCGTGAGGTCGGGGTGCAGCCCGTCCGTCGTATACTTCTCCTCGAGCTCGCCGCCCGCATCCGAGAGCACGGTCGCAACATCGATGCTGTACTCCTGCTGCATGACCCAGTTGTTCACATAGTCGCGGTGCGCCCACCAATCGCTCGGAGGCGTAGTGATCGTCATGCGTGCGGTCATGAGCGCTGGGCGGATCGGCGTCGCCGTCAGAAAGATCGGCGTGATGCCGTGCGCCCTGCATTTCTCACGCAACGCCGCGAGGTTGCGCACCGTCTCCGCGCCGTAGATGCCGACGCGGTAATCATTCACGCCGCCCATGATGATAAGGACGCGCGGTGCAAAAGGCAGGACATCGTGCTCAAAGCGTTCGAGCATCGCCTCCGTCGTGTCGCCGCTGCGCCCGAGGTTTTTCACGGGCACGGTGCAGTAGGACTCCCAATCGTAGAGCTGATACGAGGGCGGCACGGTGATTGCGCCGCCGCCATGCGTAATGCTGTCGCCGAGCGCCGCGATCGGCGTGCGCTCCGCGACGGTGAACGAGCCATACGCCGACCAGTTCGAGATCGGCATCCCCGCCGCCGTCACGCCGCGCACGCGGTAGACATACGTGCCCGGCACGGTGAAGGGCGTGTCGTCGTAGACATCGTACTCGCCGCCCCGCAGCGTATGCACGTAACGGTCATGCCCCACCTCGCGGCGATAGACCTCGACCTCGTGCTCCTTTTGCCCCGCGAGCGGAACCCACGAGTAGACGGGGTAGAGCGGCGCATATGGCATCGCCGCATACTCCGTCGTCAGCGCGGGTGCGGCGGGGTCTGCCTCCGCCTCGCGCACGGGGCGCGGCTCCGATGCCGCAGCAAGCGGTGTGCCGTCGTAGCCGAGCGGCTGCACCGTCCAATAGAGGTCATCCACCGCGCCGTATGCCATGAGCGGCAGATGCAGCCCGGTCGTATAGACGTACTCCATCGTGGCAATCGTCTTCATCGGCGCGCCCACAGAGCCGCGCAGGACGCGCACGGCATAGCGCACCGCTGCGGAATACGGCTCCCAGTGCAGCATGACGGAGGAAATACGCGTGTCCTGCATCTCTGCGGTCGCCGTCTCGCGTGCCGCCTGCGCTGTGATTTCCTGCATCGCACGCTCCGCCTTTCCGATCGCCTGCGATGCATGGCGCGGCGCAGACTTCTCCGCCGCCCCCGCAGGCACGGCACCAAGCAATACTATGACGGCGAGAAGCGCCCCTACGCTCCGCCTGACAATCCCCATCCGCATTCAGTCCTCTTCCACCGATCGAATGTACTCCTCGCCGATCGCCTCGCGCGCGGCGGCAAGGGTCGGTGCGAGCAGGGCACGAGCCTCCTCCCGCGTGGGGGCGGCTGCTGTGACGCGCACGAGACAGCCGTCCTCCTTTGCGTAGGTCGCAACGGAGGGGTTCTCTCCATCGACAAGTGCGCCGAGGCGGTCAGCAACGGGTGACTCCCCGACGGGCAGCCCTTTTTCCGCCATCGAATAGAGTTTGATATTCATCGAGACGAAGACCTTGTCGCTCTTTCCGCGCAGGAAGACATCACACGCCGTCTCAAACATCGGCTTCATCTCCTTCGGCGGACCGGGCAGCATGATACACGCGCGCCCGTCCTTCTCGATGATGACGCCGGGCGCCGTGCCGTGATCGTTCTGCAGCACGATCGCGCCCGAGGGCACAGTCGCCTGTTTGCGCATACTCTCCGTAAGTGCAATGCCGCGCTTTGCTGCACGCGCCTCGAGGCGGCGGAGCGCCTCCGCATCCTCCACAGGCGCAGCGCCGAAATAGGAGATCAGCATCTCCTTCGTCAGGTCATCCTTCGTCGGGCCAAGCCCGCCCGTCGTGATGACGCAGTCCGCGCGCGTGTAGGCAATATCGAGCGCGGCGCGCAGGCGCTCGGGGTTGTCGCCGACAACGGTCTGATAGTAGGCGTCCAGCCCCATATGTGCAAGATGGCGCGCGATATGCTGCGCATTCGTGTTCACAATGCTGCCCATGAGCAACTCCGTGCCCACGCTGATGATTTCAACGACCATGGAAAGCTCCTTTTCACTCGATAGTTAATCTAGATTATTTTACTACAAAAGACCTATGTAGAAAAGGTAATTTCGGTTTTTTTGTCGAAAATATTAACAAAATGAGGTATGATATGGAAATCCGCGTGTTTGTATGCTGATTTCCCTAAGCGTTTGCGTGGGACATCAGTGGAAAACATGCCTCCCATATAAATGACATGAGGACGACGACTTGAAGCAAATCATTCTGAACGCCGACGATTTCGGTCGGCACACGCTCATCAACCGCGCCGTGGAGCGCGGCATACACGACGGCATCCTGCGCTCTGCAACCATCATGCCCGGCGGCGCGGCATTTGACGATGCGGCAGCGCTCGCGCGGCGGACACCCGAACTCGGTGTCGGCATCCATCTGACGCTCGTCAACGGCAATCCCGTCCTGCCGCCCGCCGAGATTCCCACGCTCGTCACGGAGGCGGGCGTCTTCGTCGATGATCACACTGCGCTGACCGTGCGCGTCCTGCGCGGTGCGGTCAATCTGAGCGAGGTACGCGCGGAGCTCGCGGCACAGCTGCAGCGCGTCGAGGCGGCGGGCATTCACCCGACGCATGCGGACAGCCATCAGCATATGCACGTCCTGCCGGGCGTTATCGATATCGCGCTCGATCTGTGCAAGGAGGCGCAGATCCCCGCCATGCGCGCCCCGCGCGCGCCCCTCTTTGCAGGGGACTTCGGCGGCATCGGGCAGCTCATCGGGCGCGCGGGGCTCTCCGTCCTCGCACACCGCGCCGCTGCAAAGGCAAAGGCGCGAGGCATCCACGTCCCCGATCACTTCGCGGGCATTGTCGCAGGCGAGGCGGTCGATACAGAGGCGCTCACAGAGATCGCGGCAGGACTGAGGGAAGGCGTGACCGAGGTCATGCTCCACCCCGGCACGGACAATGCCGTGCTCATCCGCGACTGCCTCTGGAATCATGACTTCGAGGCGGAGTTTGCCGCCGTCTGCGCCCCCACCGTGCGTGATGCACTCGCAGCAGCGGGCGCGGAGATCACGAATTTCAGGACGTTTGCGGATTCATCCGTGGGATACGTCTAAGCGTTTGCGAGGCGTACCCACGGGTATATTAAGGAAGAACTATGGACAGAATTACAATTATCGTACCCTGCTATAACGAGGCGGAGGTTGTGGGGCGCTTCTACGAGACGGTGGAGGCAGCGACCGCAGGAATTGCAGACGCTACCTTCACCTACCTCTTTATCGACGACGGCAGCCGCGACAATACACTCGCCGCCATCCGCACGCTCGCCGAGGCGCACACGAACGTCCGCTACATCAGCTTCACGCGCAATTTCGGCAAGGAGCCCGCGATGATGGCGGGACTCGACTACGCGGACGGCGATGCCGTCATCCTCATGGACGCCGACCTGCAGCACCCGCCCGCCCTCATTCCGGAGATGGTCGCACTATGGCGCGCAGGCTACGACGATGTCTGCGGCAAGCGGACGGATCGCACGGACGAGACCTTCCTCAAGCGCACAATGGCAAATCTCTTCTACCGCTCGATGCAGGCGGTCAGCCGCTTCACCCTGCAGCGTGACGTGGGCGATTTCCGTCTGCTCGATCACCGCTGCGTCGCGGCGCTGCGCCTCCTGCGCGAGAATCAGCGCTTTACGAAGGGTCTCTTCACCTGGGTAGGATTCAAAAAGAAGGAGATTCCATTCCACGTGCAGCCACGCGCGGCAGGCACAACGACGTGGAGCTACCCCGCGCTCCTCTCGCTTGCGATCGAGGGCATCACGTCCTTTACAACGGCGCCGCTGCGCCTGACGACGGTGCTCGGACTCCTCGTCTCGGCGCTCGCCATCGGCTACATGCTGGTCGTTCTCGTGGACGCCCTGCTATACGGCGACCCCGTGGCGGGCTATCCGACTCTCATGACGGTGCTGCTCTTCCTCGGCGGGGTGCAGCTCCTCTCGCTCGGCATCATCGGCGAGTACCTCGGGCGCGTCTTTACGGAGAGCAAACAGCGCCCGACCTATCTGATCGACGAGCGCGACGGGGAGAAATTCGACTACAGCAAACTGCGCAGGGAGGTAAAGCGGTGCAGGGAAACAGGGGAATGAACGCACAAAAAACAGAGGGAACCGAAAAAAATAACATCGTACAGACCGTGCTTACCGCAGGCGCAATCTTCGCCTTTATGCTTGCGCTCAATCACTTTATGCCCATCCACCGCGACGACTACGACTATTCGCTGATCTGGGGCACAGGCGTTCACGTCGGCACATTCTCCGATGTGCTCTCCTCCGCCATGCAGCACTACCTCCTGCACGGCGGGCGCATGATGACGGTCATCTGTCTGGAGCTCTTCCTCTGGCTGGGAAAGCCTGCCTTCGATACGGCGAATGCCCTCATGTTCCTCGCACTCGCCGTGCTCGTGACAATGCACGCGCTGCGGAGAGCGGAGATCCGCCATGCGCCGGGACTGCTCGCGGCAGCGGCGCTCATGCTCTGGCTTGCACTGCCGCATTTCGGCGAGGTCGCCGTCTGGAAGAGCGGCTCGACCGTCTACCTCTGGTCGGCGGTGCCTGCCTTCCTCTTTCTCCTGCCGTATAATCTCGCGCTAAAGTCGATGGAGTGTGGCATACAGCGGCGGTGCGCATGGGCAGTCCTGCCGATGCTCCTGCTCGGCATCTGTGCGGGCTGGTCGATCGAAAATCTCGCTGTGACCATTGTCCTGCTCGCGTTCGGCATCTGCCTCTACGTGTGGCGACGCTATGCATATCTCCCGCCGTGGATGGTTGCGGGCGCACTCGGTGCGCTCCTCGGGCTGATTGGCCTCGTCGCCGCCCCAGGCAACTACGTGCGCTATGACGAACAGGGCACGGGCAAGGGAATCCTCGCGCACATCGGCAATCAGTTTGCAGGTCAGGGCGAGATGCTGCTCTACCTCCTCCCCGTTCTCCTCCTGATTCTGACGATATGGCGTCTCTATCGACGTGCCCGTGCGGGGATGGAGACAGCGCCTGCAGAGCGTGCAGGCACCGGAACAATCCTCCTTGCCGCCGCGCTCGTCCTCCTCGCTGTCTCGTATTTCACGGGCGGCTGGGTTGCGGGCGCAATCCGCGACGCCATGATTGGAGGCGTACTGACGCCGCTCGGCCTGACAAAGCCGAAGACGATCCACCTCTTCACGAATCTCATGAACGGGTTCGAGGAGATGGCGATCTACTGGCTGGCAATTCTCCTCTTCTACGCACGGCTCAAGCAGCAGCTCGGACTAACTGCCGCCTCCATCCGCACGGCAGCGTCGCGCGTGCCCGCAGGAGAACTGCTGCGCTCCTCGCCCACGCTCCGCTATGCCGCATTCCTCATCGCACTTGGTGTCTGCAACAACCTCGTCATGCTCGCCGCGCCAACCTTCCCGGGACGTGCGACCTTCAGCTCTGCCGCGATGTTCGTCACGGCGGCGCTCGCCCTCCTCGGCACTCCCGCCCTCCGCAGTCTGCTCAGCGCGGCAACGCGGCGGACAATCGCGGCGGCGGGCATCCTCCTCTTTGCCTACACGGGCACGGCAGCACTCCTCATCACGCACGAGATGGGCGCAGCGGATGCGGCTCGCATCGCGCAGATCGAGGAGGCACGTGCACGCGGCGAAACCGTCGTCCATTTCCCGCGCATCGACCGCACGAACCGCGCCCTCCGTCACGTCTACTACGAGGACTGGGACAACAACGTAACGAAGGAGGGTGCAATCAAGTATTTCGGCCTGACCAATATTGTGGTGGACAAATGACATTTCGCCGCGTCTGTGCTACAATAGTGTCCATATAAACCCATCTGCCTCATTTATTGAAAGGAGCTGCATACATCCTTGGACAGTTCCCTATCCGACCTCATTGCACTCATCCTGCTCCTCATCTGCCTCTCGGCGAACGCCTACTTCGCGCAGGTCGAGACCGCGCTCACCGCCTCCCATCGCGGACGCCTCGAGCGTCTCGCTGAGGGTGGTGACGAGGATGCCGCGCGCGCTCTCGCCCTCCTCGAACATTCCGCACGCCCGATCGCCATGGCCCAGGCAGGCGTCACCTGCACGAGCCTCCTCATGGGACTTGGCATCGGCCTCCTCGCCATGCCGACCTTCGGGCGTTTTCTCGAAAA
Organism: Selenomonas sp. FOBRC6; assembly: GCF_000286455.1. Taxonomy (GTDB): domain Bacteria; phylum Bacillota; class Negativicutes; order Selenomonadales; family Selenomonadaceae; genus Centipeda. Next base: position 6,332 of record NZ_ALKG01000076.1, read on the forward strand.
GCTCCTGCCCGGCATGGAGGTCTACCTCGCCGCACTCATCCTCAGCATCCTCGTCATGACCGCCCTCACGCTTCTCTTTGGCGACTTCCTGCCAAAGCAGGTCGCACAGCAGGATCCCGAGGGCATCCTCATGCGCAGCCACCGCTCCATCCGCCTCATCACACGTCTCACGGCGCTGCCGAGCGCGGCGCTCGTCTCCGTCTCGCGCGGGCTGCTCCTCATCGTGGGCATCAACCCCGAGAACCGCGCCTCCGCCACGGAGGACGCCGTCAAGGATCTCATGGAACAGGGCACGGAGGACGGCACCTTTGAAAAGGCAGAGCAGGACATGGTCGACCGCATCTTCCACATGAGCGATCAGACCGCCTCCGCCCTCATGACACCGCGCACGCAGATCGCGTGGATCGACCTCGCCGAGAGCCGCACAGAGCAGCTGCACATCATCCGCTCCGCGGCACACGAGGTCTTCCCCGTCGCCTACGAGAACCTCGACGATTTCCGCGGCGTCATCTACGCAAAGGAACTCCTCGACGCCGCCCTTGACGGCGCAGAGATCGACCTTGCGGACTACATCCGCAAGCCTCTCTTCGTCCCGCGCACCATGGAGGGACTGCGCGTCCTCGAGAAATTCCGCACGGGCGCAATCCACGAGGCGGTCGTCCTCGACGAGTACGGCGGTGTCGTCGGCTTCATCACGATGGGCGACATCATGGAGGAGATCATCGGCAGCGCGGACGACGATGCGCCCGCAAGCACACGCATGGGCGCGGAGGAGACGGCAAACTGGGTCTTCGATGGGCTCTTCCCCATCGACGAGTTCAAAGAGGAATTCGGCATCGACGAACTGCCCGATGAGGATCACGACCATTTTCACACCCTCGGCGGCTTCGTCACCGCACAGTTCGGCCGCATTCCGAAGGCGGGCGAAACCTGCACATGGGAAGACTTCACCTTCGAAGTCCTGCGTATGGACCGCGCACGCGTCGCCCAGATCCGCATGACGCGGACGGAGGGCGATGGAGAAAAGTCAACCTAGAGGATAAGCCCCAAAGCCTCCCCCGTCGCGACGGGGGAGGGGGATCGCTTGCGGTGGAAGGGGCGCTTTGAACGAGCAAGGAAAATCTACTTCAAAATTCCCCACATGACAAACAATGGAAAGAACACAGAGGGAGACAATATGAACGACCGCATCTATAACTTCAACCCCGGCCCCGCCGTCCTCCCCGAGGACGTCCTCAAAGAGGTACAGGCGGAACTGCTGAACTTTAACAGCACAGGCATGTCCATCCTCGAGATCAGCCACCGTGCCCCCGCCTACGACGCCGTGCATCAGGCTGCAAAGGCGGACATCCTCGAACTCATGGGGCTCGGTGACGACTACGACGTCGTCTTCACCGCAGGCGGCGCAAGCCAGACCTTTGCACTCATCCCGCTGAACTTCGCCACCGAGTCGCACCCCGGCAGCTACGCCCTCTCCGGCTCGTTCTCCCAGAAGGCATACGAGGAGGCCGTGAAACTCGGCGTCGGCACCGTCGCCGCCTCCACCAAGGAGGAGAACTACGTCCGCGTCCCCGCGCAGGAGGAGCTGAACATCGCGCCGAACGCCGCCTACCTCCACATCTGCCTCAACAACACCATCTACGGCACGGAGTATCACTACACACCCGAGACCGGCGGCGTCCCCCTCTTTGCCGACATGTCCTCCGACATCCTCTCGCGCCCGTGGGACTTCGGCAGCTATGACTTCATCTATGCGGGCGTACAGAAGAATCTCGGCCCTGCGGGCGTCGTCCTGAACGTCGCAAAGAAGGAGCTCCTCGCGAGCAGCCCCGCAGAGCTCCCGACCATGCTGCGTTACAGCACCTTCCAGAAGAACGACTCCCTCTACAACACCCCGCCCGTCTTTGCCATCTACATCGTCGGCAAGACCGTCCGCTGGATCAAGGAGCACGGCGGACTCGCTGCGATGGGCGAGGCGAACGCGAAAAAGGCTGCGCTCCTCTACGACGCCATCGACAGCTCCGACGGCTTCTATCGCGGACATGCGGAGAAGGGTAGCCGCTCCCGCATGAACGTCACCTTCCGCCTGCCGAGCGAAAGCCTCGAAGCGGACTTCGTCACGGCCGCAAAGGAGCAGGGGCTCAGCGGCATCAAGGGACACCGCAGCGTCGGCGGCATGCGTGCCTCCATCTACAACGCCATGCCCCTTGCGGGCGTCGAAAAGCTCGCCGCATTTATGGAAGAGTTCCGCAAGAAACACTGATATTTCACTTTTATCTCACAATCATGCCCGATTTCCTTGCACGCAGTACCTGTCTGCGGTATAATCATATTGAAGGAGGTATATGAACATGAAAAGCAATACCGTTATCACAATCAGCCGACAGTTCGGCAGCGGCGGTCGACAGATCTCCCGTATTCTTGCGGAGACGATGGGGGTCAAGCGCTATGACCAGACCGTTGTCACAATGGCGGCGAAGAGTCTTGGTGCGGGTGACCGCATCGAGGACGTCATTAGTCGATCCTACGAGGTGCCCAAAGCGAGTCTCGGTGCGATCAGCACGGCTTCATTCGACCGTGTACCTGCCTATAGGCAGCTCTATACCGAGCAGAGCAAAATCATCCGCGCCATCGCGGCAGAGGGAAAGGGCGCAGTCTTCCTCGGGCGCTGTGCTGACGTCATCCTCGCCGGACAGCCCGAAGTCTACTCCTTCTTCATCTGCGCCGATGACACTTTTCGTGCAAAGCGCGCCCAGACCCACTACGGCGGCATGAGCCTCGATCAGCTCAACGAGATCGAGAAGCAGCGTAAGGACTACTACGACTTCTACACGGGCAAGACGTGGGGCGATCCCCAGAACTATGACCTCGTCATCAACACGAGCCGCATCCCGCTCGAAAAGGCGGCCGAGCTGATCCTCAACTACGTCAATTTCTGCCAGGGAGAGTAATCCCTCCATCCGAAGTACAAAACGCCGCGACGTGCAGACATCTGCACGTCGCGGCTCTTTTTATGATGGGGTGCATGAAATACTATATCCAGTTCCCCTCCTCTGCCACCATATAACCGCAAATTTCACAGCCTCAAAAAACAAGTTCAAA
>NZ_ALKG01000077.1 GCF_000286455.1 Selenomonas sp. FOBRC6
TTTTGTGTACGATATGTACTGTTGTCATTTATAGATATTATGCTGATGCAATTCCATGGGAAAGTCGCCGTACTTTATTCTTTTCTCTTTTCTGTTATTTTTTCTTGTTGCCCACATCCTTGAGACACGCCTGCAAGAGAATCTGGTTGATGAGGATGTCCGTGTTCGTGGGGGCGATGGCGGCACCGTCTGCGAGGGTTTTCCATGCACCTGCGTAGTCCTTTGTGTGGATGAGGGCGACGGCGAGGGCGCTATAGCTTGCCGCCTTCGTTGGCGCACGGCGGATGGCGTCGCGCAGGGGCGTGACTGCCTTTGCGGCGTTGTTCTCCGCGAGGAGGGCGAGCCCGTAGTTGTGCAGAGCGGCAGCATCATCGGGGACAAGTTTCAGATAGACCTCGTAGGCGCGGCGTGCTTCTTTCACATTTCCTGCGCCCGCATGGGTGAGGGCGATGCCGAGGTACGGCTCCGTGCGCTTTGTGTTGCGCTTCTGCGCGGCGGTAAAGTCGGCAAGCGCCTCGTCGTAGGTGCTGCGGTGCAGGTAGACGAGCCCGCGATAGATATAGCCGTCTGCGTCGGCCGCCTGCATGAGGTGTGCGTTCGCGGCGTGCAGGGCGGCGTCCGAGCCGTCGGGAGCGTGTGCGGCATCGCGGATCATGAGGATCTCCTGACCGTAGTTTTTGCCGGGTACCGCCCAGACGCCGTTCAGCTGCGTCCAACGTGTGAGCTGTCCGTAGATGTCGGGGCGGTTCGTGCGGATGAGGTCGTAGCGCGGGTCAACGATGGCGACGCGTGGACGCTCCGTACGGCTGTATGCGAGGAGGTGCTGAATGTGGGCGCGTGCCCCTGTGCGGATGTCGGGGAAGGAGAGCCCCTTTGCGCCGTTGCCTGTTGCGCCAAGCCCGCAGAAATTGTTCTGCTTCCAGTCCACGTCACCGCCGTATGCAAAGAAGCCCGTCTCCTTGAATGCCTGTGCAAGCGCGACATCGGCACGCACGCCCTCGTGCTCCGCCTCCTCGTAGTATGCGTGCACGAGTTCTTCGGGCGTGCCCGTGAGCTTCGGCTTCGGATTGCGCCTGAGGAGGTAGGCAAGCATCTGCTCCTCCGTTGCCATTGCCTCGCCTGCGATCGTGATCTCGGTCGGATCGGGCAGGGGCATGCGGAGAATGTCGGGATTTGCTGCGGGGAGAACAAAATGCAGCCCTGCGGCGAGTTTCACATCGACCGTCATACCCTGCGGAATGGAGGAAGGAATCGCGGGGCGCGGGATGGAGTTAGTCGTCTCTGCAGCCGCCGTGTATGCGGGGGCAGAGAGAAGTGCGGCTGCGGCGAGGGCAGCGGGCATGAATTTGAAGAACACGGGCATTTTCCTTTCGTTATTTTGTGCCGTAGAGCATACCGACGCCGCGCAGCATGAAGAGGACGGCGGGTGGCATCTCGATATTGCGCTCGGTGTTCGGAATGTAGGAGACATCGGCGATGCCCTGCTCCTTGAGATAGGCGACGAATACGTCCATATCGCCGTACATATCCCTGTTGCCGAAGGTGTCGTGCAGGGCGAATGCGCCGCCCTTTTTCAGAACGCGCAGTGCCTCCTCGACGAGCATGAACTTATCCTTCTGCGTGCGTACCTCGTGAAAGACAAAATTGCTGACGACAGCATCGAAATAATTATCGGGAAAGTCGAGCTTTGCCGCATCCCCATGCTGGAATGCGCAGCGCTCCGAAACACCCTCGGCGGCGGCGTTCGACTCGCACTGTGCCTGTCCGTAGTTCCACATCGGCGGCCAGTAGTCGATGCCCTGCACCTCTGCGAGCGGGAAGCGCTTTGCCGTTGCAATCGTGAGTGCGCCCGAGCCGCAGCCAACGTCAAGCGCCCTGCCGAGCCCATCCCACGGCAGCTGATCGAGCAGATACGCGTGGATGCGCCGCATGAGCCCGCCGCCCTCGAAATCAAACACGCGGCGGCAGTAGTACATATAGAGGACGACGACGGTCGCGACGCCGGCGAGAATCGCGAGGATGAAGAAGGGCGCGGTCACGCGGTCGTATACGATGGCATAGAGTGCCGTGAGCACATAGAGTACGGCGGCGATGGCGACCAGCGTTTTCATCATCGGCGTGGAGATCCAGTTGCCGTAGTTCGTCTTCATATCTTCTTCTCCTTTGCAAGGGATGCGATGACTGCATCCACCTCGTTGTTGACTTCTGTACGCAGCTCTTTCAGCGCGTGCGAAAACGCGGCTTCCTCTACGCCGTAGGTGTGCTGGAGATCATACTCGAGCGGGAGCCACGTCGCGGGATCACCCTCGTTATGCGTGATAACCGCCTCCATGCGGTCGAGTGCCTTCGCGAGCCGCGCCTCCTCTGTTTCACACGCATCCATCTCAGCGAAGAGGTCGCGCACCTCGGCCGCATATGGGGACGGGAGGGCATCGATCCACTGGTTGCGGAGCGCGTGCTCGCGTGCACGGTCGGCATCCGTTTTCTCGAACGTCGGAATGTCGCCCGTAAAGACCTCGCCCATATCGTGCAGGAGGGCCATGAGGAGGACGCGCGTGAGATCGGCGGCGGGGAAGTGCTCGCGCAGGAAGTAGGCCATCAGCGCCATCCGCCAGCTGTGCTCTGCGACACTCTCCTGCCGCCCCGACTTCATCCACGCGTGACGCGTGCGCTCCTTGAGACCGGCGATACAGTGCATAACGGCGAGGTATTCCTTTGGCGACATAGCTGCTCCTTTTCGTGTATGAGAAAGTGTCTCTATTATATCACAGGTAAAGCACAAGTGGAAATGTGCTTGAAATGAAAGTGTTTCCCATTGCCCTTGTCAACACGCCTCGCATATAGTATGATAGGAAACTATAGGAATCGGGGGATTCCTATCAGGGGGGAATGTGTGTGAGTCAGAAAATGGGCGTGCTCGGTCCCGTGGGGACGCACAGCGAGGCGGCGGCGCTCTATCTCATGGAGTGGCAGCAGCTCGATCGCGAGATCGTCTGCTATGCCGACATCGGTGAGTGTCTGCATGCGGTGGAGACGAGGGCGGTGGACACTGCGTTCGTGCCCGTGGAGAACTCGCTCGAGGGCGCGATTGCCGTGACGCTCGACACGCTCGCACGCTCGGATATGCTGCGCGTTCGGCGCGAGGTGATCTGGCCTGTGCACAACTATCTGATGGCGCGCGCGGACGGCGAGATTCGCGCGATCTACTCGCACGCACAGCCCATCGCGCAGTGCCGCGATTTTCTCCTGCGGCATTGTCCGCAGGCGGAGATCATCAAGACCGCGAGCACGGCGCGCGCGGCGGAGATTGTCGGTGCGTCTTCCGCAGAGGCGGGGTTGGCGGCAATCTGCACACGACGCGCGGGGGCTTTGAACGGTCTCATTGAGATCGCGGGCAAGATCGAGGATCGCGGCTCGAACTGCACGCGCTTCTTCGAGGTTGTGCGTGACGGGACTGTCGCTCCTCCGGCGGAGCCACCTGATACGGTACTCCTCGTCTGCCAGATTGACGGCGCGCGCGCGGGGGCGCTCTACAATGTGCTCGGTGAGTTCGCACGCCGCGCGGTGAACCTTACGCGCATCGAGTCGCGTCCTGCGCGCACAGAGCTCGGCGCGTATATGTTCTTTTTCGATCTGGACGCGCACAGCTCTGCCGATGCCCTGCGCGATTCCATTGATGCCGTCGCAGAGAAGAGTGTCTGGCTGAAGGTGCTCGGTGCTTTCCCGGTACACACAGCACACAACGAATAGTGAAGGAGAGGATACAATGGTCGTTATTATGAATTCGGATGCTACACAGGCAGATATCGAGGGCGTCATCCGCGCCATCAAGGAGAAGGGGCTTGAGGCGAAGGTCATGGAGGGCGCGCGGCAGAAGATTGTCGGCGTCATCGGCGACAAGACGAAGCTCGCGGCGACCCCGCTCGACGCCATGCACGGCGTTGAGACGACCGTTTCGATCTCCAAAAGCTATAAGCTCGCGAGCCGCGAGTTCCATCCCGCGCCGACAGTTGTTGACATCCGCGGCATAAAGATCGGCGACGGCACGCCCGTCGTCATGGCGGGTCCCTGCGCCGTCGAATCACGCGAGCAGCTGCTCGAGACGGCAGAGCTCATCAAGTCGGGTGGTGCGCAGTTCATCCGCGGCGGTGCGTACAAGCCGCGCACCTCGCCCTATGCGTTCCAGGGGCTCGAGGAAGAGGGGCTGAAATACCTCGCCGAGGCGCGTGAAAAGACCGGGCTCGCTGTCGTCACCGAGGTGACAGTTGTCGAGGCTGTGGATACGGTCGCTGCCTACGCAGACCTCCTGCAGATCGGCGCGCGCAATATGCAGAACTTCGGTCTCCTGAAGGCGGTTGGACGTGCGGGCAAGCCCGTCATGCTCAAGCGTGGACTTGCCGCGACCATTGACGAGTGGCTGAACGCCGCTGAGTACATCATGAACGAGGGCAATCCGAACGTCATCCTCTGCGAGCGCGGCATCCGCACCTATGAGACATACACACGCAACACGTTTGACATCAGCGCGATTGCAGCGATCAAGCATCTCTCCCATCTGCCGATCATCGCCGACCCGAGCCACGGCACGGGCAAGTGGCGCATGATCAAGCCCATGTCCCTCGCCTCCATCGCGGCGGGGGCGGACGGACTCATCATCGAGGTGCACCCGAATCCTGCGCGCGCCCTCTCCGATGGCCCGCAGTCCCTCACGCCTGAGAACTACCGCGACCTCATGGCGAGCGTGCAGAAGCTCAGCCGCTTCATGAAGGATGAGGCGATCGAGCCGATGGTGATGGAGTAAAAGCATCATAGAAATAGAAAAGGAGACAATCCGCGCGGATTGTCTCCTTTTGATTTCAGACTATGACGCTCAGACCTCAGCGATAACCTCGATCTCGCAGAGCGCGCCGGCGGGCAGTGCCTTGGCTGCGACGCAGGAGCGGGCGGGCTTGCCCGTGAAGTGGCGGGCATAGACCTCGTTGAATGCGGCGAAGTCGCCCATGTCCGCGAGGAAGCAGGTGGTCTTGACGACGCGCGTGAGGTCGGTGCCGGCAGCTGCGAGGACGGCGCGCAGATTCGCACAGACCTGTGCTGCCTGACCCTCGACGGTGGTCGCCGTGATCTTGCCGACGGCGGGGTCGATGCCGATCTGTCCCGAGGTGTAGATGAGATTGCCGACGCGCATTGCCTGGCTGTAGGGGCCAAGGGCTGCGGGGGCGTGGTCAGAGTGAATTGTTTCCATATGAAAAACCTCCTGATAAAAAGGAAGCCGTCCCATATACAGGCGGCTTCCTTTCGTTTCCCAATAATCTACTTACGCAATCGTCGTGACGCGGACGGCGACGGAGCCGCCCTCGTTGTAGGTCATGCCTGCGACCATGACGACCTTGTCGCCCTCCTTGACGTAGCCATGCGAGAGTGCGCCGCGCGTGCAGGACTCGATCATGTCCTCGACACTCGTCCACTTGCGTCCCTGCATGGGGTAGACACCCCAGCGCAGGTTGATGTGACGCGCAATCATCGGGCTTGGTGCGTAGGCGACGATCATCGCCTTCGGGCGGTACTTCGACACAACGCGCGTCGTGTAGCCGGACTGGGTCGGCGTGAGAATCGCAGCCGCGCTCGTCTCATAGGCGAGCTGCACGGTAGCGTGTGAGACGGCATCCGTCACCGAGGAGCGCTCACGGATGCTGCGCGAGCGGATGATCGTGTCGTACTCAAGCGATTCCTCCATGCGCAGGGCAATCGTGCTCATCGTCTTGACCGCCTCGACGGGATAGTCGCCGCTTGCCGTCTCACCCGAGAGCATGATCGCGTCCGCACCATCGAAGATCGCGTTGCCGACGTCCGAGACCTCAGCGCGCGTCGGGCGCGGGTTCGTCGTCATGGACTCGAGCATCTGCGTCGCAACGATGACGGGCTTGCCGACCGCGTTGCACTTGCGGATGATCTCCTTCTGGATGACAGGAACGTCCTCCGCAGGAACCTCGACACCGAGATCGCCGCGCGCGACCATGATGCCGTCCGAGACCGCGAGGATTTCATCAAAATTGTTGACACCCGCGAGATTTTCGATCTTCGGGATGATCTCCATGTGACCGCCGTGCTTTGCAATCAGGTGGCGAATCTCCTCCACGTCTGCCGGACGCTGGATGAACGATGCCGCAACGAAGTCCATGTCGTTCTGGATGCCGAAGATGATGTCGCGCTCGTCCTGCTCGGAGATCGCGGGCAGACTCAGCTCGATGCCCGGCGCCGCAACGCGCTTGCGCGTCGACATGGGGCCGCTGTTCTGAACCGTCGTCACAATGTCCTTGCCGCGGATTTCATCAACGACAAGCCCGACGAGACCGTCCGAGAGAAGCAGCGTGTCGCCCGGCTTCACCTCACTGTAGAGCTTCTTGTGATTGACACTGACGTGCGTCGCGTCGCCCGGCGTGTCCTCGTAGGTCAGCGTGAACTTCTGCCCCTTTTCGAGCTGCACCTTGCCGTCTGCGAACTCGCCGAGGCGCATCTCGGGCCCCTTTGTGTCGAGAATGAGCGAGATCACCTTGCCCGAGCGCTCCGCCGCCGCGCGCACCTTGTTGATGCGCACGAGATGCTCCTCATGCGAGCCGTGCGAGAAATTGAAGCGCGCGCAGTTCATCCCGTTCTCGATGAGTGCGTCAACAATTCCCTCGGGATCCGTTGCCGGACCCTGCGTGCATATGATTTTCGTCTTTTTCAGCATAACATATCCCCCGCTTTTGTCCCTGAAAGTTAAACCTATTCACATTCTACACTCTTTTGCACGAGAAGTAAAGGTTATTCCTATCAGGAGAGCACTTAGGATGGGCTTATCATATGCGATCAACTGTGATATAATTAAATAAAAGTGAGGGGATAAGATGATTCATCCGATTTGCAAGATAGATATTGCATTATACTCCGTTGTCACATCGGATATCCAAACAGATGAGGTTATCATCACGGACGAACGTATCGAACACATCCGCGCACATCATGGAGATGATTTTGAAATTTATAGAGAATATTTTTCAGAAATTTTGAGAGCACCGGACTATATTTTAGAAAATAAGCCAAATACTGCGGAGATACTGAAAGAAATTGTTCACAATGGAAAGAAATGTAAACTGATATTGCGCCTTCAAACATCAACCGATCCCCCGATCTATAGGAATGCAATCATAACCTTTCTACACATTCGTGACAGTGAGTGGAACCGGCTTCTGCGAAACAAGAAAATACTTTACACAAACAGTAACCTAATGATATAATGTAAGCAACCTAAATAGTAATCTGAGGTGGGAGATTCCGTCCAGCCCACACGCCGATGGTATGACAGGGGAAACCCGAGTAGATGCAGGAGACTTGGACGCCTGCCGGATTACTATGATCGGCAGCCGCTCAGCAATGGGCGGCTTTTTATATTCCCCGCGCAAGAATACACGAATGCAATTTGACAAACAAAACGCTTTTCTATTATGATGAAGCGTATTATTTTTGGAAAGGGTGGTTTTATGGACTTCCTCAATTCTCTTGTTGGCTCGATCAACGACTTCCTGTGGACTTATATCATCATCGTCGTGCTCGTCGGCTCCGGACTCTGGTTCACGCTGTCGACGGGGCTCGTCCAGCTGCGCGCGCTGCCCGAGATGGTGCGCCTGCTCGCGGGCGATCTCGGGCGTCGTCCGAGCGGACGCAAGGCGATCTCCTCGTTTCAGGCGTTCTGCGTGAGCACCGCCTCGCGCGTCGGCGTCGGCAACATTGCGGGCGTTGCCATCGCGATCGTCACGGGCGGTCCGGGGGCTGTCTTCTGGATGTGGGTCATCGCCTTCATCGGGACGGCGACGGGCTTTGTCGAGAGCACGCTCGCCCAGATCTACAAGATTTCGCGTGGACACGGACTCTTTCACGGCGGTCCCGCGTACTACATTCAGAACGCCCTCGGTCAGCCGGCGGTGGCAAAGCTCTTTGCTGTCCTCATCTCCGTCACGTTCGGTCTGATCTACGTATCCGTGCAGGCAAATACGATTGCGCTCTCAATGGAGAAGGCATTCGGCATCGACACGTGGGTCATGGGTGCGGTGCTCGCGATTCTCTCGGGTGCGGTCATCTTCGGCGGCATTCAGCGCGTGGCAAACTTCTCAACCCTGCTCGTCCCCGTGATGGCAGGCATCTATCTTCTCATCGCCGCCATCATCATCGTCCTCCACATCGACCAGGTGCCCGCGATGTTCGCGCTCATCCTGCATGACGCATTCAGCCCGCAGGCTGCTGTCGGCGGCGGCATCGGCACCGCCATCCTCACGGGCATCCGACGCGGACTCTTCTCGAACGAGGCAGGCGAAGGCTCGATCCCGAACGCGGCGGCGACCGCGAACGTCACGCACCCCGTCAAGCAGGGGCTTGTGCAGGCATTCGGCGTCTACGTCGATACGTGGATCGTCTGCTCGGCGACCGCGTTCATCGTCCTCCTCACGGGGCAGTACACCATCGGCGGCGATACAACGGGCATCGCACTCGCGCAGGACTCACTTGCGAGCGCCTTCGGCCCGTGGGCCTCGAGCCTTCTCGCCGTCCTCATCTTTCTCTTTGCATTCAGCTCCGTCGTCGGCAACTACTACTACGGCGAGATCAACATCCACTTCTTCGGCGGCAACACGAAGCGGGCGCTTCTCATCTACCGCCTCGGTGTCGTTGCGATGGTCTTCTTCGGCTGCGTCGCCGCGCTCGGACTCGTGTGGAATCTCGCCGACCTCTTCATGGCGATGATCTGTCTCACGAACCTCTACGCCATCGCGCGCCTTGCACCGCTTGCACGCATCGCGCTTGCGGACTACTTCGCGCAGAAAGCGGCGGGAAAGAACCCCGTATTCGATGTCTCCATCATGCCTGACCAGAAGGGCATTACGGCGTGGGGTGAGGATCAGTTCAAGCCGCAGAAACATTGATATCAGAATGGCAAAAGAGAGATCGGCTGCCTCTCGCTGGGCGCTGCGATCTCTCTTTTTTCTTGACAAGGGGGCGTGAGTCGTGCTAGACTAGCAAGCGTTGCAGAAGTGAATAGTTTTTTTGAATACCGTGGAGAGTTGTCCGAGTGGTTGAAGGAGCACGCCTGGAAAGCGTGTGTGCGGTGATACCGTACCGAGAGTTCGAATCTCTCACTCTCCGCCATTTTTATTGATTTTTCTCAGGGCGGGCTGCAATGCCTTGGTCTCGCGCAATGGGGCTCTGTGAACCCCGTCAGGTCCGGAAGGAAGCAGCGGTAAGCGGATCGTCACATGTGCCGTGAGGGTGCCTGGGGATTGTGGCCTGCCGTGGGAGAAATCGGAATGCTGACGCAGCCTGAGAAGGGCTGCTTTTTTATTGAGAAAAGTGAGGAGGTCTGACGATGTCGTACGTTGCGCTGTACCGTCGCTGGCGGCCAGAGACATTCGCCGATCTCGTGGGGCAGGAGCATATCAGTCGCACGCTTGCACGCGCCGTCACATCGGGGCAGACGAGTCACGCCTACCTCTTTACGGGGCCGCGTGGCACGGGCAAGACGAGCACGGCAAAGATTCTCGCGCGTGCTCTGAACTGCGCTGAGGGGCCGACGCTCACGCCATGCGGCGTCTGTGATTCCTGCCGTGCGATCAGCGACGGCTCGTCGATGGATGTGTTCGAGATTGACGCGGCGTCAAACCGCGGCATTGATGAGATTCGCGATCTGCGCGAGTCCGTGAAGTTCGCGCCGACGGAAGGGCGCTATAAGATCTACATCATCGACGAGGTGCACATGCTGACGACGGAGGCGTTCAACGCCCTCCTCAAGACGCTCGAGGAGCCGCCTGATCGCGTTCTCTTCATCCTCGCGACAACGGAGCCGCACAAGGTACCAGCGACGATTCAGTCACGCTGTCAGCGCTATGACTTCCATCGGATTACGGTGACGGAGATTCGCGACCGCCTCGTGCATGTCTGCGCAGAGTCGGGCATCGCGGCGGATGAGGACGCACTCGGCATCATCGCCGTCCAGGCGGACGGCGGCATGCGTGACGCACTCTCGATTCTCGATCAGTGCACCGCCCTCGCGGAGGGCACGCTTACGGCAGAGCGCGTACAAGAGGCACTTGGACTCGTTGGGCGCGCGTGGATTGAGAAGATGGCGCTGCAAATTGCCGACCGTGCGGCGGCACCGCTCATCACGCAGCTCGGGGAGCTGCTGCAAAATGGGCGCGAGCTGCGGCAGATTCTCGCGGAACTCGCCCAGTATTTCCGCAGCCTCATGATCGTCGGTGTGGGCGGCACGCTTGGGTCGGCAGAACTGCCCGACGGACAGGCGGAGGCGTTACGGGAGGCTGCGGCACGCTTCACGCAGGAGGAGATTATGGTGATCCTGCGGAAGCTGAACGAGGCGATGCAGGAGATCCGCGTCTCGCCGCAGCCGCGCATTGCGGCGGAGAGCATGCTCATCGGCCTCTGCCGGCCTGCGGATGCTGCACCTGCGGGGGCGCCTGTCACCGTGTCGAATCCCGCCGATACGGCGCGCATTGCACGACTCGAGGCGGAGGTGCGGCGCCTGACGGAGCAGATTGCAGCGGGTGGCGTGTCTGCGGCGGGGAAGGCTGCGGGGCAAAAGTCGGACGTACAGGGCGTGCCCGCTCCTGCATCGCAGACAGCGCCAAAAGCTGCACCGCCGAAGCGCATTGCGAAGAGAGGGGGGGCAGATCCATCTGTTCCGTCTGAACCTCGTCAACTGGACGCCGCGCTCTGGAAGTCCTTTCAGGAACGGCTCAAGGAGCGGCACAGGCTCGCTGCCTCGCTGCTCTCAGGCGCGGGCTATGAGGGCGTAACCGAGACACATTTCTTCATCCGACCTGCGACGGATATGGCACGCGACTATATTACGAATCGACACCGTGCGGTGTTCGAGGAGGTTATGTCAGAGCTCGCGGGTCGTCCCCTCGTCATCGTCTGTACGGGCGGCGAGGAGGAGAGTGCTCCTCCTCCTGCGGCGGCGAAGGCACCGGAGTATCCCACACCTGTGACGGAGCTGCTGAAGATCGCGGGCGAGGGGGCACGTGTTGAAGAGGTCGCGTCTCCTGCGCCGCGCATTGCACCGAAGGCGGCACCGCCCACACCTGCGCCTGCCGCAGAGGATGAGCCGTACGAGGTGTACGAGCCGACGCCGGACGAGGAAGCGGAGATGTTTGGGGACGATGAGCTACCGCCGGACGAGAATACTTGACGTTATGAGCAGATTTTGTTAGGCTAGGCATATCATTTCTACAATAAAGGAGAGTTACTATGTTTAACGGCGGCGGCAATATGGCCGGCATGATGAAAAAAGTCCAAAAGATGCAGAACGAGATGAAGAAGATGCAGGACGAATTGCGCAAAAAGACGGTCGAGGTCTCCTCGGGCGGCGGCGCGGTGAAGGTCGTCATGGACGGAGAGAAGCAGGTGCAGAGTCTCATCATTGCGCCAGCTGCAGTCGATCCCGAGGACATCGAGATGCTGCAGGATCTCCTTTCGGCAGCATTTAATGAAGCAACGAAGAAGGTTGATGAGATGATGGCGCAGGAGATGGGCAAGCTCACGAGCGGGCTTGGACTGCCGCCGGGACTTCTCTGATGCACACGGTTGCGCCGTTCACGCAGCTCATGGAGCAGTTTCGAGCGCTGCCGGGGATTGGGGCAAAGACTGCGGCGCGCCTTGCCTACCACGTTCTCGACATGGACATGGAGCGGGCGCGTCGGCTCGCTTCTGCCATTGTTGAAGCAAAAGAGAAGATTGGTTTCTGCTCTACCTGCTTCAACCTCACCGACACCGACCCCTGCGCCATCTGTACCGCAGCCAAACGCGATCACACGACCATCTGCGTCGTCGAGCAACCGCCCGATGTTGCAGCAATGGAGCGGATGAATGACTATGACGGCGTGTATCACGTCCTGCACGGTGTGCTATCCCCGCTTGAGGGTGTCGGCCCTAACGACATCCGTATCCGTGAACTGGTCACGCGTGTCGGAACGAAAGACATCCAGGAGGTCATCGTCGCAACGAATCCGAACGTTGAGGGCGAGGCGACCGCTATGTATATTGCAAAACTGCTCAAACCCATGGGGGTGCGTGTTACGCGCATCGCGCACGGTTTGCCCGTCGGTGGCGATCTCGAGTATGCCGATGAGGTAACGCTCTCGCGCGCCATGGAGAACCGGAGGGAGATCTGAGATGGATATTATTGCTGCTCTTGCTGTCGGTATTGTATTGTTTGCGATCCTCGCGAAAGTGATTGCACTGCCGTTTCGCATCCTATGGGGACTCATCACAAACAGCATCGTCGGTGCTATCATCCTGTGGGTCATCAACCTGTTCGGCGTCGGCATCGAGATTACCTTTCTCAAGGCACTCATCGTCGGTATTCTTGGCATCCCCGGCGTTATTCTCGTGCTGCTCGCGCATATGATGTGAGCACTCACACAAAAAGTTGAGAA
>NZ_ALKG01000078.1 GCF_000286455.1 Selenomonas sp. FOBRC6
CACAATGAATCATTGCTACGTTCTGACAAAATGTACGGGATGCGGTGCAATCCAGTGGCAGTACTTGGACAATCTTCGAAGCGGGAAATCGAAGGGCTGCCAGAGCTGTTCGCAGCCGAGACAGATTCCACCTTGGTTGGACAGGAGACTGACGGCAGCAAAACAACGCTGCGAGAACCCGAACGACAAGGCATATCCTCTGTATGGAGGACGAGGAATCAAATTCGATTTTCCCAGTGTGACGGAGGCAGGACTGTATCTCATAAAAACATTCGGGCTGCCCTCACGGTCGATGGAACTGGATCGCATCGATACGAACGGAAATTACACAAAAGGGAATCTGCGCTTTGTACCCAGAGCGCAAAATCAAGCAAACCGCAGAATTACAGTTCTGTCGGAGTTCCGTCAGGAGTATTGGCCTTATTGCCGCGCTGTGGTAACGAGGAAACTGTCCGAAGGGATGACTCGTGCAGAAATTATCAAAGCTGCGGAGACGGCTGTCAGCGAGAAAAGGAAGAATTGGCGTA
>NZ_ALKG01000079.1 GCF_000286455.1 Selenomonas sp. FOBRC6
GATTCGCGTGCGACCGTCACGACGGACGCAGGCACGGCGGGGCTTAAGACGCAGATTGCAAATGCAGTCTTCGGCACGGGCAACGCGGGCAATTACGAC
The DNA here is from genome assembly GCF_000286455.1 of Selenomonas sp. FOBRC6. Lineage (GTDB taxonomy): Bacteria > Bacillota > Negativicutes > Selenomonadales > Selenomonadaceae > Centipeda. The sequence goes on from NZ_ALKG01000079.1 coordinate 100, forward strand.
ATCTCCTACGAGGATGGCAGCTTTGTCATCACGCCGCGCGATCTGACGCTGCGTGCAGGGGATAAAACGCGCATCTACGGCACCGAGAACGCGACCGCCGTCTATACGGGCGGCACGACGAAGTTCCGCGCGGGTGCTGCGACGGCGACCACGGGACTCGTGAACGGCGATGCGGTTGCCGATGTTACGGAGTCGACGAATGCAACGCGCACGACGAATGTCGGCGCGACGGGCATCAAGACCACGATCACCAATGCACTCTTCGGCATGGGCAAGGCATCGAACTACAACATCAGCTACATTGACGGCGGTTTTGCTGTCACACCGCGCGACCTCTACATCATGGCAGGTGACAAGGAACGTGCCTTTGGTGCGGAGAATGCAACGGCGCAGTATGTGAACGGTACGCAGCGCATCAATGTGCGACCTGCCGACGCGACGACGGGACTTGTGAACGGCGATACAGTCTCCTCCATTACGGAGACGATTGACCCGATGGCAACCGTTACGGCGGATGCGGGCACCAGCGGTCTTTGGACACGCGCCTCTGCGGCACAGTTCTCGCATGGCACGGATGCCAATTACAATATTCTCTATGTGGATGGCAGATTTGCCATTGTTCCGCGTGAAGTCCTTGTGACTGCGGGCAATGTTACACGCGATTACGGTGCGCCGAATCCTGTTGTGACAGAGTACGCGATCGAGCGTGGCGACCGTACCTCGTGGCGCGGTCTGCTTGCGGGCGACGAGGTCAGCGGCATCCGTTCTTACTATGATGCAGCAATCACACCGACGACGCAGGGCGGTTCTTATCCGGGCGTGATCCATATCGATCCGGCGTCTGTTACCGCTGGCTACACGGGTGCCTCGGCGATTTCCAACTATCGTTTCCGCTATGCACCCGGAAAGCTGACGATTCAGATGCGCGGGTTCGATATGAGCACGCCGGAGGGCAGAGCCGTGATCACGAGTACGGGTTCTGTCACACAGGTGACGACAGGGCTTACCGGCGCGGCGGCAAACCGCGTTTCGGGCAGTCTTGGTGAAATCAGGGGCGGAGGCGATACGAACGCTGCGGCTTCGACCGGGAACGGATCGGGGACAGCAGGACAGACCGTTGTTTCTGCGACGGCGAAGCAGGATCGCTCGTTCGCTGACGGCGTGACGATTCAGATGCCGCAGGATGGGGCACCGACGAATTGGGCAAACCGTGTCGTCGTGACGAATGGCAGCACGCCCGAGGCGCATGATTTCGTCGAGCACAAGGACGGCTCGTTCGGGTTTGATCTCGGCAGGACGCGCGGTGACCGCGGGTTCCGTCCTGAGGATCCGGCACACAATACGTCTGAGGCAATCCCTGTGCTCTTTACGGATGGCGGCTCGCGCGACCTTGATGGTATCTATACGGTCAACTATTCACCGGAGAAGCTGGCGATCAAGCCCTCATCGAAGAAGGTTGACATTCCCGATCCAAAGGAAATCCGCAATACGTCTGCGCAGGCACTCAGCTTCCTCTACCAGACGGCGAACGGCTCTTTCGAAGTGACGTTTGGCAATGGCATTGTGACGCTCTATCCGCAGGATGAGCCGGCACTCTCGATCATCACCGCAAAGGATCGCAAGGCGGAGCGCGCTGTGCTCGCCTCGGGTCTGCTCACGGCGATCGAAGATCTCGGTGTAACACCTGTGGAGATCCGCGCTGTCTACATCTTCAATGTGATGGATGGGCAGGACGAGGAGTAATGGACAGCCTCCCCCGTCTCGGACGGGGGAAGCTAATATGACGTAATGCAAAGCCTTCCCCGTATCATCGAGGGAGGCTTTTCGCATGAAAAATATTTGACTTTTTGTCATTTTGCTCTTGACTTTTTGCTTTTTCCCGTGTATATTCAGTATAGATTTTGATTAGCACTCAGTTTTAGAGAGTGCTAACAGAGATAAGGAAGTACTGAAAGGAGAGGAGAGGGGTGAATGTCGGACGATCTGGACGCGCGCAAGAGTCAAATCCTGTGGGCGGTCGTCGATGACTATATCGCATCGGCGGAGCCGGTCGGATCGCGTACACTCGCGCGGAAATACAATCTCGGCATCAGCCCTGCCACCATTCGCAATGAGATGGCGGATCTCGAGATGCTCGGCTACCTCGAGCATCCCCACACATCCGCCGGGCGCATCCCCTCATCGAAGGGGTACCGCTTCTACGTCGATGGTTTGCAGCCCGTCGCTCCTGTGACGGATGCCGAGAAAAAGAAGATACACGATTGGTACCACAGGCGCGTGCGGCGCCTCGACGAGGTGTTTCAGGAGACGGCGCGCCTGATTGCGGACGTAACGCACAATGTTTCGCTCGTGCTCGCACCGCAGGCCGCGCAGTCGACGTTCCGCATGCTGCAGTTTCTGCCGCTCGACATGACGCACGCAATTGCCGTTCTCATGACGGATGCGGGCTTCGTCGAGAACCGCATCGTCGAGATTCCCGACGGTGCGACATTCGCAGATTTTCAGCGGATGGCGGGGGCAGTCAATGAGACGCTCTCGGGCAAGGCACTCAGCGATGTGACGAAGACGGATATGCGCCGCGTGCGCGATGCGATCGGCGATGAATCCATCTTCGTCGCCGCCGTGGAGGTCATGCACAGGGCGCTCGAAGGGCGCTCGGAGGATCGCCTCTACCTCGGCGGCACAGCACAGCTGCTCGGAAATCCCGAGTTTCAGGATCTCGAGCGCGTCCGTGCGATGCTGCTTGTCCTCGAGCGCGAGGATCTCGTGAAGGATATCCTCCACACGCACGCGGGCGAGGGGCTTGAGGTCACGATCGGCCGCGAGAACAAGAGCAGTACGTTCTGGGACAGCAGTTTTATCACGGCGACCTATCATGTCGACGGCAGGCTGCTCGGGACGATTGCGGTGCTCGGCCCCACGCGCATGGAATACGCGAAGGCGATGCGCATACTCGACTATGTAAATACGAATCTAACAGAGATGATCTATCAGCTGAAATGGTAGGAGAGGTGAACGGCTTGCAGGAAAAGGAAGAGATGACGGCAGAGGAGCAGCCCGTGGAGGATGTAACTGACACGGCGGCGGAATCTGCGGATGTAACCGTGGAGGATGTGCCCGCAGAGGAGGATAGGACGTCCGAACTAGAGGCACAGCTTCAGGAAAAAAGCGACCGCATCCTGCGTCTTCAGGCGGATTTTGAAAACTTCCGCCGCCGCACGGCGAAGGAAAAGGAGGAGCTTGCAGCCGTTATCACGCAGAATATCCTCACGGATTTCCTGCCGCTCCTCGATAATTTTGAGCGGGCGATGGCGGTGGAGCAGTCCGATGTGGAGGCGTTCCAAAAGGGCGTGGAGATGATCTTCACGCAGCTGCGCGAGGTGATGGAAAAGCACGGGCTTGAAAACATCGAGGCAGAGGGCGCACCCTTTGATCCGAATGTGCATCAGGCGGTCATGCGCGTCGAGAATCCCGATGTGGAGGACGGCACGATCACGCAGGTGCTGCAAAAGGGCTATCAGGCCAAGGGCAGGGTCATCCGCCCCGCCATGGTGCAGGTAGCAGGTAACTAAGCAAATAACATCTATAAGATTTTGGAGGAATATAAAATGGCTAAAGTAATTGGTATTGATCTTGGAACGACGAACTCTGTTGTCTCCGTGATGGAGGGCGGCGAGCCCGTCGTTATAACAAACCCCGAGGGCAGCCGTATCACGCCGTCCGTCGTGGGCTTTACGAAGGACGGGCAACGCCTTGTCGGTCGCCTTGCAAAGAATCAGGCGGTCTCGAACCCCGACCGCACGATCTCGTCGATCAAGCGCCATATGGGTGACCCGAACTATCATGTGGCGATTGACGGCAAGAACTACACACCACCCGAGATCTCGGCAATGATCCTGCAGAAGCTCAAGAGCGACGCAGAGGCGTATCTCGGCGAGACTGTTACGCAGGCGGTCATCACGGTTCCTGCGTACTTCAACGACAGCCAGCGTCAGGCAACGAAGGACGCGGGCAAGATTGCAGGCCTCGAGGTGCTGCGCATCATCAACGAGCCGACGGCGGCGGCGCTTGCGTACGGTCTTGACAAAGATCAGGACGAGACGGTGCTCGTCTTTGACCTCGGCGGTGGCACGTTCGATGTCTCCATTCTCGAGCTCAGCGAGGGCGTGTTCGAGGTCAAGGCGACGAATGGCGACACGGTGCTCGGTGGCGACGACTTCGACAAGAAGATCATGGACTGGATGGTCGAGGAGTTCAAGAAGGAGAACGGCATCGACCTCTCACAGGACAAGATGAGCGCACAGCGTCTCATCGAGGCGGCGGAAAAGGCGAAGATCGAACTCTCGAGCATGAGCCAGACGAATATCAACCTGCCGTTCATCACGGCGGATGCCTCGGGTCCGAAGCATCTCGACCTCACGCTCTCGCGTGCAAAGTTCGATGAGCTGACGGCGGATCTCGTGGAGCGCACGATGGTTCCGACACGCAAGGCGATGGAGGATGCGGGGCTCTCGAGCAACGAGATCGATAAGATCATTCTCGTCGGCGGTTCGACTCGTATTCCTGCGGTGCAGGATGCGATCCGCAAGATCCTCGGCAAGGAGCCCTCGAAGGGCGTCAACCCGGATGAGTGCGTCTCCATCGGCGCAGCAATCCAGGGCGGCGTGCTCGTCGGCGAGGTCAAGGACGTGCTGCTCCTCGATGTCACGCCGCTCTCGCTCGGTATCGAGACGCTCGGCGGTGTCTGCACGAAGATCATCGACCGCAACACGACCATCCCAACCTCGAAGAGTCAGGTGTTCTCGACGGCGGCGGACAATCAGCCGGGCGTTGAGATTCACGTCCTGCAGGGCGAGCGCGAGATGGCGGCGGGCAACAAGACGCTCGGACGCTTCCAGCTCACGGATATTCCGCCCGCACCGCGCGGCGTTCCCCAGATCGAGGTTAAGTTCGACATCGATGCGAACGGCATTGTCAACGTGTCGGCGAAGGATCTTGGCACGGGCAAGGAGCAGAAGATCACGATTCAGTCCGACAGCGGCATGAGCAAAGAGGATATCGAGCGCATGGTGAAAGAGGCGGAATCGCACGCCGCCGAGGACAAGAAGCAGAAGGAAGCCGTCGATGCACGCAATGCGGGCGACTCCCTCGTCTATCAGGCGGAGAAGGCGATCAAGGATCTCGGCGAGAACGCGGATCAGACGCTCGTCTCCAAGACACAGACCGCGATTGACAAGCTGAAGGAAGCGCTCAAGGGCTCGGATATCGAGGCGATCAAGGCGGCGACCGAAGAGGCACGCCAGCCGCTCTACGAACTCTCTGCGGCGGCTTATCAGCAGGCACAGCAGGCGGCGGGTGCCGCGCCGGGCACAGATACAAATGCGGGCGCACAGAGCGGCGCGCAGGATGACAATGTTGTCGATGCGGAGTTCACCGAAGTCAAGGATGATAAGAAGTAAGGTGGTATCGTGAGCGAGAAACGCGATTACTACGAAGTCCTGGGCGTCCAGAAGGGCGCCTCGGACGATGAGATCAAAAAAGCATATAAGAAACTCGCGCGCAAATACCATCCCGATCTCAACCGTGACGACCCGAAGACCGCCGAGGAGAAATTCAAGGAGGTCAACGAGGCGTACGATGTGCTGAAGGATCCGCAGAAGAAGGCGGCGTATGACCAGTTCGGTCACGATGCCTTCGACCCGCGTCGCGGGGGCGGTGCCGGAGGGGGCAACCCCTTCGGCGGTGCCGGCGGATTCGGCGGCTTTGACATGAACGACATCTTCGATATGTTCGGTATGGGTGGCGGTGGACGCCGCGCGCGCCGGCAGGGTCCCGAGCGCGGCGCAGACCTGCGCTACGATCTCGAGATTTCGTTCGAGGAGGCGGCGTTCGGCAAGGAGGTCGAGCTCTCCATCCCGCGTGAGGAGAACTGTCCGACTTGCGGCGGTTCGGGCGCGGCGAAGGGCTCGAGTGCCGAGACCTGTTCGACCTGTCATGGGTCGGGGCAGGAGCAGGTTATGCAGCGGACGATGTTCGGCAGCATGATGACCTCGCGCACATGCAGCCAGTGCCACGGCACGGGCAAGATCATCAAGAATCCGTGCGGTGACTGCCACGGCACGGGGCGCAAGCGCGTCACGAAGACCATCAAGGTCAACATCCCGCGCGGTGTGGACGACGGACAGCGCGTCCGCGTTTCGGGCGGCGGCGAGGCGGGTGTGCGCGGCGGGGCGAACGGCGATCTCTATGTATACATCTTCATCCGTCCGCATGAGCTCTTTCAGCGGCGCGGCAACGATGTCCTCATCGAGATTCCGATCACCTTCGTACAGGCATCGCTCGGCGATACGGTACAGGTGCCGACCCTCGACGGCGCAGTCGACCTCAAGGTGCCTGCGGGCATCCAGACGGGCACGGTGCTGCGCGTCAAGGGCAAGGGCATACCGAATCTGCGTGGCTCCGGACGCGGCGATGAGCACGTCCGCGTCAAGGTCACAACGCCGCAGAAACTCTCCGCAAAGCAGAAGGAACTCCTCAAGGAGTTCGCAGCGCTCAGCGGGGATGCGGTCAATCCCGAGCAGAAGAGCTTTACTGAGAAATTCAAGGATCTGTTTGCGTAATAGAGCGGCTGCGGCTTCATCTTGCCGCAGCCGCTCCTTTTGCGCATTGACATTACTTCGTACATTTGTTAGGATAAGCCGTATTGGTTTTGTTTAGGAAAAAAGCGTGTAGGCTTGGAGGGCTGGATGGAAAATGTCTACGCATTAGTTAAGCGTTTCTATCTGGCGCATGGGCGTGCGAATATCTTTGTGGCGCGCACGCTTGTCGAGCGCTATCTTCGTGCGGCAGCGTGGCGTGGGCGGAGCAATGAAGACCTCTGTACAGACTGGTACTGCATTGAGGACTTTCTCACAGTTATTCAGCGGCGCGATGATTCGCTTGCGCGGCTCTTCATCCGCATCGACTACCTCGCGCTCTTCTTCCGCTATGCGGATGCGCATATTGACCGACGTCCGCTCAAGCGACACGCAGAGGATTATTTTGCGCGCATGCGCGCCTTTCTGACCTATCTCGAGGATACGGGCGACTATGACATCGACATCGGCGAGCTGGATGCCGATCTCGAGATGTTCTACATCACGGGGCGGTTCCGCCTGCCGGAGCGTGTCATGTGGGAGGAGATCGAGGGGCTGACGATCGAGGATATCGAGGAGGACGAGCGGATCGAGATGGAGGAGCTGAACATTCAGCTCAATGATCTCCTGCACCGCATCGGCGAGTATTTCCGGTGTCCCGCCTATCAGCTCGACATCGGCCGTGCGGCGACGATCTACACGGGCGGCCTCTACGATATGAACGAGTACGAACACGCGAGCGAGGAGGAAAAGGAAACCTTCTGGCTGCGGTTCTGGGACTATTTTTTCTTCGACTATCATCTCATTGCGACGGATGAGACGCCGATTGCGCACTACAGCGAGCATATGTGGAAGAAGCTCAGCTACGATGACCGCGAGATCATCGGCGATCTGCTGGCGGCGCGCTTTGCCCTACTCGCCGTGACGGAGGAGTACGACGATCACGTTGTCTGCCGCGATATTCTGCGCGATGAGGAGGTCGTGCTGCCGCATCCGGATATTCCGGGCTCGCTTTCAAAGAGTATTCTCTTCGGGCATATCTGCGACGAGGGGATGATGATGCTCAATTACATCACGGCAATCCCGGCGAGCAAGCGTCTGCAGAAGCGGATTGGCGACACGATTCAGCGCGAGTACAAGCTCTTCCGCATGCAGGCGCATGAGGCAACGATGGACGATTTCCTCGAACGGGAAGCGGCGCTCGTGCGCCATACGATCCACGTCCTCTCGACGCTCGCGCAGCTCGATGTGCTGCCGCGCCGTCTGCTGCCGGCTGCCATTCCCCGCACGATCGACCCGCATGTGTGCGCGGAGGAACTCGGCGCACTTCAGATCATTGCGGACAAGATCGGCTTTAGCCGTCACTCACAGGTGCTTATGTGCGAGCTGTTTCTGGACTACGCGCAGTCCGATCTTGCGCGTGCACAGACAGCGGAGACGCTGACGGCAACGATATTCCTTTTTGCGGAGATCAATGATATCGACCTTTCGCCGATCACGGAGCTCTATCATGTTCTCGGTTCGGATCAGAAAACGGTGCGTGCTGCGCTTGCGCGCATGCGTACGGCGCTGCGCTGTGTGACCTACGATCCCCGTTACCTCGGGGAGGAGGGGTTTGTGACGATGCTCTACAGCGTTGTTCACGGGAAAGCAAACTTTTAGGGAGGAGGCTCCTATGGAACAGGATTCGCGTGTGCGGCCGATGAGCCGTGAGGAAAATGCCGCCTATCGTGGCGTGACGGTGGACGAGAGCGGCGCAGAGCCGCACGAGGAAGAGGGACAGGCGTGGAGCTCTGCGTACGGCGGTGCTCCGCGCAGCTCCGTGCGCTATATCCGCATTGGTGGCGTGTCACGGCGTCCCTCGCTCCTTACGAGCCTCCTCTGGGCGCTCGGCCTCGGGGCACTGCTTGCGCTCTTCATCTTTGTTGCTCTGCCTGCGATTGCGATGATTATCGTCGGTGTCCTCGTGCTCGGCGCAATCGTCAGCCTCGTCGGACGTGCCCGCATCATGTCGTGGATGATGCGGCGGCTGTATGGAAGATAGTGCGAAAAATCACGGAACAGGGCTTTACAAAAGTCCTATCTTGTGATATACTCCAATAAATTCATTTAAGATCTGGAAAGAGTGGGTGGAAGCCCACTCTTTCATTGCGTATGAGAAGAGGGAGAGCATGAGCGCGAAGATCGAGGAGCGCGTTGAGGAGATTGTGCGCGGTCTCCTGACCACTGTGCCGGAGTTGGAGCTGGTCGATGTCGAGTATGTGCGCGAGCGCGACTACTATCTGCGTGTCTACATCGACAAGGAGGGCGGAATCGATATCGATGACTGCCAGGCACTGAGCGAGCGGTTGGAGGCGATTCTCGACCGCGAGGACTTCATCCCCGATTCCTATATTTTGGAGGTGTCCTCGCCGGGGATCGACCGCGTGCTGCGCAAGCCGCGCGATTTCGAGCGCGAACGCGGCAAGCAGGTCGATGTGACGCTCTATGCGCCCTTTGACGGAAAGAAACAGTGGACGGGTGCACTCATGGACTGCGACGGCAAGATGCTGACTCTTGATGACGGGGTTCAGATTCCGATGGAGCAGGTCTCACAGATACGTCTGCATATCGACTTTTAGGGAGGATTTGGGTTTTGGCAAGAAAAAGCACCAAGGAGACGAACGGCGGAAAAGAATTCCTGCAGACCTTGCAGGAGCTTGCGTACGAGAAGGGCATCGATGAGGAAAGGCTCTTCCAGACCATTGAGGCGGCGCTGATCTCGGCATATAAGCGCAATTTCAGCTGCTCAGATCAAGACGTTCGCATTTCTCTGTCGCGTGAGACGGGCGCATTTCACGTCTTTGCCCGCAAGACGGTTGTCGAGACAGTTGAGAGCGACATCACGCAAATCTCCCTTGCGCAAGCGCGTGCTATCAATCCGGACTACAAAGTCGATGATGTGGTCGAGATCGAGATGACCCCTGCGAACTTCGGACGAATTGCGGCGCAGACGGCGAAGCAGGTCGTCATGCAGCGTCTACGTGAGGCGGAGCGCAGCAATGTCTATGATGAGTACAAGGATCGCTCAGCGGATATTGTCACGGGCATTGTGCAGCGCGTCGAGGGGCGCAACGTGTTCGTCGACATCGGGCGTGCAGAGGCTCTGCTCATGGCGACGGAGCAGCTGCCGACGGAGGAATACAACTACGGCGACACGCTGCGCGCCTATATCATCGAGGTGAAGAGTACGGCGCGCGGTCCGCAGATCATGCTCTCTCGCACGCATCCGGGACTCCTCAAGAAGCTCTTCGAGCTGCAGGTACCAGAGATGCAGGAGGGTGTGGTCGAGATCAAGTCGATTGCGCGCGAGGCGGGCAGCCGCTCGAAGGTTGCCGTCTACTCGTCCGAAGAGCGCGTCGACCCGATCGGCGCCTGTGTCGGCCCGCACTACATGCGCGTACAGGCAGTGGTCGACGAACTTGCGGGGGAGAAGATCGACATTGTGAAATGGAGTGACGACCCCGCGACCTACATTGCGAACTCGCTGAACCCTGCCAAGGTGATCTCGGTCGCCGTAAATGAGGCAGAGAAGGTCTCACGTGTGATCGTTCCGGACTACCAGCTCTCGCTTGCCATCGGCAAAGAGGGGCAGAACGCTCGCCTCGCGGCAAAGCTGACGGGCTGGAAGATCGACATCAAGAGCGAGTCACAGGCAGCGGAGCTGATGGCGGAGGAAGCGGCGGAAGATACCGCTGTGGAGGAGCCCGCCGAAGAGGAGGCATAATGGCAGAGGCGAGACAGCCCGAGCGGCTGTGCGTCGGCTGCCGTACACTGCATCCGAAGCGTGAACTCCTGCGCATTGTAAAGAGTCCTGACGGGACGGTCGCGCTTGACCCGACGGGCAAGAGCCCCGGGCGCGGTGCATACCTATGTCCCTCACCCGAATGCCTCCGCAAGGCGCGCAGACAGAACGGTCTATCGTGGTCGTTCAAGGGGCGGGTTGTCCCCGCCGTCTATGACGCACTCGAGGAGATTGTGCAGCACGAGGAGGATGGGACATGAACGCAGGGATAGAGCAGCGCGCGATGAACCTCCTCAGCATGGCGGCACGCGCACGGCGCATCCTATCCGGTGCGTTCGTTGTGGAAGAGGCACTGAAGCGCAAGCAGGGTACATACCTTCTGCTCGCGGTTGATGCTTCGGAGGAGACCAAGGCGAAATTTTCCCGCATGGCGGCGCAGATGAATGTACCGTCGGCGGAATTACTGACTATGCAGCAGCTCGGGCACTGTCTCGGCAAGGAGTACCGTGCGGTTGCTGTGCTGATAGATAGAGGATTTGCGGACAGGCTCAGCGCCTATTTGCAGGATATACCGACGGGGGTGGATTGATGTCAGAATCGAAATACAGAATCACCGATTTGGCAAAGGAATTCAAGACGGACAAAGATACCATTATTGATATTCTCAAGAGCAAGAACTACAAAGTAAAGAATATGTTCAGCGCAGTCGGTGAAGAAGAGCGTGCGGCGGTTAAGGAAGAACTCGGCCGCACGGCAAAACCCGTACGCAAGGAATCCCTGCAGAGCAACTCCCCCGCTCCGAAGGCTGCCGAGCGTCCGGCAAAGAAAGAGAAGGAAAAGCGTCCTGCTACGGCTTCCGCGCCGGCAGCGGAAAAAACCTCAGCGGAGCAGAGTGCCCCTCCAGCAGCTGCTGAGAAGCCGGCTCCGCAGCCACCCGCAGCCGAGGAGAAACCCGTGTTGCGTGCGCGCACGAAGACACCCGGCATTGTGATTGTGCGTCAGGCACCCTCCAAGACGCGCGCGGAGAGTTCTGACCGTCCCCGTTCGTCCGGCAATGCGTCGGGCAGATCGGGTGATCGTCCCGCACGTCCTGCGGGTGGACGCAGCGGCGCACGTCCCGGAGCACCTGCGGCAGCGATTCCGCCGCCGCCTGCGACAGAGGGGCGCAGCGACAATCGGCGTCGGCGCGGCGGCGATAACAACGCCGTAGGCGGTGACCGCAATCGCGGCGGACGCGGCGGTGCGCGCCGTGACCGTGAGGAGCGCACAGATCTGCGTCAGGCAGAGCGCAGCCGCGGCGGCGCGCGCAAGGGGCGCAAGGGGCGCGCAGCAGCGCCCGCGCCGGCGGTGAAGGCGGAGATTGCGCGTCCGAAGCACATCAAGCTACCGGAGACCATTGCCGTCAAGGATCTCGCATCCAAGATGAGCTATACGGCGTCTGACATCATCAAGAAGCTCATGCTCATGGGCGTCATGGCGAGCATCAATCAGGAGATCGACTACGATACGGCATCCCTCGTTGCAGCCGAGTTCGGCGTGACAACGGAGGAGCTGCCGCCGGATGTCGACCCGACGCTGATCCCGGAGATCGAGGACGATCCGAAGACACTCAAGGATCGCCCGCCGGTCGTCACCGTCATGGGTCACGTCGACCACGGCAAGACCTCCCTGCTCGATGCAATCCGTAACACCTCCGTCAGCTCGCATGAGGCGGGCGGCATCACCCAGCACATCGGTGCCTATCAGGTCGTGTGTCAGGGCAAGAAGATTGTCTTCCTCGATACGCCGGGTCATGAGGCGTTCACGGCGATGCGTGCGCGCGGCGCACAGATTACGGACGTAGCGATTCTCGTCGTCGCAGCGGATGACGGGGTCATGCCGCAGACCGTCGAGGCAATCGACCACGCGAAATCGGCGCAGGTGCCCATCATCATCGCAATCAACAAGATTGACAAGCCGGGCGCAAACCCCGACCGTGTCAAGCAGGAGCTCATGGAGTACGGGCTCGTCGCCGAGGAATACGGCGGCGATACGATCATGGTGCCCGTCTCGGCAAAGCAGCGCATCGGCATCGATGACCTGCTCGAGAATATTCTGCTCGTCGCCGAGGTCGAGGAGCTCAAGGCGAATCCGAACCGCGAGGCACGCGGCGTCATCATCGAGGCAAAGCTCGACAAGGGGCGCGGCTCGGTCGCGACCGTACTCGTTCAGAGCGGCACGCTCCGCATCGGCGACTCCATCGTCGTCGGTACGGCATATGGTCACGTCCGCGCGATGATCAACGATCGCGGCGACAACGTGAAAAAGGCGGGTCCCTCCATGCCTGTGGAGATTCTCGGTCTGAACGATGTGCCGTCGGCGGGCGACATCCTCGCCGCCGTCGATGAGAAGCAGGCGCGCTCGATTGCAGAGGCACGTCTCGGCAACCAGCGCCGCGATCTCATCAAGTCGAAGAGCGTTTCACTTGACGCACTCTTCCAGCAGATTCAGCAGGGCGATATCAAGGATCTCAACATCGTCGTCAAGGCGGATGTGCAGGGCTCGGTCGAGGCACTCAACTCGGCGCTGCTCGGCCTCAACAAGAACGACGAGGTGCGCGTCAACATCGTGCACTCGGGCGTCGGCGCGGTCAGCGAGTCGGACATCATGCTTGCGACGGCATCGAAGGCAATCGTCATTGCGTTCAACGTCCGTCCGGATGCAAATGCGCGCCGTCTCGCCGACACGGAGGATGTGGACATCCGCACCTACCGCGTCATCTACGACGCGCTGAACGATGTCAAGGACGCGATGAGCGGCATGCTCAAGCCGAAGTACAAGGAGGTCATTCAGGGACGCGTCGAGATTCGTCAGGTCATGCGCTTCTCCAAGGCGCTGGTCGCGGGCTCATACGTCCTCGAGGGCAAGATTCACAACAACTCGAAGATCCGCATCCTGCGCGACAACGTCGAGCTTTTCGACGGGGAGATCGATTCCCTGCGCCGCTTCAAGGATGAGGTGAAGGAGGTCGCCGCCGGTTACGAGTGCGGTATCTCCATCGTCGATTTCCGTGATTTCCAGGAGGGCGACATCATCGAGGCATACACGATGGAGGAGATCGAGACCTCCATTGCCGAGGCGAACAAGGCGGCAGAGCAGAAGCGCGAGGCGCAGGCTGCTGCGGCTGCAGCAGCGGCAGCGGCGGAAGAAAACGCCGAGTAAATACTTGTGTGATACAGAGGTGCAGTCCATCGTCCCGCCGTGCGGGGCGGAGGGCTGTGCCCCTTTGTATAGAGAGAGGAGGCGTACCTTGGCAAAGGTTCGCGTTGAAAAACTACAGGAACTCATCAAACAGGAAGTCAGCGACATCATTTTCAACGAACTGAAAGATCCGCGCATCGGTTTTGTGACCGTGACCTCCGTCGCGTGCACGGAGGATCTGCGCGAGGCGAAGATCTACGTCAGCGTTATGGGGGACGAGAAGAAGGCGCGCGACACGCTGTACGGGCTCGAGAGCTCGCTCGGCTTTGTGCGGCGCGAGGTCGGAAAGCGCATCCGCCTGCGCTTCACGCCCGAGATCAGCTTTGCGCTCGACACCTCGCTGAACTACAGCGACCACATTCAGCGGCTGCTGAACGAGATTCACGAGGATAAGCCTGCAGGGGAAAAGGGGGAGGACGCATGAAGATCACATTGGACGAAGCCGCAAAGATCATTGGCGATGCGCAGACCATCATCCTCACCTCGCACATTCGACCCGATGGGGACTCCATCGGCTCGACGCTTGGGCTCATGCACTATCTGAGAGCGCAGGGCAAGGACGCGCGCGTCCTGATTGACGATGACCTGCCGCGCATCTTCAAGGTGCTGCCGGGGCTTGAGATGATCGAGCGCCCTGCAGAGGGCGTGCGCTATACCGCTGATCTCCTCATCGTCTGCGATGTCGAGCTGAAGCGTACAGGCGATGTTGTTTCCTCCGTGGATGCAGTGCGCGTGCTGAACATCGACCATCATGTGACGAATGACGAGGAGGCAGAGTACCTCTATCTGAATCCGGACTACGCCGCAACCTGCGAGATCATGCACGACCTGATCGGCGCGATGGGCGGCACGTTCTCGCTCGATGTTGCGACCTGCCTCTATACGGGCATGGCGACTGATACGGGCTTCTTCCGCTTCTCGAATACGACGCCGCATACGATGCGCGCGGCGGCCGATCTCATCGAGGTGGGTGTAAAGCCGAATATCATCTCCGTTGCAATGGAGCTCAAATCCTACGATGAGGTCATGGCACAGGTGCGCGCGATCCGCAACCTTGAGATGTTCCATGACGGCATGGTTGCGGCGGTCTTCATCGACGAGGAAAAGGCGAAGGAGGTCACGACGACGGAGGGGCTGCTCGACAAGCTGCGCGTGATCGAGGGGACGCAGGTCGTCTTCTTCATGAAGTGGCTCGAGAAGGATACGTATCGCGTCAGCATGCGCTCGAAGGGCACGAATGTCTCGCGCATCGCGCAGGGATTCGGCGGCGGCGGGCACGTCCGCGCGGCGGGCTGCACAATTTACGCGCCCTTTGACGAGGCGAAGAAAAAGATCCTCGCGGCAATCGGGGAGGAGCTGAACCGTTAAGACGTGGACGGATTTATCAACGTATTAAAACCCACAGGGCTTTCGTCGCACGATGTCATCGACATTGTGCGGCGTATTTTTAAGCAGAAGCGCGTGGGGCATGCGGGCACGCTCGATCCAGCGGCGGCGGGCATCCTGCCCGTTGCACTCGGACGCGCGGCGCGCCTCGTGGAGTATATGGAGGGGGCGGACAAGTCCTATCGCGCGGAGATTGCGTTTGGATATGCGACGGATACGGGGGATGTGTACGGCGAAGTGATCGAGAGTGTCCCGCATCCGACACTGCCCACGGAGGAGGAGATGCGCGCCGTGCTTGCGCGCTTTGTCGGGGAGATCCAGCAGCGTCCGCCCGCCTACTCCGCGATCAAGATCGGCGGACAGCGTGCCTACGATCTTGCGCGTCAGGGCGCAGAGGTGGAGATTGAGGCGCGCACGGTTACGATTCACCGTCTGGAACTTGTGCACGTCGATGCCGTACGTCGACGCATTCTTATCGATGTGGACTGTGCGAAGGGGACATATATCCGCTCGCTTTGCACGGATATCGGCACGGCGCTCGGACTGCCCGCGACCATGCACTTCCTCCTGCGTACACGCGTCGGCGGCTTTGTGCTCGCGGATTCGTATACGCTTGAGGAACTTGCGGAGGTGCGGGAGACAGCTCTGTGTGCTCCTGACACTGCCCTCGATCTGCCTGTGTATGAGCTCGCCCCGCAGCGCGTGAAGGCGTTCTACAGCGGGCTTTCGACCTCGGAGCGGCGCATGGAGCTTGCCGAGGGCTGCTACCGTGTGTATGCTGAGGGCGTTTTTCTGGGCATCGGCCATTATGATGCGGCGGCGCAGGAGATGTACCCCGCAAAGGCATTTCCGCCGGTGTGAATGAAATATTGGACTGTTGCTATGGCGACAGTCCTTTTGTTTTGAGAAATTCATTCTCTATGCTATAATGGCAGGAATGACAGAAGGAGGAACACATACATGAAGATAGATGACGTAATACACGGCTTTCGCCTCGTTCGCTTGGAGGAAATCGCAGAGGCAGAAGGGCGTGCGTATACATTTGTGCACGAGAAGACGGGCGCGCGGCTCTTCTTCCTTGAGACGGCGGACGACAACAAGGTTTTTTCGATCAGTTTCCGCACGCCGCCCGTCGATGATACGGGTGTGGCACACATTGTCGAGCACTCCGTGCTCTGCGGCTCGCGCAAATATCCGTTGAAGGAGCCGTTCGTCGAGCTTGTGAAGGGCTCGCTCAACACTTTCCTCAACGCAATGACATTCCCCGACAAGACGATGTATCCCGTCGCGAGCCGCAATGACCGTGATTTTCAGAATCTCATGGACGTGTACCTCGATGCGGTCTTCTACCCCGCGATGCGCACGAATCCGCAGGTGCTCATGCAGGAGGGCTGGCATTACGAGCTGGACGATGCAGACGCGCCTCTGCGCTACAGCGGCGTTGTCTACAACGAGATGAAGGGCGCGCTCTCGGCGCCCGATGATCTCCTCGGCAGCCGCATCATGGCGGCGCTCTATCCCGATACGACGTATGGCTGCGAGTCGGGCGGTGACCCCGATGCGATCCCCGGGCTCACGCAGGAGATGTTCCTCGACTTCCACGCGCGCTACTATCACCCGTCGAACAGCTATATCTACCTCTACGGAGACCTCGATATCGAGGAGAAGCTTGCCTACCTCGACAGTGCGTACCTTTCGCATTTCGAGCGGATTCCCGTACCTTCGCGCATCGACCGTCAGCAGCCGTTTGCGGGGCAGGTCAAAGCGGAGTATTTCTATCCCATCGGGACGGAGGAGCCACTCGAGGAGAACAGCTTCCTCTCGCTGAACTGGGTAATTGGCGACACGAGCGACCGCAAGCGCGTCATGGCACTGCAGATCCTCGATCATGCACTTCTCAGGATGCAGGGCGCGCCGCTGCGTCAGGCACTCATCGACGCGGGGCTCGGGCGCGATGTCGACTCGAACTACGAGAGCGACGTGCTGCAGCCGTTTTTCAGCATTGTTGTGAGCAAGTCGGAGACGGGGCGTGCGGATGAATTCGTGCGCGTTGTAAAGGAGACACTGCGGAAACTCGCGGATGGTGGTCTGGATCATACACTCGTACAGGCATCGCTCAATACGCTCGAGTTCCGTCTGCGCGAGTCGGACTTCGGCTCCTCGCCGAAGGGACTCATTTACGGAATCCGTATGATGAAGACATGGCTCTACGACGGCACGCCTGAGGACTATCTGCGCTATGAGGACGTGCTCAAAGAGCTCAAGGAAGGGCTGGCGAACGGCTATTTCGAGCAGGTGATTCGGGAATCCTTCCTCGAAAATCCGCATGAGGCGCTTGTGACGCTCACCCCGAGCCGCACCCTTGGCGTGGAGCGCGAGGCGGCGCAGGAGAAGATTCTCGCGGAGAAAAAGACTGCAATGTCTGCGGATGAGATTGCGGCGGTTATGGACTCCTGCGCGGCACTGCGGGCGGCACAGGAGGAACCGGACACGGAGGAGGCGCTTGCGTCGATTCCGATTCTCGCGCGCTCCGATATCCGAAAGGAAGCGGAGCAGCTACCGCTCGATGTGCGCGACTGCGCGGGGACGAAGGTGCTGTTCTCCGATCTTGAGACGAACGGCATTGTCTATCTGAATTTCTACTTCCCGATGTCGGCGGTTGCGCAGGAGGATCTGCCCTATGCCTATCTCCTCGCGGAGATGTTCGGTGCGGTCGATACCGCGCGGCACAGCTACGCCGAGCTCGCCATGCTCCGCAGCCTCTATACGGGCGGCATCGGGGCGGACATTGTCGCCTATACGCGCGCGGGTGAGCCGGACTCCCTCGCACCGCGTTTCAAGCTACGCGCGAAGGTGCTGAAGGAAAATCTGCCGCGCCTTTTCGATCTGCTCGCAGAGATCATGACGGAGAGCGATTTCTCGGGCGCAAAGCGCATCCGCGAGATTGTGGACGAGGAAAAGACGGGTATGGAGCTCTCGCTCCAGCGTGCGGCGAATCAGGTTGTTGCCGCGCGCATTGCGGGCTATCTGATGCCCTCGGGTTGCTATACTGAGGTTGGCGGTCTGCCGTTCCACGATTTCCTGCGCACATTCAAGGACGATTTCGCGGCACGCCATGAGGAGATGCAGGCGGCATTTGCGCGGATTATCCCGCAGATCTTCAACCGCAACGACCTCATGGTGAGCATCACGGCACCTGCGGCGGACTATGAGACAGTTGCAACGGGGCTCGCGGATTTCCAGTCGAAGCTGTCGGGTGCAGAATTCCCCGTAGCGTCGTACACATGGGAGATTGCCGCGCGCAACGAGGGGCTGATGACGCAGAGCCGCGTGCAGTATGTGGCGAAGGGCGCGAATTTCATCAAGCTCGGCTACAGCTATACGGGTGTTCTACGCGTGCTTGAGACACTTCTGCGCTATGATTATTTCTGGACGCGCATCCGCGTGCAAGGCGGCGCGTATGGGGCGATGACGCAGTTCAACCGCAACGGCTTTATGGTATTCGCCTCCTACCGCGACCCGAATCTTGCGGAGACATTCGCCGTACTTGATGAGACGCCAGACTATGTGCGCACATTCGATGTGTCCGACCGTGAGATGGACAAGTTCATCATTGGCACGATGAGCAATGTAGATGCACCGCTGACATCGCAGATGAAGGGCGATATGGCGGCAACGTTCCATCTGCGCGGCATCACGTGGGAGGATCGCCAGCGTGCGCGTGAGGAGATTCTCACGGCACAGCAGGCGGATGTGCGTGCGCTTGCGGATATGATCGAGGCGGCGATGCGTGCGGATGTGCGCTGCGTGCTCGGCGGCGAGGAGAAGATCCGCGCAAATGAGGCGCTCTTCGGCGGGATTCGCCCTGCGTTGCGAACCTAAAATTTTTTGACTTTTCACGCCGCGCGTGGGATAATAGCAGAAGACGAATTTGAAGGGGGAACCTGCCATGAAAAAGATAATTTTCCGTGGAGCGGGCGTTGCCATCATTACGCCGTTTACGGAGACGGGCGTGAACTATCCCGAACTTGGACGCATCATTGAGGATCAGATTGCGGGCGGAACGGATGCCATCATCATCACGGGTACGACGGGCGAGTCTGCAACGATGACGGATGCGGAGCACCGTGAGGCAATTCGTTTTACGGTGGAGCAGGTGAAGGGGCGCATTCCCGTCGTGGCGGGCACGGGCTCGAATGAGACTGCCTACGCCGTCGAACTCTCGCAGTATGCGGAGCAGGTCGGCGCGGACGCGCTGCTCCTCGTGACGCCGTACTACAATAAGTGTACGCAGAATGGTCTCGTTGCGCACTATACGAAGATCGCGGACAGCGTCAATATCCCTGCGATTCTCTATAATGTGCCCTCACGCACAGGTGTGAATATCAAGACGGAGACATACGTTGCGCTCGCAAAGCATCCGCGTATTGTTGCGGTGAAGGAGGCGAGCGGTGATCTCTCGGCAATCCTGCGCCTGCGCGCGGCGGTCGGCGATGAGCTGGCGGTCTACTCGGGCAACGACGACCAGATTGTGCCCATCCTCTCGCTCGGCGGTCTGGGGGTGATCTCCGTTCTGTCGAATGTTGCACCGCGTGCGACCCATGACATCTGTCAGCACTACTTTGATGGAAATACAGCGGAGGCAGCGCGACTCCAGATCGCATACTCTGATCTCATCGATGCGCTCTTCTGCGAGGTCAATCCGATCCCCGTCAAGACGGCAATGCGCCGCCTGGGCTACGATGCGGGCTCCCTGCGCATGCCGCTCTCGGAGATGGAACCGGCGAATGCGGCGAAGCTCGACGCAGCATTGCGGGCACACGGGCTGATCAAGTGACTTGACATGACGCTCTCCTCTCGTGCGGGACTGCCATACGCGGAGGGGAGCGTTTTTCGCAGGCACAGATCGGAGGGCGTGCGGTGAATGTGATTGCGCAGCGCCTTGCGGCGCAGGATGTGATCGTGCTGGACGGTGCGTTTGCAACGGAGCTTGAGGCGCGCGGCTTTTCCGTGAATGATGCACTGTGGTCGGCAAAGGCTCTCTTTGAGCGTCCCGACCTTGTGCGCGATGTTCATCTCGACTATCTGCGTGCGGGGGCGGATGTCGTTACGAGCGCGAGCTATCAGGCAACCGTCGAAGGCTTTATGAAGCGCGGCTTCTCTGAGGCGGAGGCTGCGGCGCTCCTTCAGAAGTCCGTGCATCTGGCGCAGGAAGCGCGCGATCTCTATCTCGCTGAGCGCGGCACGCATAACCCCGCACCGCTCGTTGCGGCGTCGGTCGGCCCCTATGGGGCATATCTCGCGGACGGCTCGGAGTATCGCGGCGACTATGATGTTGACGAGGATGCGCTTACGGAATTTCATGCAGGGCGCCTCCGACTCCTCACTGCGGCGCAGCCGGATCTGCTCGCCTGTGAGACACTGCCGTGCCTGATCGAGGCGCGCGCCATTGTGCGCGCCCTGCGTGCCGAGAAGATTCGCATCCCTGCATGGTTCTCGTTTTCCTGCCGTGATGCGGCACATATCAGTGACGGGACGGAGATCGCGGAATGTGCACGCTTCCTAGACGGCGTACCGGAGGCTGCAGCCATTGGGCTGAACTGCACGGCACCGCAGTATGTGGAGGAGCTGATTCGGACGATCCGTCAGGAAACAGCGAAACCTATCATCGTCTATCCAAACTCCGGTGAAAGTTACGATGCATCGGATAAGACATGGCACGGTGCTGCGGAGGACTTCGGCGCACTTGCGTGCCGCTGGCGCAGTGCAGGGGCACGACTCATCGGCGGCTGCTGCAGAACATCGCCGCGCGAGATTGTGGAGATTTCCACATGGGCAAAGAATGCAGAGTGAGGTGACGAAGATGGAGAAGGGGCGTTCAACGGTCGACCTTCCGCGTGCGGAGCGCGCCATGCACGAATTCCTCACGGCTGTCGGCGTCGATCTTACGGCGCAGGGGATGGAGGAGACACCTGCGCGCGCAGCGCAGCTCTACGCAGAGCTCTTTGCAGGACTGCATGAGGAGGTCGGGGAACTCTGGGCGGATGTGATGACGGAGGAGATGGATGGCCTCATTGCCGTGCGTACGATTCCGTTTCACTCCATCTGTGAACATCATCTGCTTCCGTTCTTTGGGACGGCACATATTGTCTATTGCCCGCACGCAGGACGCGTGGCGGGCTTTGGCGTTTTCACGCGGCTCGTTGACCGCATGGCGCGCCGTCCCCAAATTCAGGAGCGTCTGACCTCGGATATTGCAGATGAAATCGAGCGCGGGCTCGACGCGGAGGGCGTGCTCGTCGTTGTCGACGCACAGCAGCTCTGCATGACGATGCGCGGTGCACGCGCGCACGGCACACGGACGACAACCTCCGCCTGCCGGGGCGTGTTTCTTGCAGATCCGGTGATGGCGATGCAGGCTTGGCAGATGCTTGGTATTGTACATGATACGGAGTCTTGCTGATGGGGCATAGGTGAGTGGAATGATAGCAGAGAGAACATATCTCTTTCGTGACGGGAAGGAACTGCGGCTTGGTGCGCGGACACTCGTCATGGGGATTCTGAACGTGACGCCGGATTCGTTTTCAGACGGCGGGAAGTGGAATCGACGGGACGATGCCCTGCGCCATATGGAGGAGATGGTGCGGGACGGCGCGGACATCATCGACATCGGTGCGGAGTCGAGCCGCCCGGGCTTCGTGCCGATGAGTGCTGCGGAGGAAATCGAACGGATTCTTCCGTTTCTCGAAGCCGTTCTGCCGGAGTGCCCTGTGCCCGTCTCTGTGGACACGTTCAAGGCAGACACGGCGCGTGCGGCGCTTCGTGCGGGGGCGCATCTGCTGAACGATATCTGGGGCTTGCAGTATAGAGAGGAGCCGGGGGCAATGGCGCAGGCAGCGGCAGAGGCGGATGTGCCTGTCGTCGTTATGCACAATCAGAACGGGACGGCGTATGATGGGGATGTGATTGCCGCCATGCGCGGTTTTTTCCTGCGTTCGTTTGAGATTGCGGATGCGGCGGGGCTTTCCCGTGAGAATATCATCCTCGATCCCGGCATCGGCTTCGGCAAGACGGCGGCACAGAATATGCACGTTATGCGGCGAATGGATGAGCTCATCTCATACGATGGCGTCGATTATCCCGTCCTCCTTGGGGCGAGCCGCAAGAGCTTCATCGGGGCGGCGCTCGATCTGCCCGTGGAGGAGCGAATGGAGGCGACGGGGGCGGCGTGTGTTCTCGGCATCATGCGCGGTGCGTCCATTGTGCGTGTGCACGATGTGAAGCCGATTGCACGCATGTGTCGGATGACGGACGCGATACTGGGAGCTTGATATGGACAAAATTTTTTTGCGCGGCATGACATTTGCGGCGGCACACGGCGTATTGCCGCATGAGCACGGGGTGCGCCAGCGTTTCATCGTGGATGCGGAGCTCCTGCTCGATTTGCATGGCGCAGGTGTGCACGACAATCTTGCGGAGACGGTGAACTATGCCGAGGTCTACGAGATTGTGCGCAAGACCATCGAGGGCGAGACGAAGAAGCTGATCGAATCGCTCGCCGAGGACATCGCGGGTAGGGTGCTTGCGGCGTTCTCCACGATTCAGAGCATCCGTATTACCGTACACAAGCCGGCGGCGCCCATTCCGGGGATCTTTTCGGACGTGGGTGTCTCCATCACGCGGGAGCGCGAAGAGCCGTGAGACGGACTGCCTATATCGGGCTTGGAGCAAATCTCGGCGATCGCGGGGAGACGATGCGTGCGGCATTACGGCGCGTGGCGGAGCTTCCTTCTGTAAATGTGGAGCGAGTCTCTGCGTTCTACGAAACGCCGCCGTGGGGCAAGACCAATCAGCCTCCCTTTCTCAATGCGGCGGCGCGCATTGCGTTTGACGGTACGCCGTATGAGCTTCTTGCCGGTTTCCAACGGATTGAGCAGGAGCTCGGGCGCGTGCGTCATGAGCACTGGGGGGCGCGCACGATCGACCTCGACATCCTGCATATCGAGGGGCTGACCTGTGCGGAGGAGCGGCTGAGCCTGCCGCATCCCTATCTGACGGAGCGCGCCTTTGTGCTTGTACCTCTCTATGAGATTGCGCCGGAGCTCTGTATTCATGAAAAATCCATCGCCTCATATTATGATGAAATCGACCGTACGGGCATTGTACGTGCACCAGAGCTCTCCGCGCCGTATCCGCTCATGCTTATCGCCGCTAGCGACGCGGCAGGCGGCATCGGGCGAAACGGACAGCTGCTCACGCACTGCGCAGCGGATATGGCATATTTTCGCGAGATGACGATGGGCGGCATTGTCATCATGGGGCGGCGCACAATGGAGAGCCTGCCCGCACGGCGCGCGCTTGAGGGGCGGGAGAACATCGTCCTCTCGCGTACGATGGAGCGGGCGGATGGCTTTCAGATTGTCCGAGACCTCGCGGAGCTGTGGACGCTGCTCGGACGGCTCGTGTACGATGCGGAGCGTCCGATTTTTGCAATCGGCGGTGAGGAATGCTATCGTCTGCTCCTGCCCTATGTACATCGCGCGTATGTGACGTGTCTTGCGGGGACGTATGAGGCGGATGTCTTTTTGCCGCCGCTGACGGACTTTGTGCGTACAGGATGTCGGCGCAGAGAAGACTGTATTTTTGAAATTTACGAGAGAGTTTAGCATGGCAAAGGAAATCTTTCACAACGACTGGCAGGAACTTCTCGCCGATGAGATGGCACAGCCGTACTATCGCGAACTGCGGCAGTTTCTCATCGAGGAGTACCGCACGAAGCGCATCTATCCCGATATGTTTGCGATCTTCAATGCGCTGCACTACACGAGCTTTGCGGATACGAAGGTCGTTATTCTCGGACAGGATCCGTATCATGGGGACGGACAGGCGCATGGACTGTCGTTCTCCGTGCAGGTTGGCATCGATCCGCCGCCGTCGCTGCTCAACATCTACAAGGAACTGCAGGATGATCTCAGCATTGCGCCACCAGCACATGGATGCCTTATCCCGTGGGCAAGGCAGGGCGTACTCCTTCTCAACACCGTACTCACCGTGCGTGCTCATACAGCGGCGTCTCATGCGGGGCATGGCTGGGAGCGGTTCACCGATCACATCATCCGCCTCCTTGGTGCGCGTGAGCGTCCGCTCGCCTTCATCCTCTGGGGCAGCCCCGCCCGGAGGAAGCGCAGCCTCATCACGAATCCACGCCACCTCATCATCGAATCGCCGCATCCAAGCCCGCTTTCGGCGCATCGCGGCTTTTTCGGCAGCCGCCCCTTCTCGCGCGTCAACGATTTTCTCGTGCAGGCGGACGAGACTCCGATCACATGGCAGCTGCCGCCGGCGGAGGAGATTGAGGCGTAATATTGATACATACATAGGAGAAATATCATGAAAATCCCATCGTTACGAAACATCTGTGCGCTTGGTCTCGTCGCCTGTCTCGGCGGCTGCGGTTCGCCTGCAGTATCCTCGGCGGAGATGCCGCACGAGATCGTGCAGGAGCATATACCGACGGACGGTCAGAAGGAAATCTATCTCGCGGGTGGCTGCTTCTGGGGAACGGAGCTGTATACGAGCCTCGTGTACGGCGTCGTCTCGGCAGAGAGCGGCTATGCGAACGGTGCGACCTCGCATCCGTCCTATCGCGAAGTGTGCAGCGGCAGCGGTCATGCGGAGACGGTGCATATCGTCTACGATCCCGCAAAGGTCAGCCTCGATCAACTGCTCCTTGCTTTCTATGACTCCATCGACCCGACGGCGAAGGATCGGCAGGGCAACGACATCGGACGCCAATACCGCTCGGGTATCTACTACGTGCCGAATGCGGACGGCGCGGAGAGTGCCGATGCCGCCGTGATCCGCGCCTCGCTTGACGCCCTGCAGCGTCGCATTGGAAAGCCGATCGCAATAGAGATGGGGGCGATTGTGAATTTCTACCGTGCCGAGGACGATCATCAGGAATACCTCGTGAAGAATCCGAATGGCTACTGTCACATTTCGCCTGCGCTCATCGCGCAGATGCGTGAGAAACGTGCGGCGGCAGAGCGGGAAGCGGAGGCGAAACCCCTGCGCACATTTGCAAAACCGTCGGACGAGGAGCTGAAGGCGCGACTGACGGGAATGCAGTACGCCGTCACGCAGCAGAAGGCGACGGAGCCCGCCTTCCGCAACGAATACGATCATGAATTCCGTGAGGGCATCTACTGTGACATCACGACGGGAGAACCCCTCTTCATCTCTGCGGATAAATACGACTCGGGCTGTGGCTGGCCGGCGTTCTCGCGTCCCATCGACAGCGCGCTCATCGCCGAGCATGAGGATCGTTCGTACGGCATGGTACGCACAGAGGTCACGGCGGCGGGCAGCGGCGCGCATCTCGGACATGTCTTCAACGATGGCCCTGCATCCGCGGGCGGTCTGCGCTACTGCATCAACAGCGCCTCCCTGCGCTTCATCCCAAAGGAGGACATGGAGGCGGAGGGCTATGGTGACTATCTCTATCTGTTGGAAAAATAAATTTGAAAAAGTACTGGGATGTGAGAGAATTCGTAAAATATCTATTTCTCGTATTGACAAGCACTTCTTCCAGTGTTATCTTTAGCAAAGTGTTTTGAGAAAACTTTATAGGAATTGGATCAGGTATCGAGAGATTTAATAGAAAATCCGGTAAAGGAGTATCTCCATAAGCCGGAGCGGTCCCGCCACTGTATCAGTGAGTAAGCCTGCATGGAAATGCACTGTCATTTCCGAGAACGTCACTGGGGGAGTTCCCTTGGGAAGGCGCAGGTATGCGATGAACTGGAGCCAGGAGAACTGCCTGATTGACAATCGCCGTTTGACCTGCGAGTGATGGGGATGGGGATTTGCGTGCTGTTACGCCGCTTTGAGCCCCTTTGATTGAGAGCCTATGAGCCCTTTTCTGCTGTTGCAGGAAGGGGCTTTTCGTTTTCCTCTATACCTAAAAGTTTTCAAAATATGATTATGGTGCATGGAGAGCACTCCACAAGAAAGGTGACATAGGATATGACAAGAGAGAAGAAGTGGACTCTCGCGGTACTCGCAGCATTTGCGGGAGCAAGTTTTGTCGGAACGGTATACGCTGCGGAGCAGACGTCAAAAGAGCAGGGAGATGCGCACGCGCTCGCCGATACTGTTGTGACGGCACAGCGCCGTGAGAAGCGCGATCTCGATACGCCGGCAACAACAACGATCATCACGGCGAAGGAGATTGAAAAGGCGGGCTACCGCAACGTCTTCGAGGCGATCGATCAGCAGATTGGTTCGACGAGTACATCTTACGGCGAGGCGGGGCAGGATTTTGGCTTCTCTGCGGGGCGTATCTCGCTGCGTGGATTTGACAAGGGGACGCTTGTCATGGTGAACGGTGTGCCTCTGAATCTCAAAAACTACACAAGTACTGAAAATATTCCTGCATCCATGGTCGAGCGCATTGAGATCGTCAAGGGGGCAGCATCGACCCTCTATGGCGGTGAGGCGATGAGCGGCGTTGTCAATATCATCCTGAAGCAGCCAAAGGCAGGAGAATCCGAGGTCAAACTCAGCCAGACGGTTGGCAATCAGTTCAAGAAGACCGAAGCCTTTTATGCAGATGATCGCATTATTCTCGATCTGAGCCGTGAGTGGCTCAAAGCGCGCCCGCACTCCAATGCGTTCGGACAGAATAAGGTTTCGTGGATGGACTGGGTCGTTGGCAGCGGGCAGAAAAATCACGCTGGATTGATTGCAAAGATTACCGATGAGGTGTCCCTTAGTTATAATTTTACAGAGTCTACAATCCGGCGCAGCAGCACTACCTATGGCGTTACGGGAGGCGTATTTAAGCCTACAACGACAAGAACTGACAATCGGCATGATGATTATCGGCATACGGCGAGTCTTGTATATCAGGGGCGGGATAATGGTGTCCGCGCGCTCCTTGGCTACAATTACCGAAGGGTAGATGGCTATAACTATGTCACCAAGCAGCCAGTAGACTCCAATACAGTTATGGAGAGCTATATCTTTGATCTTCAAAAAACTTGGAAGCTGAATGAGGACGCCTTTGTACTTGGCTATTCGTATAATCGTGAGCTGGCTGACTTGACTGTCGCGCAGCAGAGCGCCTCACGCACAGGAAACTCTCTGTATGCATCCTATAGCAAGCAGTTTACGCCGAAGTTTAATTTCACACTGGGGCTGCGCGGAGAGTGGATCGACGATCCGAAAAAGGATCAGCGTGTCTTTATGCCGCAGTTCCAGACAAACTACCAATTCGACCGCAATACGGCATGGTATATCAACGTCGGCAAGGCATTCCAGATGCCGGCCGTGGATAATACGATCGGAAAGCGGCAGAATACAAGTGGTTTGAAGCCTGAGAGCGGATGGACCTATGAGACAGGTGTCAAGATTCGGCGTGGCAATGACACGTGGAAAGCAGCTGTCTACCATATGGATATGGAAAATAAGCTCGGTTGGGCAGTGGACACAGTGACGGGTGATTCCATTCCCATCAACAAGGGGAATTTCCGTAATACGGGCGTTGAGGTAGAGTACAGCAAACGATTTAATGATATGTGGAAGCTCACGCTTGGCGGCTCCGTGTCGAATCCCGAGGTACAGGATCCAAGCTCTGCTGACAAGAAGTGGGTGCAGGATGCCGGTCGTCTCGAAGGGCTCGTACGCATTGACTATGAGATGGCAAAGTGGCAGGCCAATTTGAACTTCAAGTATCTTGGAGACCGTGAGTATTATGCACCGTCGCGCAGAGGCACTGCGCAGGACATTCCGGACAAGCTCCAGCTCAACATGAATGTCATCTACACGGCGGGCAAGGATGACACGGTGACGCTCGGCATCTACAATCTGCTGAACCGTGAGAACTACTCCAACCGCTATGGCAATCTCGATCTTTCGCGGAACTTCCGCCTGACCTATACGCATGCGTTCTAAGCAAGCACTGCTCTGCACGCTTCTCTGCCTCCTCCTCGCAGCCGCTCTCATCGGCGGCTGCGGGGGAGAGCAGGAGAATGCGGCAGAGCAATCTGTGTTCTATCGCGGAACAGACGGCATGGGCGTGGAGGTCGTTTTGCCGGAGAAGCCTCAACGTGTTGTCTCGCTTGGGCTTGCGACAGATGAGATCCTCCTCGCCATTGCTCCACCCGAACAGATTGCGGCGCTCACGGCCTACGCGGATGATCCCGGGCTCTCCTCGATGACGGAGGCGGCAAAGGCAGTTCCCGTGAAGCTCAAGGATCGGAGCCCCGAGCGCGTGCTTGCGCTCCATCCCAATCTCGTCTTTACCACGGACGGTGTGCCGAAGGAGCTCGTGGAGAGTCTGCGCGACCTCGGGCTGACGGTCTATGCCTCGCGCACACCGAAGCGTGTCGAGGGGATCTTTACGCGCATTGAGGAGGTCGGCAGGCTCGTCGGACAGGAGGAGAATGCCGCCGCACTCATCGCCGAGAAGCGCGCACGCCTCGCGGATGTGGAGCGCCGTGTCGGGGACATCCCCGAGGCGGAGCGCCCCATCGTCGTCGCGTTTGCGTTCAGCGGCGTGTTCGGACAGAAGGACGGGCTCTTTGACGATATGTGCCGCCATGCCTCGCTGCGCAACGGCGCCGCAATGGTCGGGCTGACAGCAGAGACACCTGTCTCCATGGAGCAGATTGTTGCGCTCGACCCCGATGTTTTCCTGCTGCCGACATGGAGTGCGGAGGGGGAAAAGACGGAGGAGTTCCGTGCGAAGCTCCGCAGTGACCCTCTGTTCATGCATGTGAAGGCGGTGCGGGAGAACCACCTCTACGCCGTGCCCGATACCTACCGCTACAGTGCGGGGCAGAATGCGATCGAGTGCGTCTATGAGCTGGCGCGCGCGGTGTACCCCGAGCGCTTTGCAGATGTGAAGTAGGGCGATAAAGATGAATCCGCTGCGCATGATGGTGCTGAGCCTCACGGGATCATGCAATCTCGCATGCCGCTATTGCTACGCATCGGAGCAGGATGCGCGCACGATGACGTGGGACACGGCGCGGCGCGCCGTTGATCTCGCGGCGGAGGGCGGAGCTCCCTTCATCCTCCAGTTCTCGGGCGGCGAGCCGCTGCTCGCATTGCCGCTCCTCGTGCAGATTGCGGACTATGTTCGCGGGAATCGCATACGGGCGCGCATGGATATTCAGACGAACGGGACGCTCATCTCCGATGAGGCTGCGGATGTTCTCTGCGATGCGGGAATTGGTGTCGGTGTGAGCCTCGACGGCAGACCAGATGTGCACGATGCACTCCGCTGCTTTCCCAACGGGCGCGGGACATCCTCTGCTGTGATTGCAGGGATTCAGCGCCTCACGGCGCGCGGGAAGGAGATTGGTCTGACCGCAGTCGTCACGGCTGAGAATGTCGCGTCGCTCCCCGGTGTCATCGAGATGGCATACTATCTCGGCAATGTGCGCAGAGTTGGCTTTGACCTTCTGCGCGGACAGGGGCGCGGTGTCAGTGTGAGACCTGCGCGGGAGGAAGATGTTGCCCTTGCGATGGAGCGTGTCTTTGCACTGTGCAGGAAGCTCAAGCGGCTTACCGGTCGACATATTGTCATCGCACAGGCAGAGCAGGCATCATGCCTTGCGCAGCGCACGGACGGCGGATTCTCCCACTGTCATGCAATGAGCGGCGCGGGCATTCATGTCGATGCGCTTGGGCGCATCTATGCGTGCTCCTCCTTTGTCGGCGATGAACGCTTTTTGCTCGGCGATGTCGCGCATGGCATTGATGCGCGTCGGCAGGGAGAACTGGCGCGTGAAATGCAGAGGACGATGGCGTTTTGCTGCACCTGTACGGATTTCCTCCGCTGTGGCGGTGCGTGCTATGCGCGCATGGCGGGAGAGCATGCCATCTGTACGGCGGAGTGCGCGCTTAAACGCGCGGCGATTAAGGAAGCAGCATCTAAATAAAAACAAGGATTACACGAATGAAAACGAAAGCAATATATCCGTTTACGGCGATTGTCGGACAGGAGGAGATGAAGACTGCGCTCCTCCTCAGCATCATCATGCCCACACTTGGCGGTGTGCTGATCAAGGGGGAGAAGGGCACGGCGAAATCCACCGCCGTCCGCGCCGCAGCCGCACTCCTGCCGCATCTGCAGGCGGTGCAGGGCTGTGCCTGTCACTGCGATCCATCCGTCCCCGAGCTCTACTGCGATGCCTGTTGTAGGCGCGCGGAGGAGGGCACGATCACCGCAGAGGAGATGCCGATGCGCGTGGTGGAGCTGCCCGTCAGTGCGACCGAGGATCGCGTGGTCGGTACGCTCGATATGGAGGCGGCGATTCAGCACGGGCGCAAGGAGTTCGAGCCGGGGATTCTGGCGGCGGCGAACCGCAATATCCTCTATGTGGATGAGATCAATCTGCTCGAGGATCACATTGTGGACATTCTCCTCGACTCGGCGGCGATGGGCGTGAATACCGTCGAGCGCGAGGGGATTTCCTATGCGCATCCCGCGCGCTTCGTGCTCGTCGGGACGATGAATCCCGAGGAGGGGGACATTCGTCCGCAGCTGCTTGACCGCTTTGCGCTCTCGGTTACGGTTGCGGGGGAGGCCGCACCTGAGACCCGCGTCGAGGTCATCCGTCGGCGGATCGCCTACGAGCGCGATCCCGATGCCTTTGCTGCCGCCTACGCAGGGGAGCAGGAGCAGCTGCGTGCACAGATTACAGAGGCGCGCGATCGCATCGTCTCTGTGGAGGTGCCGGATGCTGCGCTTGATCTGGCGGCGCAGATCTCGCTCGCGCTTGGCGTCGATGGACACCGCGCCGACATCACGCTCATCAAGGCGGGGATTGCACACGCCGCGCTCGTGGGGCGCGCGACGGTCACGGCCGAGGACTTGCAGCGCGTGAGCCGCCTCGTCCTCGCGCACCGTCTGCGCCGTCGTCCCTTTGAGGAGGGCGCGGCAGATTGGAGTGCCGTGGATGCGATTCTGAGCGGGGCTGCATGAGCGCCTGTGCGGAGGAAAAATCTTGCATACGATGCATTTTCCGTTGACTGCCATTGTCGGGCAGGAGTCTGTAAAGCGTGCGCTCATGGCGGCGCTCGTCAATCCGCGCGCGGGCGGTCTCCTGATCTCGGGCACGCGCGGCACGGCGAAGTCCGTACTCGTTCGTGCGGCGACTCCCTTTACGCAGACGGGGCGCATTGTGGAGCTCCCGCTCGGTGCGTCCGAGGATATGGTCTTCGGGACGATTGATGTGGAGGCGGCTCTGCAGCACGGCACGCGCCGTCTGCGTCGTGGGATTCTGCATCGTGCCCGCAATACCGTGCTCTACATGGACGAGGTCAATCTCCTGCGCGAGGATCTGCTTGCCGCCGTACTCCGCTGTGCGGCGGACGGACTGCTTCACCTCGAGCGCGACGGGCTTTCGTATGCCGAGGCCGTTTCCTATACGCCGATCGGCACGATGGATCCCGCAGAGGGGGCACTTCGTCTTGCGCTCTTGGATTCCTTCGGCATGTTTGCGGCGATGGACGAGGAGCAGGATGCAGGCCTGCGGCGCGAGATCGTGGCGCGCGTTCTTGCCTACGAGCGCGACCCGCTGGCATTCTGTTCCGCCTATGCCGCGCAGGAGGCGGAACTTTTGGAGCAGATTCGCAATGCGCGCAATCGTCTGCCTGCAGTTGAGGCGCCGTCTGCGATCCTGCACTTTGCGGCGGCATGTGTCCTGCGTGCGCGCTGCGCGGGCAATCATGCGGAGATTTATTTGATTGAAGCGGCGCGCGCCTTTGCGGCGCTTGCGGGACGGGACTATGTACTGCCCGCAGACGTGGAGGAGGCGGCGGCGTTTGTACTCGTGCACCGCATGAGCCGCTCGCGTGAGGAGGAGCAGCCGCACGTACCGCAGGAAAATCCCTCGCCACAGGAAAATCGTGAGGGTGATGATCTGCCCGATGTCTCCGCGCCCTCCTCGGCGGAGGCCGGGAGCGGAGCGGGGGCGTCGGAGACGCAGCAGGAGGGAGAGGACGCGGGTGCGTCCTCCGAGGAGATGCCGAGCGCCGATGATGAGCGTGTCGCTGCGCCGCTTGAAAATATCATGGCGAGCCTCTCACTCCTCCATATGAAGATGCGCGTGCAGGGCGGCAAGAGCGGCAGGCGGGACATTGTGCAGCTGCGCACGGCGGGCGGACGCTGTCTGCGCACCGAGCTGTCGCATGGCGACGCGCATCCTGACCTTGCCCTCGCGGCAACCCTGCGCGCAGCTGCGCCGCATCAGCGCCGCCGCAGGGGTACACAGGCGGTCGTGATCCGCGCGGAGGATGTGCGCGTCTGGGTGCGTGCGCAGCGCTCGGCGGCAAACATCCTCTTCCTTGTCGATGCCAGCGGCTCGATGGGGGCACGCGAGCGCATGCGCACGGTCAAGGGCGCGATCCTCGCCCTCCTGCAGGAGGCGTATCAAAAGCGCGACCGCGTGGGGCTCATCGCCCTACAAATCCCGTGCGCAATGGGGGTGATGCCGTGCAGCGCGCGCTGCGTGCGGCGGAGGAGCTCGCGGGGAGACGGATGCGCTCACGCTTGTACTCGACACGGAGCGCGCCATGCCGCGCGTCGGCATTGCACCCGAGATCGCGCGGCGCATGAGGGCGCGCTATTACACCTTGGAGCAGCTGACGGCAGAGGGCGTGCTCGAGATTGTTCGCACATCGCGCAGAATGCAGGAGTAATCCTGCAGCAAAGGAGCAGAAGATGAAGATTGCAGTCTATACGAATATCCTGCGCGTTCGCGTGCTCGCACGCCGTTGCGCC
>NZ_ALKG01000080.1 GCF_000286455.1 Selenomonas sp. FOBRC6
GGTGACTGCAGGCGAGGAGGCGGGTGCCGACCTCGTGATCTTTGAGACGCTGACCGACCTCTATGAGGTCAAGGCGGCGGTGCTTGCGGCAAAGGAGCATACGAAGCTGCCGATCTGGGTGACGATGACGTTCGAACAGAACGGGCGCACCTTCCTCGGCGCGGCTGTCCCATCCGTTGCGGTCACGCTTGATGCACTCGGTGTTTCGGCGCTCGGCGTCAACTGTTCGCTCGGTCCCGTGGAGCTTGTCCCGATTGTAGATGAGCTTATGGAGTGGACGGATCTGCCGATCATTGTAAAGCCGAACGCGGGACTTCCTGACCCACGCACGGGCGCGTACGAGATGACAGCGGAGGACTTCGGACGCGAGATGGCAGCGTTTGCACAGCGTGGTGCAGTTATTATGGGCGGCTGCTGCGGCACGACACCCGACTTTATCCGTGCGCTTTCGGCTGCTGTCGCGCGCGGCGCGTCGGAGCGCCCCGCGCGCAAGAAGCGCAAGGGGGTTGCATCACCGGGGCGCGTCGCGGAGTACGGCAAGCTCAATGTCATCGGTGAGCGCATCAACCCGACGGGCAAGAAGCGCCTCCAACAGGCGCTCCTCGAGGAGGACTACGGCTACATCAAGAAGCTCGCCATCTCGCAGCAGGAGGCGGGGGCGCAGGTGCTTGACATCAACGTCGGCGCACAGGGCGTGGACGAAGAAAAGATCATTCCGTACGTTGTCAAGGCGGTACAGAGCGTCGTTGACCTGCCGCTCCAGATCGACTCGGCGAATCCAAAGGTGATCGAGGCGGCGCTGCGCGTGACAAACGGGCGCGTCATCATCAACTCGGTCAGCGGCGAGCGCGAGCGCATGGACGCCATCTTTCCTCTTGCGAAACACTACGGTGCGGCGGTGCTCGGCCTCGCGATGGATGAGCGCGGACTCCCAGAGACGGCGGCACAGCGCGTCGCCATCGCTGAGCACATTGTCGCGGAGGCAGAAAAATACGGTCTTGACCGCGAGGATATCATCATCGACTGTCTGACGCTCACGGTCTCGGCACAGCAGGAGCAGGCGATGGAGACACTGCGCGCCGTGCGCGAGGTGCATGAGCGCCTCGGACTCCACTGCGCGCTCGGCGTCAGCAATATCTCGTTCGGACTGCCCGCACGCGGGCACATGACGGAGAACTTCCTCATTCAGGCGATGCACGTCGGACTTGATTTCCCAATCATTAATCCGAATACGAAGGGCGTCATGGATGCTGTCGTATCCTTCCGCGCGGTGTCGGGGGAGGATGTGGACTGCGCCGCCTACATCGAGCGATTTGCTCCCGAGCAGGCGGAGATGCGCCGGCGCAAGGAACTCGGCATCACGGGCGATGAGGCGGTGGGTGCGGTACAGACTGCCGCAGCCGACGATGCGGGCGAGGTCGACCCTCTGATGGACGCGATCATCCGCGGCCTCAGTGACGATGCGGAGCGCATCACACGCAAACTCCTCACGGAGATGGCGCCGATGGATATCATACAGGAGAAGGTCATCCCTGCGCTTGATATCGTGGGTGACCGCTACGAAAAGGAAATCATCTTCCTGCCGCAGCTCATCAATGCGGCAAATGCCGCAACGGCGGGGCTCGAGCTCATCAAGGTGCGGCTTGCCGAGGAAGGGCAGGGCGTCTCGAAGGGCAAGATCATTCTCGCGACCGTCGAGGGAGATATTCACGACATCGGCAAGAACATCGTCAAAGTCGTCCTCGAGAATTACGGCTATCAGATCATTGACCTTGGGCGTGACGTGCCTGTCACGCGTGTTGTGGAGGTTGCCATCGAAAAGAAGGTCGGGCTCATCGGCCTTTCGGCATTGATGACGACGACGGTCACGGCGATGAAAAAGACCATCGAAGCCCTGCACGCGGCGGGACATCCGTGCGAGACGGTCGTCGGCGGAGCGGTGTTGACGGAGGACTATGCAAAGGAGATCGGTGCGGATCACTATGCGGGCGATGCGCGCAGCATTGTCGAGATTGCACGGCGCGTACTGGGATAGCATAGAGTGGCAAGGAGGCATATAGATGGATATACGGGAACACATACGAAAAGAGCCGCTCGTCTTTGACGGCGGCATGGGCACATACTATGCTCAAAAGACGCATACGCGCGGCAAGGGCGTGGAGCTCGCGAACATCGAAACACCCTTGGTCGTTGAGGAGATTCACACGGAGTATCTGCGCGCTGGAACACAGGCGATCAAGACGAATACATTTGCGGCGAACTGCAGCGTCTATCAGGGCGATACGGCACTCGTCGAGCGCATCCTCCGTTCGGGTTGGGAGATCGCCGCACGCGCGGCAGAGCCGTTCGATGCCTATGTATTTGCGGATATCGGCCCCGTCACGGGATTGCCGCCCGCTGACATCCTCGACGAATATCGTTTCCTCGTCGATACCTTCCTCGCGGCGGGGGCGCGGCACTTTCTATTTGAGACGAACTCTTCAACTGAGGGATTGGTCGAGACGGCGGCACATATCAAGCAGGTATGCCCCGAGGCGTTCGTCCTGACCTCCTTCTCGGCATTTCCTGGCGGCTATACGCGCGACGGCTTCTTCGTCGAGGAACTGATCCGCACGGTCACGGAGAGCGGCTATATCGACGCCGTCGGCTTTAACTGCGTGAGCGGCGTTCAGTCGATGAAGGAACTCGTCCATCTTCTCGGAACGTGCCCCCTTCCACTCTCCCTTATGCCGAACGCGGGACATCCGATCGTCATCGACGGACGCACCTTCTATGAGAGCGCGCCGGACTACTTCGGCGAGGGGCTTGCAGCCATCGTACGCGACGGCGTATCCATCGTCGGCGGCTGCTGCGGTACGACGCCGGAACACATCCGCGCGCTCTGTGCAGCTCTTGCAGACGGCGGACACATGTCTGAGGGGGCGAGTGCACAGGCAGAGCGCAGCACACTTGCACCGTCTTGTTCTCCATTTTTCGAGGCACTGAAGACGGGGGAGTTCCCCATTGCAGTCGAACTCGACCCGCCTGAAACGGGGAATGCGGATAAATTCATGGTGGGTGCACGCGAGCTGCAGGAGGCAGGCGCCTCTGCCATCACGATTGCGGACAACCCCATTGCGCGCGCGCGCATGGATGCGGCGATGCTCGCGGGACGCGTGCAGCGCAGCCTCGGACTCGAGCCGATTCCGCATATGACCTGCCGTGACCGCAATCTCAATGCGATCAAGTCCATTCTCCTCGGACTCAGCGCCGAGGGCGTGCACAATCTCATCGCGATTACGGGCGACCCCATCCCAACGGCGGAGCGCGACGAGGTAAAGAGCGTCTATCAGTTCAACTCGCGCAAACTCTCGGCGTTTATCAAGAGCCTCGGTGAGCGCGGCGACGTGGTGCCGTTCCACGTATTTGGCGCGCTCAACGTGAACTCGCGCCATTTCCCGTCGCAGCTTGGGCTTGCGAAAAAGAAGATGGAGGCGGGCATGACGGGCTTCTTTACTCAGCCCGTCCTCAGCACACGGGCAAAGGAAAACCTTCGCACGGCGCGCGACACCCTGCCCGGGGCGCTCATTCTCGGCGGCATCATGCCCGTCGTCAGCGAGCGTAACGCGCGCTTCATGGAGAGCGAGATCTCCGGCATCCACGTCGAGGAGCGCATCATCAACGCCTATCATGGACTCGATCGGGAGACAGCTGAGGAACTTGCCGTCAAACTCTCGCTCGAGATCGCGCAGGATATCGCTCCGTACATCGACGGATACTACATCATCACGCCGTTTGCGCGTACGGCACTCGTTGCGCGTATCGTCAAGGAACTGCGGAGGAAATAATAAAAAGAAGGCTGCTGCACAACATGAACGTGCAGCAGCCTTCTTTTAATGTATCGTCCCAAGCGTCATCGGCAGCGTGTGCGCAGCCTTTGCTGCCCTCCGCAGGTCGGCGGCGGATTTCTCTGCCCAGATTGTTGCGACTTTCTTTTGAAAGGCGAGGGCGGAGGTCGGTGATTCTTTCTCCGCATGTACATATGCGCGGATGATCTCGGCGAATTCCTCGGGCATGGATGCCGTCCTCTGTGCGAGCAGGATTTTCAGATTTGTGTCGATCAGATAGAGGTGGATCGTCGGGTCGCGCAGACTCTCCTCATCTGGTAGCAGATCCTCCTTTACGAGAGAGAGGGAGAGCGGCGCGTCGCCCCAGCCGTCCTTGAAGATGCCGTCGATGCGGTAGAGGAGGAAGAGGACGCCGTCCACCTCCGTCACAGCAAGCTCAATCTCGCCCGTGCGGAACGCCTCGACAGCGATGGCGTCCGTGCGCGAGAGCTGAAGCAGGAACATCATGCCGTTCTTGTCCACTTGGAACATGCCGCCGTCTGCCTGTGCGAGGACGGGCAGAGGGAACGGCTCGCCGACGGCGAAACTCACAGATGTACTCATGAAACCTCCTTACAGCATACGCAGCCCCGCCACGCCGCGAATCCCAAGACCCGGCGCAGAGGAAGCCGTAAT
The DNA here is from genome assembly GCF_000286455.1 of Selenomonas sp. FOBRC6. Taxonomy (GTDB): domain Bacteria; phylum Bacillota; class Negativicutes; order Selenomonadales; family Selenomonadaceae; genus Centipeda. Next base: position 4,503 of record NZ_ALKG01000080.1, read on the forward strand.
GTTCTTTTCGTCGAATATGGCACCGCCCTCAATCGGGTCTTCGCTGCAAAGCACGGGACCGTCGAGGTCGATGCGTGTCACAATCTGCTTCGCACAGGCGAGCGCGACAGCTGCATTGACGGAGATCTTTGCCTCGAGCATGCATCCGAGCATGCACTCCACGCCGTAGACCTCCGCCGCTGCGATGATCTGCTGCGCGGGATAGAGACCGCCGCATTTCATCAGCTTGATGTTCACCATGTCGGCGGCGTGCAGCTGCATGATGCGCAGGGCGTCGGCAGGGCTGAATACGGACTCGTCCGCGAGCACGGGGATGTCGCTCTCACGCGTGACATAGGCAAGTCCGTCGATGTCTGCTGCAGCGACGGGCTGCTCGACGAGCTCGATGTCAAGTCCCTTTTCTGCCATCTGTGCGAGAATCCGTACGGCCTCGCGCGGCTTCCACGCCTGATTTGCGTCGATGCGGATGCGTACGTCCTTCCCTACCGCCTCACGCACGGCAGACAGGCGCGCCACATCGAGCGAGGGATCGACACCGACCTTGATCTTGAGCGTGTCGTAGCCGCGCGCAATCGCATCGCGAGCATCGCGCGCCATCTCCTCGGGTGCATTCACGCTGATCGTGATATCCGTGACGATGGAGTCGCGTGCGCCGCCGAGCAGCTTGTGCACGGGGATGTTCCACAGCTGTCCGTAGAGGTCGTAGAGCGCCATGTCGACGGCGGCCTTTGCCGATGTGTTGTGAATCAGCGCAGACTGCACGCCGCGGATGAGATCCTCGAACTCGTTCACGTCGCGCCCGACGAGGAGCGGCGTGAGATGCGTGCGGATTGCGTCGATGATGCCACCTGTCGTGTCGCCCGTGACGACGCCCGTCGGCGGCGCCTCGCCGTAGCCCGTTGCACCCGTATCCGTGCGGATGAGGACGATGACATCCTCCACGCTGTCCACGCGTCGGCGCGCCGTCTTGAACGGGACGCGCAGGGGGACGGAGAGCATGCCGAGTTCGATCTTTGTGATTTTCATAGGAGTCCTCCTTCTTCTGTATACAGAATTCTTTCACAAATGAGCGCATTCTAGGAAAGAAGTCCATTGTGCCATACCATGACTTTATTATATAATCAACATTGCGATTCTTCAAGGAATTATCATGCTTTATGGTAAGGAGTGGTTTTATGATTACGGATGGATTTACCTATGTCGCCGTGCTCATCATGCTCGCAGGGGTGCTCGTGTCCCTCGAAAAGGGGACGGGGTGGGCGCTGTTCCGTTACCTGCCCGCCGTCGTGCTCGTCTACCTCATCTCCATGCTGCTCTGCACCGTCGGAACATGGGATATGGCGGCGACAAAGCCGGCGTACGGCGCGCTCAAGAATTCGTTGACGTACGCAATGGTCTTCACCATGCTGCTGCGCTGCGACATTCGCAAGGTGCTGAAGCTCGGCCCCCGGATGTTGCTCGGATTCTTCTCTGCGTCCCTCACCATCATGATCGGCTTCGTCGTCGCCTTCCTCGTGATGAAGGGGCTGATCGGCTCTGATTCGTGGATGGCGCTCGGCGCGCTCTGCGGTTCGTGGCTCGGCGGCTCGGGCAACATGGTCGCTGTGCAGGCAGCGCTCGGCGTCTCCGAGGCGGATATGGGCTACGCACTCGTTGTCGACTCCATCGACTACTCGATCTGGGTCATGTTCCTGCTCTGGCTCATCACGCTCGCGCCGCGTTTCAACCGCTGGAACAAGGCGGATACAACGAAACTCGATGCCGTGTCGCGCAGCCTTGAAGAGGATGCAAAGCTGAACACGGGCGCGATCACCTTCCAGAGCCTGATCCTCCTCCTTGGCACGGCGCTCATTGTCTCGGCAGTCGGTGCCAATGTCGGGAAAATGCTCAACGCCGCTGTCCCGTTCTTCGACAAGGCGACGTGGACGATCCTCTTTATCACCGTCCTCGGACTCATCGGCGCAGTCTCGCCGCTTGGGCGTGTTGCAGGCTCGGCGGAGATGTCGAACGTCCTGCTCTACTCCGTCATTGCCCTGCTCGCCTCGCGCGCATCCCTGCTCGAACTTGGCGATGCGCCGTACTGGATCCTGACGGGCTTCATCATCCTCGGCGTGCACTTTACGCTCATGTTCTTCCTCGCGCGCCTCTTCCATCTCGATATGTTCACAGCGTGCGTTGCCTCGCTTGCGAACATCGGCGGCACGGCATCCGCACCCGTGCTTGCGGGCACGTACTCCGGCTCGCTCATCCCCGTCGGCATCCTCATGGCGCTGATGGGCTACGTTATCGGCACGCCGTTTGGCATCCTTGTCGCACATATCATGGAGATGTTCCAATAAGAACTGATAGAGGGGTATTGCACAAACCTGTCGCAGCTTTTATGCGGCAGGTTTTTCTTGATTTACAGTCGAAAATCTCTTACAATGGATTATAAAGAAAGTTCAGAGAGGTGACGGGATGATTAAAAAGGGAATTATCCTCGCGGGCGGCTCGGGCACACGCCTTTACCCGCTGACGAAGGTTGTATCGAAGCAGCTCATGCCGATCTATGACAAGCCGATGATCTACTATCCGCTCAGTGCGTTGATGCTCGCGGGGATACGGGAGATTCTCATCATCACGACACCGAATGACAGCGCACTCTATCAGGCGCTGCTCGGCGACGGCAGCCAGCTCGGGCTGTCCATCTCGTATGCAGTGCAGCCGAGTCCCGACGGTCTCGCGCAGGCGTTTATCATTGGCGCGGATTTTGTTGCGGGCGAGGGCTGTGCGCTCGTTCTCGGCGACAATATCTTCTATGGCTCCGATTTCGCGCAGGTGCTGCAGCGTGTTGTACGCCGCGAGGACGGGGCAACCGTATTCGCCTACTACGTCTCCGATCCCGAGCGATATGGCGTTGTGTCTTTCGACGAGGATGGGCAAGCTCTCTCCCTCGAGGAGAAGCCGAAAGAGCCGCAGTCGAATTATGCCGTTACGGGGCTTTACTTCTACGACAGCGACATCGTCGAGATCGCGCGCGGGATTCGACCATCGGCGCGCGGCGAGCTTGAGATCACAGACGTGAACAAGGCGTATCTCGCGGCGGGGAAGCTCCATGTCGAGCGCCTGCGGCGCGGCTATGCGTGGCTTGACACGGGGACGCATGAGTCGCTCCTCTCGGCGGCATCCTTTGTCCAGACCATACAGGCGCGGCAGGGGCTTAAAATCTCCTGCATTGAGGAGATTGCCTACCGCATGGGCTACATCGATGCGGAGCAGGTGCTGCGCCTTGCGGAACCTCTTGCAAAGAACGAGTATGGTATCTATTTGAAACGACTGATTAAGGATGTGTAGGAGAGTATATGAATGTAATTGAAACGGCTCTCGAGGGCGTGCGTATCCTCGAGCCGAAGGTCTTCGGCGATGCGCGCGGCTGGTTCATGGAGAGCTGGTCGCAGAAAAAGATGGAGGATGCGGGGATCTTCGTCGACTTCGTGCAGGACAATCACTCGTTTTCTGCGCAGAAGGGAACCCTGCGCGGATTGCACTATCAGCTGAACCCCATGGCACAGGCGAAGCTGCTGCGCGTCGCGCGCGGTGCGATTTTCGACGTTGCTGTCGACATTCGTCGCGGCTCGCCGACATATGCAAAATGGGTCGGCGTTGAACTCTCGGCGGAGAACTATCGTCAGCTCTTCATCCCGCGCGGGTTTGCCCACGGCTTCATTACACTGACCGACGATGTCGAGGTGTTGTATAAGGCAGACAATCTCTATGCACCCGACTGCGACGGCAATATCCGCTGGGACGACCCCGAGATCGGCGTCGAATGGCCGCTTGCCCCCGTCGTTCTCTCGGAGAAGGATGCCGCAGCGCCGCTGCTCGCAGCGCGGACGGAGCTCAACTTTACGTACGACGCATGATGGGGATGGGATTTTATCAAAAGATGCGG
>NZ_ALKG01000081.1 GCF_000286455.1 Selenomonas sp. FOBRC6
TTTCCGCTTGCTCCACTAGGGTTTGCTTTGGAGCATCGTATAGCTGCATTGCATTTGTTTTAACTCACGACCTCGAACTTCACAGGCACCTCGCCGAGGTCGGTCTCCATGCGGCGGCAGGTGACACCCGCAGAGGCGAGCATGCGCTTGGAGATCTTCGTCGCGTCGGTTTCGGCGTATTTGTCCGAGAGGTAGATGACCTCGCGGATGCCGCTCTGGATGATCGCCTTGCAGCACTCGTTGCACGGAAAGAGTGAGACGTAGATACGACACCCCTTCAGCGACGTGCTTGCGTTGAGGATCGCGTTCAGCTCCGCGTGTACGACGTAGGGGTATTTCTGCTCGGCGAACTCGCCCGTCCGCCCCCACGGGTATTCTCTGTCATCGCAGCCGTTCGGCATACCGTTGTAGCCGACGCCGACGATGTGCTTGTCCTCGTTCACGATGCACGCGCCGACCTGCGTGTGCGGGTCCTTGCTGCGGTAGGCGGAGAAGATGGCAACGCCCATGAAGTATTCGTCCCAAGAGATAATCATATCATTCCCTCACTGTCTTGCACAACATATGTTCGTCTACTATAATATAAAAAAGCACTGATAGGCACAGTGGTGACTCAGCCCCCGAGAGGGGGGATCTGTATGGAGACCTACGAGTTCTTGACGTTTCTCGTTGTGTTCACCATCTTAGTCTTATCCGTTAAAAGATAAATGAGAAAGCCCCGCCTTGCGCTCCAAACTGCAGGCGGGGAATCTCGCGTGTATAAGGGGGCAACCGCTGAGCGGCAGTGCCCTTTTTCTATGCTTATTTTACTGCAAACAGCGCCGTTCGTCAAGCGTCCTCCATTCTCCCGGCATTTTTTAAAACTGAGAATTATTTTTTTCTGATATTTGGTTGACAAAAGATGAAATATAAAATAGAATAATCCCAATTTGTATAATCGATATTGTATGTATTGACATACAATTCACAATATGATATTCTGCCTAATATTCCTAAGAGCTAAATTGTAATTGAATATTTTGCCAATCGAGCGTGCATCGCACTTAATAGAGAAGCAGGTGAAAATCCTGCGCTGTCCCGCAGCTGTAATGTGGAGTCACCCCCAATACGTCACTGGGAAACTGGGAAGACGGGGAAAACGAGGAAGCAGAGCCAGAAGAACTGCCCGATTGGAACGCTGTATCGTTCCTGCGAGAGACAGGAAGGCACGATTTTTTTATGTGTTTCGTATGCCTTTTTGCCGGAGAGCAAGAAGGCTTTTTGTTTTGTGGCGATTGTAACGGTAAGGCGTTTTTCACCGGATTTCCTATGACATTGGTGGAAACGAAATGTGGATGTATACGCATTCGGACATGTTTCCCAAAATGTATAGCCGTATTTATCTTTTTTTATGAGAAGGGGACTGATTGAATGAAGAAGAAACTGAAGAAATCTGCTTTGCTTGGCATCCTGTTGTCAACCACAATGTACGGGGGGGTTGACGCTCATGCGCAGGAGATGAATGCAGCTGAACCCGCCGAAGAAACAGCCGCAGCTGCGTCCTATACGACCAAGGATATTGATGTTGTCGAGATGTTGAAAGATCCGTTTGGTAATGTTATCACGGAGCAGTCTTACTACCGCACGGGCGGCGACGTGAATGTCATTGATCGGGAGACGCTTGAGAAGCGTCATTTCAACCAACTCAGCGATGCGCTGAAAACAGTCCCCGGCGTGCTCGTACGTAAGCCCGGCTATCGCGGCGGCGAGATGGGGATCGAGGACACGCACAGCGTTCTGAGCATCAACGGTGACGAGCGCGTTGTTGTGCTCGTGGACGGACGCCGCGTGGATAATTCGGCGGCCAATGTACTGAGCTCCTACTCGGAAGACGGGACGAAGGCGATGCTCGACATCAACCAGATCATCAATATGAATGGTGTCGAGCAGATCGAGGTCATCAAGGGACCGGGCGCATCCGTCTACGGTTCGGATGCGACGGGCGGCGTCATCAATATCATCACGCGCAAGGGTGAAGGAGAAGCGCAAGGAACGCTCGATGTATCGGCAGGCTCATGGAACCGCTATAACTATAAGTTTAGTTATTCCGGGAGTCTCGACGCGAATCGTCTCAAGTACTTTGTCTCACTCAGCCGCGAGATGAGTGGGGATGGGAAATACAAGGATGGTCTGACAGGGAATAATTATCGTTGGCTGCACAGCGGTTACAAGGATCAGGCTGCCAATATTCGTGTCGACTATGACTTTGACAAAAATCATACGCTGTACTTTGCCCATAATCATGTGCAGGGGGATGATGACTATCCTCATACAGCGCCCGATTACAGATACATCAATCCGACAGACTGGCATCGTATCCTTACGGATTGGTATAATCATCGCAAAAGAGGAGAAAAGGAAAATCCAGGGTTCCGTAATCTGCGCTATGGATGGGGACCGACAGGTGCGTACAATGCGTACAACAAGAACAACAATGATTTGACGTATGTGTTCCATCGCGATAATGGCATGGAGAGCTTTGTTCGTGTCTATAATCAAAATGAGCGCTATTGGGGAACATCTGGTGCGGGAGATGTGGATGATCCCAATATTGTACCGAATACGCCTGCATGGGATGAGTGGGTACGCCAGAACTATGTCGGGCGCAATGAAAAGTATTGGTTCTTCCGTATGGAGAACTACGGTATGCAGCTTCAGCTTGGCAAGGCATACGATAGGCACAACCTGCTGACAACATGGACGTATGACCGGTCGAAGTTCGAGAATCATAGGCTTCGTAGGCGTACTGTCTCACGCATGGAGCGTTCGTCCATCAATGGTTATCTGCAGGACAAGATTTTTGTCTCGGATAAATTTGAGATTACGCCATCGCTCCGTTATGCGCGTTATACGGATACCACTGAGAGCGATGGAAGAGGAGGGAGTGAGATTCACGGTCAGACACGCGGCGTGTTCACGCCGGCTCTCCATATGCAGTATGCCTTTGAGAAGGGGACGAGTGCCTATCTCGGTTATACGCGCGTACATCGCCCCCTGCGTCCCAATGACTATACGACGGTCTATGAAGACCCCTATGGGAACGAGCTGCGTGCCAATCTGAAAGATGAGCGTGGGGATGTCTGGACGATCGGGCTGCGCCATGACTTCTCGAAGAAGACCTCTGCCTCTGTCCACTATGACTACACGTGGATGAGCAATGCAGTTGTCGGCTATAACGTGCTCGATCCGAATGATCCTAGAAATTCGTTCTATCGTCCCGTTAATGCACGCGAGCTGAAGAAGTCCTTCAACCTGACGCTGCAGCATAGGTTTGATAAGCATCTTACGATCAGTGCGGATTACTTCCATACGTATGATCGTTATTCGGCAAAGGATGGAATGACATTTGACCCTGACCTGAGCTTGGAAGATGGCAATGTTAACACGGCTATCAATGAGTTGCGTCCGACGAATATCTACAAGTTCGATATTTCCTATGACAACAGGAAACTCAATGCCTCTCTGTCCGGAACGTGGTATACGGGGATGAATACGATGGTGTTCAGCTCGAACCGTAAAATGATCATGGATTTTAACATCAACTACAAGCTGCATAAGGACATGACGATCTATGCATCGATCGAAAATCTGACGAATACGGCATATGAGACGGTGGGATCGGATTACTACGGGATTGCTGCCTTCCCAGAACTCGGGCGTGGGTTTATGATCGGCGCGAAGTATACGTTCTGATTCATCCGAACTATAAGAATGGCAAGACAGCCTTTTTGGCTGCTTGCCATTTTTGAGGTGTTGATTTTATGAAGAAGATCGTATGCTTCCTCTTGTTGTTTTTATCTTTCTTGTTGTTCCCTTTTCTTCCTGTGAATGACGGGACACAGGTTGCATCGCTCTCGGAGGAATCTCCAGAGACGGTTTCGCCACATTATCCCCTTGTGATTGACACTTACGATGCGAACGGCACTCCTGTGCAGACGACGTTTCAACGTGCACCGCAGCGGATCATCGTGGATGAGGTGAATGCGCTGGAGACATTGCTGATCCTCGGACAGGGGGAGCGTATCGTTGGTGCCGCGCTGAGTACCTCCGGGGTTTCATACGCACGTCTGCAGCGAGAATACCCGGAGGAGTTTGCCAAGGTAGAGCCAGTGATTCAAAACTCCATCGGACGGGAGCAGGCGGTCGCTCTGCAGCCGGACTTTATCCTCGCGTGGAAAGCGTCGTTCACACCGCGCTGGTATGGGAATACGGCGTGGTGGCAGGAACGCGGCGTGAATACCTATGTGATTGCAACGGCGAACCACGTGTTGAAAGATGCGACAGTTGAGGACGAATGCAAATTCATTGACGATATGGGACGAATCTTCGATCGGAAGGCGCAGACGGATGCCCTGCTGCGGGATATTCGCGCGGAGCTGCACGTAGATGAGGCGACGATGCGTGGGAGAGAACAGCAGACGGTTCTGGTCGTCGAGGTGGGGGAGGGGGATATCCTCAACTATGACGAAGGCTGGGTGGTCGGCGATATGGTGCGGCGTCTCGGTGGACGCATTCCGCTGACGAGCAAGTACATCGGCGAGGAAGAATTGATCTCCTGTGATCCGGATGTCATTTTTGTCACATATAATGATGCGTATGGGAAAACATTTGCGGAGAATTTTTTTCGGGCGGTGCGATTTAACTCACTGCGTGCCGTGCAGAACGATCGCATTCATTTTGTTCCCGTGGAGTATGTTTATACGCCCGCTTTCAAGATTCTTGATGGCATTCGTGCAATTCGACGAGGGCTGTATCCGGATGAATGATGTTCTTTGTGAATCAAAAGCTGAATTATTTACCGATATTCCTACCGCTGTTCAAAAATTAA
>NZ_ALKG01000082.1 GCF_000286455.1 Selenomonas sp. FOBRC6
CTTTATACAAAAATAGGCCCGCAGGAAAATCCTGCGGGCCTATATTACATCTTTACCAATGTGATTCTACTCACTTCACCCGACGGATAACCTCTATCCCTCTGCTGGAAAAATAGGCTTTCGTCGGGAGCTCTTCGAGGAGGAAGAAAACGTTCGTCCGTTGTGCAAACATATCTCCGGCACGATCTTCCAACGAGATTCCACACTCCCTACGAACCCCCTCGCGGACAAAGCACACCGCCTCCGGCACGGTAGGAAACTTCTTCAACCGCAATGCCCCGATATGGCTCTCTGCTTTCTTGACTTTGCTCCATTCTGAATAAACGCCTGCGCCGCGGTCATTATATACACCGTAGTATTTCCCCATGATTCAATTCTCCTTGTCCGTATTCCGCAGCTCTTCCAGATGCTGCGATAGAATCTGCGTGGTCTCCCTTCGCTGTGTATCGAGTGCGTGAAGATAAATGGATGTCGTGCGGATATTCGTGTGCCCGAGCATGGTCTGTACCGTCGTAAGTGCTGCACCATGATTCAGCGCATAGGTTGCGGCCATATGCCTGAGGGAGTGCACCGTAATCGGCGGTAAATCATGTTCCTTGCACAGATGCAGCAGCCATGTATAGAGTGCGCTCGCCGTCACGGGAACGACCTCCTCGTTGCGCAATCGAATCGCAAGGAAAATGTACTGATTGGGGTTCTTGTATCCCTTTGTCCGAAGGTACTGCTCCTGCAACTCCTTGTGCTGCCGCAAAAGCTCAAGCACATGATCGTCCACAAACAGTGTGCGCACGGATTCTGCCGTTTTGGGCTGCGATATTTCCACATGCCTCCCGTCGATGTATTTTTGCGCCTTGTGAATATGAACCGACTTCTGTTCCCAGTCCACATCATCCCATGTAAGTGCACACACCTCACCCTTGCGTGCACCCGTGAGCAGTGACAAGTAGAACATGGTCTTGTGTTTGATATTCGCAGCTGAGTTCGCCAGCGCATCGATCACGCGCAGGAACTTCATCAAGTCCGCTTCCTGCCAGATCGGATAGTGATGATACTTCGGCTTCGGACGATCCTCGCGCGGTATATCGTCGCATGGATTCTTGCTGAGAATCTTCCACTCCACCGCCTTGGAAAGCATGTGATTCAGCAGCTTATAGTTTTTATGTACCATCGTATCCGATAGGGGATTCCCGTGCCGCGTTTTACTCTTCCGCAGGGTTTCAACAAAAGTCATCACGATGCCCGCCGTAATCTTCGCAAGCGGTATGCCCGCAAAAGCATCCATCATCCGATCATGCAGAACAGAGCGCTGTGACATCCGCGTGGTGATCGCCATTTTATCGTTATGCCGCGACTCCCAAATCTCGGCAAATTCACGAAACGTGAGATTCTTATGCGCCTCATCCGTTTGCACCTCACGTTCTACTGCCCACACGAACTTGTCCAACTCCTTCTCCGCAGCACGCTTTGAGGTTGCTTTTACACGCTTGGTTTTGCGAATCTGCTTGCCCTTCGCATCATACCCCATCGAGATGCGCAGTTCCCATACGCCCTTGCCCCGATTGACTACAGATCCTCTCATAGATATTCCTCCCAAATAAAAAAGCCGCCGTACATCAGCTGTACAGCGGCAACGACAAATACTATATCGTTTTACACCTTCATCTTCGACCATGTGGGCTTACTGAAATTCGTCTCAGTCCATTTTTCCAATTCCTCGCGAATGTATAGATACGATTTCCCGAGCTTCTTCCCTGGCAAATATCCATTGCGCGTCAGGCGCAGCACCTTCTGATAGTCGCACATGCCGTTGAAGAAATCACATGACACCTGCTTCGCATCCATAAATGTTTGACTCATTTTCATACCGCACTCCTTTCTACTCTGTAGTTGCTATAAGCATCATTTATGATTTTTCAGCTCTTTCATATGCGGTTGTTTTAAGAAAAACCGCGAATCAGCGAGACGCCCTCCTGCTGCAAGATCTCATTGACACGCTGCTTCAACATCATCAATCGAGATCGATTTAAGTTCATGCGCAGCCCTGTCATATCGTCTATGTTGTTGGCAATAAAGTGTGCATGGATGTGCGGCGTATCTCGATGAACAGTCATCAGCACCTGATAATGCCCTTCAAAGCAGCCAATCATCTCCGCCACCTTACAGCCAACTGCATACATCTGCGCTACCGAGCAATCGTCTGCCTCCTCCGGGGACAAAACATAATGAAAGTAGCCTTTGCCTTCCTCCTGCCCTGCATTTTCCTTAACCATCATCATTTCATCGAAGGTGTTCGTAATCGACACGTTCGCACCATACATGAGGTCATAGCTCGTTGCATAGGCTTTCTTTACATAGAGAATCTTCTCGAACAGTGTGTATGTCGAATTTCCCGTTCGATCATTCTCAACGCTGAAGATTGACAAGTTCGCTCGCCTCCTTATCTCCCTGTCTGCGATACGCTACTAGGTGCTGTTTGATCTCAAGCAAGTGCTTATCCACATCACAGAGCAACTCTGATGTCTTGTTATTTGCCGCAGCCTTTTCGCCAAGGCGAGCAACCATTTCCTCCACCTGCTCCAGCTTGGTGTTCGTATGGAGATAATTCTCGTTCATATCTTTGTGAAATCGACTTAAATTCTCTTGGATTCCTTGATCTCCTATGCGTGTTATTACTTCAACTTTCCCTGTCTTAACCAGGTCTCTGATGACTACAGACATGCTTTTCCCACTTTCTGTTATCATCTGTTCCAACCTTTCATCCGTCTCCTTGTCAAATCGAATTGTCCTCTTTTTACTCATATTCATTCCTCCATTTCTGCGAACGTTTTGTTCGTCACCATAGAGTTATGCTCTGTGTAAGTTTTTATTTTGGCGTGTGTATGGCGCTTTCTATCTTGGTATACTCTCCTGCCATACACTTTCTGCTATTCTCGTAAGCTCTGGCTGCAAGGGCAATGATATTTCCGCTATTACTGGGGGATTATAGCAGGTCGTCGAGGTACGGCTATGGCAACGTCATAACGTACGGCGAGGCAAACTGCATTTCGCTGCTCATTATTATGTATAAGAACAGATCATTTTTTACTGGGTTGTATTACCGAGCCTCCTTACAGTCATAGCAAATAGGTTTTTCTCCCGTGCCGTTATCGTCTCTTCCGCGTTTTTATTCGACTCCATGTCAAATCAGATAATCCTCTTTTTACGCAATTTCACTTTCGCTGTTTCTGCGCATTTTTTGTCACTCACTATAAGGTTATGTCTTGTGTAAGTTTTGATTTGCGGGCTGTGTGTGCGAGACGTGTCTCTCACAGGTGCTGCTTATAGTGGCGACAGCAACGAGCTGCTACAGCCTTATATCGAGTGATACGATATACCGCGCATCCGACATACCCACATGATGACACACACAATTTTCTGGGCTTTGATTTAAGCATATCAAAGTACTCAAAAACGGAAAAATTTTTGGGGGCTTTTTTTGAATTTGGCGCTTGGAACAGAATATGCCTCGGAACATGGAATTTCCCACGCAATGAAAAAGGCGCTATCCCTTGTGCAGCAAAGGATGGCGCAATATTTTCTACGAGAAGAAGGACATTCCAAGCAAATATCGAAATAATCCCTTGGAACGACCGTGGAACACGGCTAGAAATAGGATCTTTTGTTCTAAAATGGAGAGCTTTATCATGGACGAAAAAATCGAAGACCTACTTTCCTTCCCTGATACTAACGAAGCAATATTTAAGGCCTCTATGCCAAAATTAACGCAAATATTTGGTAATCTAAAAAAAGCTTATAAACGAGATTATAAGCGTCAGATATATACCAAAGAGGAACTAGATATACGCGGTATGGCCTGTTCTTGCATTGCGCTCATAAATTCATCTGTTTTGATGCAATATACACTTGAAATGGCGTTGATAACACAGATTTTCCCCATACTAAATATTGTGGCATTTAATTTTAATGGCAATTTATTTTATGCTATAAATAATATTTCTGGATATTCTTTAGGTTACTGGATATTCTCCGAAATGGACATTCAGAACCTCTGTCGTTCAACGAACGCTGTCGCACCCAAAGAAGGTGGTAAACTAACGGCCATTCAGAATTTCTATCGTTTAGTAGAATGTACCCTACAAAAGAGTATTCCTAAACCAGCAATCACAAAAGGCCCCGATCTTTCAAAGGAGAGCGCTCCCGCCAAAGAGGGTACTAAACCAACGGTCGTAGTAGATCCCACCCCCCAAAACAGAATTACGGAACTAGCAGATACAAAGACTCCCGATCATTCAAAAGAATACACCCTCCAAAAAAGTCCTGCTAAACTGATGGAGGAACTACTTTCAGCCATTTTATATTGGCATCATAATAAAATTCATAATGTAAAAGATTTATACTCCACATGGAAGCCTTTCTATGCCTATCATGTTGAGATGCTTAGAACCATTCCACTGGCTTTTTTTCAATATTATTGGCTACAATCGGCTAATGCACATAGCAGCATTATATACCATTACCCAAAAGAAGATCGCGATAAAGTGATACAGACGTCTGCACCTCTACTAAAACTCGGCCTACCAAATCCACGCATCTCACCTCCTCATGTCGATATGGAGAAATACATCCAGAAGTTACATGAAAAGCTCAATGAAAAAACATTCGATTTTATAAGAAGATTATTATGGGGACTTTCACGAGGAAATATTTCTGAAGTCAAATCCTTCCTAGATATGATTGCCACCGTATATTTGGGGCATGACTATATCAAAACAGCTACCTCCAACAAAACCATCATGTATATCATTCACTGTGAGGATATACAAGTAGTCAGCCGGCTTCTAAAATCTATATTTAGCTACACCTTCACACTCGACAATGAAGACCTTATTACTTACGCAAAATTGCATCCTATCTATTCTTGTGATTCCCCGTCTACTTTAGCCGCAAATCTGACCTCCTCAGATTATATATTGAAAGAACTAAATGGGGGGCTTGTAAATATCTCTGTTGATACAGGCGAAAACGACTTAGGCCATCTGAAGAAAATCGCTGAAACTACAAGAATCAAGTACAAGGAGGATAAGATCTTCAAAACCCTAAGGTTTTCTCCCAGTAGATATTATATACATATCACAGATACTCTCTATACATCTCTCCCTACGAATGCCCAACGTATTGAGCTAATTGGTGATATAGCGAATAAAGCGTACAAATTTGAAAATATCCATGCTGAAACCATTATCCTTCTTTCACTTCTTAATTTCTTCGCCCCAACAAGTCCTCCCACACCTAAAAAGTCACAGATAGCTCCTTCATTCACCAATGAAAATGAAATCGCGCAAAAGTTTATCGAGGATCTTTTTGATGACACAACGTCAAAGTTCACTTCTGAGAGTCTTGAAGAAGCAATAGAAAAATGGCGCAATGAAAATAAAGACACTGAAAGCTACCCCCCTGATATATCTAAAGCAAAGAACGAAACTATTAGAGCTATAGCAGAAAGTATCGGCATTCTAGAGGAACCTCATACAAAAGCCAAAGAAATAGAGGTTGCTTTTGAACTATGGAGAGAACATACTCCCTACCCCGTCGCAAATATAAAAATCATTGATGTCCTAAAAAACCTATACAATCCTCTGTTCTACTTCAAGTATAGCAGTGCAGAATCTCGGATAGAGACAAAGACTCAGCGCAATGTAAGAGTGTTCTTTGGTCTTGCTCTGGATACAAATAAGCTAGATGATCTTATAAATAAAGAGAACATCTCAGAACGTGATTTGCGGCAGCGGCAAGAAGAGTTTATCCAATATTATGAGGATATGGTGCAAAACTTCAAGACACTCCTACCTCAAATTCAAAAAGCCCTTCTATTATTGGACGCGAAAATGCCAGACTCTAGTCATTCATAGAGCTTTCACTCAAACAAGTTTTACACCTTATTTACACCTTATCGGCGTAAAAACATCAAAAAATGGCGCACAAAAACCGAAAACAAGGCTCTCGGCAGCATCCATTTTTCAAAAAGAAAAATCCTTGAAACGCTTATATAACAAAGGTTTCAAGGATATTCTTCGGGCAGGCATATCATCCTCTAAAATCTGGACGGCGACTTCCCAAGCTTTAGAGGTGGGTTCGATTCCCATTGCCCGCTCCATACGAAAGCACAGCACTGTCACTCATGACAGTGCTTTTTTGCGCACTCACCGCTCATCTTACCGCTCCACTCTTAATTTTTGATTCTGTTACCCTCTACTGTCTGATTTGATATTGCAACTTAGGATGAGAGCACATCTCGTGCGTATTTTTATGCCATAAAACGAAATATATTTTCTTTAAGTATGTGAATAAAATATTTATCAGTAGTTTTATGAAATATAATTGCATTATATTTTGAATCGTGCTATATTATAGGAGAATTCAGGACAGATCCTATAGAAGGGAGTATCGCAATGCGTATCATTTTTACCGATACCTACAAGAAGATGAGCGAGGAGGCCGCGAAGATCATCGCGGGGCAGCTCTGGATCAAACCAGACTCGGTGCTCGGGCTTGCAACGGGCAGCACGCCGGTCGAGCTGTATCAGAACCTCGTATGGCTGTATAAGACGGTCGGACTGGACTTCTCTCAGGCGACTTCGTTCAATCTGGATGAATACGTGGGGCTCGCCGAGGATGACCCGCAGAGCTATCATCGCTTTATGCACGAGAACCTCTTCGACCATGTGAACATCCGCAAGGATCACGTCTTCTTTCCGAACGGGCTTGCGAGCGATCCCGCGCGTGAGGCGGAGGAATACGAGGCGGCAATCATGGCGGCGGGCGGCATCGACATGCAGCTTCTCGGCATTGGGCGTAATGCGCACATCGGCTTCAACGAGCCGGGAGAATCGTTCACACGCACAACGCACAAGGTCGCACTGAAGGAGAGCACGATCGAGGCAAATGCGCGCTTCTTCGCCTCGGCGGCGGAGGTGCCGCGCGAGGCGATGAGCATGGGCATCGGCACGATCTTCCGCGCGCGTCACATCGTCCTGCTCGCGAGCGGCGCGGAGAAGTCGGAGGCGGTGCGCGACGCGGTCAAGGGTGCAATCACCCCGCAGGTGCCCGCCTCCATCCTCCAGCTGCATCCGAGTGTGACCCTCATCGTCGACCATGAGGCGGGGGCACTCCTGAGCGAGGGAAAGCGTGACTCCCGATGAAGGCGATTCGCAATGGCATCCTTATCCTCCCTGATGAGAACGGACACTTCGCAGCATTCACAGATTTCGTTCTGTGCTATGACGAGCGGATTACGGCGATTGTCCCTGCGGAGGACTTCTCTCCGTCCGATGCGGATGAAATTATTGACGCTACGGGCGCGTATGTTGCGCCGGGTTTTCTGAACGTCCACATCCACGGCTGCGACGGCGCGGATACGATGGACGAGGACGCAAATGCGCTCACACGGCTTGCCGCATTCCAGGCAAAGACAGGTGTCACCTCCTTCCTCCCGACGACGATGACCTGTGCCTTTGACGCTGTGGAGCGTGCACTCGTGCGTATCCGCGCGGCAATGGCAGAGCAAGGTTCGCGCGGAGCACGCATTCTCGGGGCGCATATGGAGGGACCCTTCATCAGCCCCGCGAAAAAGGGCGCACAGGACGAGCATTACATCCTCCCCGCTGCATTTGAAAAAATTGTGCCCTATGCGGACGTCATCAAAATTATCACGGTTGCACCCGAGACGCTGACGGAGAAGGACTTTATCGAGAATTGCAGGGCACACGGCATTGTCGTCTCCATCGGTCACACGTCGGCGAACTACGAGACGGCGCGTGCGGCAATTGCGGCGGGCGCGACGCACGTCACGCATCTGTGCAACGCAATGACACCACTGAATCATCGTCATCCGGGCGTGCTCGGTGCGGGACTCGACACCGATGCGAACTGTGAGCTGATCGTGGACAATGTGCACGTCCACCCCGCAATGCAGCGCATCATCTATCATGCAAAGCGCGGGAGAAACCTAATCCCCATCACGGATTCCCTGCGTGCCTGCGGTCTCGGCGAGGGCGTCTCGGAACTCGGCGGGCAGAGGGTCTACGTCAAGGGCACACTCGCCACGCTCGCGGACGGCACGATCGCGGGCAGTGTCCTCTGCATGAACGACGGCCTGCGCATCCTGCGGGAGAACATCGGTGCAGATATTCCCGCTGTCGTCGAAATGGCAACGCGCACCCCTGCCGAGGAGCTGAATGTATATGATCGACTCGGCTCGCTCAGCGTCGGAAAACATGCGGATATGGTGATATTTGATGAGGATTTCAATATCCGTCAGACCATTGTCGGCGGTGCAGACGTTTTTCGTCAGTAGGCTGATGTGGAGTGTGATACCCCAAAGCGAACCCTAGTGGAGCAAGTGAGTAAAGCGTGCG
>NZ_ALKG01000083.1 GCF_000286455.1 Selenomonas sp. FOBRC6
GAGAGGGCTTGTTGCCTAATGATTCTTTGCAAAAAAATCCCGCCCGTAGCGTCCCAACAACGGCAGAAAGCTCTTTGTGTGAGACAACACAGGTATCATGGCAATATCTTTCATATGTGCATAATATGACTAGCTCGCTCCGCATCAAATCATTCTTTACCATGCTCCTCGATTGCCTCACAATAAAATGCGATCTTGGCATCGAGTGCCTCCATATGTGCGTGCAGCTTCTCCACCTCTGCCGCAAGATTGGCACGATGTTCTGTGAGCATTTCCATCCGCGCCGAAAAAGTATCGTCGCCCTCTGCCCGCAACGCAGCATAGTGCCGAATCTCCCGAATTGGCATCCCCGTCTCCTTGAGTCGCAGGATGAATGCTGCCCACGCAACATCTCGTTCAGAGTAGCACCGCCGATTCGCCGCCGTACGCTCCGGCAGGAGCAGTCCCTCATGCTCATAGTAACGCAGGGTATGAATTCCCAGCCCCGTTTTCCGTGAAAATTCACCAATACTATATTCCATAAAATCCTCTCCTTGACATAGAGTATACTCTACATTGTAAAGTAGTGCCAGAAGGAGGATTTCATCATGAGCAAACAAAACAACAGATACACCGTCATCACGGGAGCAAGCTCCGGCATCGGAGCGGCGACAGCAAAAGCATTCGCTGAGCGCGGACACAACCTCATCCTTATTGCACGACGCACAGAACGGCTAAATTCCCTAAAGGAAGAGATCCTTGCCGCACATCCGGCACTGGACATCGTTATCAAAACTGCCGATCTCTCTTCTGTCGAGAACGTCACACAAGTCTATGATACAATAAAAGCCTTACCTATTGGGACATGGATCAACAATGCGGGCTTTGGAAGCTATGGCGCAGTCGGCACATCCAACCTTGACAAAATCAGACAAATGCTTCATCTAAATATCGAGGCACTGACCGTCTTTTCCACACTCTTCGTACGAGACTTTGCCGAGATAGAAGATACGCAGCTGATCAACATTTCCTCCGTCGGTGGCTACACCATTGTCCCAACTGCTGTTACCTACTGCGCGACAAAATTCTATGTCAGTGCGTTCACCGAGGGTCTCGCACATGAACTCATAGCACGCGGCGCGAAGCTGCGTGTGAAACTCCTTGCCCCTGCCGCGACACAGACCGAGTTCGGCGCAGTCGCGAACAACAACGCCGCCTATGACTATGACAAGGCGTTCGGCATCTATCACACAAGCAGCCAAATGGCAGAGTTCCTGCTCGCCCTATACGATAGCGATCAGACGCTCGGCATTGTTGATCGTGAGACCTTCGTGTTTCGTCTATGCCCGCCACAATTTCCCTATGCAGGAGGTTCTGCACATAATCAGAGTATCATCGACGCATAATTACACCATCTTCTCATAATGTACCATCAATGTACGTAGCCGTGTACGGATCACCTCTCTGAGTGCCATAGACTCGACCGTTTGAACTTCATCT
>NZ_ALKG01000084.1 GCF_000286455.1 Selenomonas sp. FOBRC6
TGCCCATCGCCCCGTGCGTGAAGCTCCATAAAACTGGAACATGCCTCTGGCTCTGCCGTCAGCGCAGACCGTGTCCATCATTTTCGTGTACTTCTTTACGGATGATCGTGACGTTTGTTGACGCAGAGTCAGGACTTCCGCTACTTCCTTGGGGACGGTTTTCAACAGGCTGATAATCGCGTTCTTATCCAGACTGTCGGTGCGGATATCTCTTTCTTCCAGCCAGCTTTTTAGTTGCTGTACGCTGTTGGGATTTTCCAACTTGGTCAGGGTCTTCATTCGTTTTATGAGACTTTCCCTGGCTTGATCGTCAAAGCGAATGGCGTTTTCAGCAAGCGTCAAGTCAACGAGGATACCACGGTCGTTGATTTTTTCGGAAAGCCAATATTCCTCCCAGGTGGAATCCGGGACAGGGAATCTTGACAGCTTTTCTGCAATCTCCATTTCCACTTGCACGTCACGTCGATTGTATTCCACGAAGGTTGCCCATTTATCTGGGGCGTTATCGGGGAGATTGCGTATTCGGCTGTCGTTCTTGGTGGGCTTTCGAGGGAGGCTGAAAAAACGAATGAGGTTTTTTCCTTCAACCATTTTCTGCTCTTCCAAGTGAAAGATCGCGCCAACCTGCTCCAAGGTCAACGGCAGTCCGCAATATGCTGACCAGACCATCGTGCATTTCCACGAATGGGGGTCGAGGTAATCCGATACTGTGTCATTGGTATCGCCGTAGGAGCGAAAATATTCCGGGCAGTTGCGGCGCAGCCATACGGAGAGAAACACACGTTCAAAGGACGCGTTATGCGCCCATTTGGTAACGGCGGGAGAAGAAAGAGCCGACAGTATCGCCGCAGGAATTTGCTCGCCCTTTGCCGTCTCAATGACTTCGATGGGAGCGCCATCTACGGAATAACCAAAGAGCAGGATTTTTGCATCCTCGGAATCCGCATAACGATAAACGCCGCAGTCTCTCAGGCTGACTGAGGAAAAGGTTTCAATGTCAAGATACAAATCTTTCATGGGATTCATCTCCTGTTGCAAAAGGACGGCGAGGTAATCCCGCCGTCCTTGCCAAACTGTATGCGTCGTTATCTTTTAGGAGAGGAAATCGTCCTCGTCCTCGTCTCCGAATGCTTCGTCGACACTGATGGTGGAGCCGAGAGGC
>NZ_ALKG01000085.1 GCF_000286455.1 Selenomonas sp. FOBRC6
GAAAAAGCTCGTGATGCTTCACGGGCTTTTTTCATTATAGGAGGCGTATATATGAAAAAGAAATGGATTGTTGTACTGGCAGGCATTTTGCTCTTTGGAGTCGGCTACATCATGCTCATGATTTCCCCCGATCCGATGGAGGAGAATCTGGAACTTGCGCGTCAAGCGGAAAATCCGAAGGAGGCGGCAGCTGCGATTGCCGCCAATAATTCTAAGAGTGCCGTATCGAGTACGATTGCTTATCTTTTTGTCGGCGGCGGCATGGCGACGACCGCAGCTGGTATCTTCATGAGTGGAAAAAAGGAGGAGTCGGAGGAGAAGAGTTGAGTTTTTCTGCGCTCAATTTGTCCTCTTGACTTGACGTATCTCATTTTACTAGCGATTCCCTTGCATTTTCATTATAGTCGCACTATAATAGGAACAGTTTTCTTCTTTTTTTTATGGGGCGGCGGTACATTTAAGGAGGCACTGATAAGTTCAGCCATTCCTTGACTGCATGCCTGTGAAGGAGGTTGTCTTATGATTTTGGATCGCTTGGAGAATTTGCCGCTTGGCAGATTTCAGTACAAACTGCTCGCTGTGACTGGACTTGGGTGGCTGTTCGATGCGATGGATACGGGACTGATCGCGTTCGTCCTGCCTGTGCTTGCGCGAGAGTGGAGTCTCACACCTGCGCAGGTGGGATGGATCGGATCCATTGGACTGATTGGCATGGCGCTTGGTGCGGTGCTTGCGGGTACGATTGCAGATCGCATTGGACGCAAGCAGGTGTTTACGATCACGGTTCTTCTTTATAGCATATCAACAGGGCTGTGCGCGGTGGCGTGGAGCTATGAGTCGCTGCTTGTGTTCCGCTTCCTTGTAGGCTTTGGTCTGGGTGGGGAACTGCCCGTTGCGGCGACCTTGATGAGCGAGTACGCACCTGCGAAGCTGCGCGGACGATTCATTGTTCTGCTCGAGAGCTTTTGGGGACTGGGGTGGCTTGCAGCGGCGTGCATTGCCTATCTCCTGATTCCTGCGCTTGGCTGGCAGGCGGCATTTCTCATTGGTGCGCTGCCCGCCCTCTATGTTTTCCTTCTGCGTCTGCACATGCCGGAGTCGATTCGCTATCTGCTGTCGAAGGGGCGTGTGGATGAGGCAAAGGCGATTATCCGCGACATTGAGCGACAGCTGAAGCTGCCGAAGCGTCCGTTCCTCGATCAGCTCGCACCGGGCAGAGTCGAGGCGGAGCGCGTGGAAACGCCGGGCTTTATGACGCTCTGGGCGAAGGGGATGCGCCGCCGTACGGCGATGCTCTGGCTCGCGTGGTTCGGCATTGTGTTCAGCTACTATGGTATCTTTATGTGGCTGCCGTCGATTGTGTATGCGCAGGGGTTCGAGATCGTCAAGACGTTCGAGTATGTCCTCATCATGACGCTTGCGCAGCTGCCCGGCTACTATGCGGCGGCGTATCTGGTGGATGTGATTGGGCGTCGTTATACGCTCGGACTGTTCCTGCTGCTGAGCGGCGTGTGCAGCTATTTCTTCGGCAATGCGGCTGATGTCACGGCACTTCTCGTCTGGGGGGCGGCGATGAGCTTCTTCAACCTCGGTGCGTGGGGCGTGATCTACACCTATACGCCGGAGCAGTATCCGACGTCGATGCGTGCGCTCGGCAGCGGCTGGGCAGCGGGCTTCGGGCGCATCGGCGGCATGATTGCCCCGATGCTCGTCGGTGTAATGCTCGCGAATGCCTTCCCGATGAGCGGCATCTTTATGATGTTCGCAGCGGTTTTTGCATTGATTTCAGGGGCAGTTATCATTCTCGGGCGAGAGAGCAAGCAGCAGACACTTGAGGAGCTGGAGCATTCGCTGGGCTAACGGAAAAAACTAGCGAAAATTTCTTGACTGTGCTACAATAGAGCAGATAGACTCTATTGTAGCACATTTTTTTGAGGTGACATTTTGCGATATTCTTTGAAACGCCTTGCAGCGGCGTCTCTTTTTGCGTTGACAATAAATTTTTATACACCGGAAACTCATGCAATGCCTCCAATTCTCCCATACAGTGAGGTGACGGCGGGCATGCAGGGAACGGCATATACGGTGCTTGATACGTCCGGTGAGATCCGTACGTTCCCCATTGAGATCCTCGGCGTGATGGAGGGCGGAAAAGGATCTCAGCGTATGATTATGGCGCGGACGAGCGGTGAATTTATCGAGCATGTCGGCGGTGTGCTCCAAGGGATGAGCGGAAGTCCGATCTATGTGGGCGATCGCCTGGTTGGTGCGCTCGCAGCGGGACTGAAGGATCTGAGCCCCTATACGTTTTTCATCACGCCGATCGAGGATATGACACCACTTTGGTCGATGCCGGATACAAAGAATCAGACGAATATTGATACGATTGATCTGGTGAAGGAGCTTGAGGAGCGCAAGAAGGCGGAGGAGAAACGCCGTCTGCGCGAGCGTGAGAAGGCATTTGCGAAGATGTCGGGCGAGGAGCGCGAGGCAGAGTGGCGGGATATGATCGCGGCGCTGAACGGCGAAAAGAAGGAGGACTCTGTGGAGTCGTCCGACGAACCTGCAGCAGAGGATGATTCTGCTGCAGCGCATACGGATACATCCTCTGAGGATACTGCAGACAAGCCTGAGAATACGGCAGAGGAGAAGGCATACTTCTTTACGCGCGGCTTTAATGGGGCTGGCCTGCGCTATTTGCAGGACAAGCTCCCGATGGGCGGGGCATCGTTCCTTCCGCTAGGCGGCTCTGGCACAAGTACAAAACTTCATACGCGCTACGATGCAACGCTCACGGGCGGTCAGCCCGTCGGTGTGGCGCTCGTCTACGGCGATTTCAGCATCGGTGCGACGGGCACGGTGACGGCAGTCGACGGCAAGAAGATCTTGGCGTTCGGACACTCCTTTATGCACAAGGGGAATGTCAACTACTTCATGACGGATGCGGATGTCATCGGCACGATTGCAGGGCAGAGCAACGGCGTGAAGATCGCGAATATCGGCAGCGTGATCGGGCGCGTGAATCAGGATCGCGAGACTGGCGTTGCGGGCATTCTCGGGACGTTCCCGACCTCCGTGCCTGTGCAGATTCATGTAAAGGACAATGCGCTCGGGACGGAGGAGACGTTCGGCGCGCAGATCGCCTATGATGAGGATTTCCTGCCGATCCTCTCGGGCAGCATTGCATACGCGGCGATGAGCCGTGTTTCGGATTCACTCGGCAGCAGTACGGCGCGCATCCGCTTTGCGATTCGCACGAATGCCTATGAGGGCGGTCTCTTTGAGCGGCGCAATATGTACTATAGTGCGGCGGATGTGGGGCAGGTTGCCGTGACGGAGCTCCTGCAGGCGATGAATCTGATCGTGACAAACGCCGAGAAGGAGTCTGACATCGTCGATGTCAATGTCGATGTGGAGCTGAATGCGGGTCGTGAGACGGCACTTCTCGTCTCTGCGACGCCGGACAAGATGACGGTGAAGCCGGGCGATACGGTGACGTTCAAGACAACGATCCGTCCCTATCGAAAGGCAGAAGAGACGCTCTCCATTCCCTATAAGGTTCCCAAGACGCAGCCTGCGGGCGTACTGAATCTCGATATTCGCGGAGGCGGCTTTGTGCCTGTGAACCCGTTGATGCTGTTCGCCCAGGCTGGGCTTGAGGTTCCCGACGACGAAGAAAAATTCAAATCGACGGGCGATCGCCTGCGTGAACTGGCAGACCAGGGACAGAACAACGAGATCATCATCGCGCCGGGTGCGGCTCCGGCACCGACCTCCGAGAAGGAGATGAAGAAGCGCATGAAGGCAGCGGCAAAGGCCTCGGCGCGTGCGGCGAGGACAGAGCCGGAGAAGCGTGTGACACTGCTCGCCAATCCGAACAAGAAGGAAGAGAAGGAAAAGTTTTTCGCGCCGTATGTGATTGAGAATGTGATACACGCGACGCTCAAGGTAGAGGAATGAGCCGCAAGGAGGGGAACGGCGAATGGAACAACTGGTCATTCATGGAGGAAATGCCCTGCGCGGACGCGTGAAGATCGGCGGCGCAAAGAATGCGGTGCTGCCGATCATCGCGGCGGCACTCCTTGGCAGCCGCGGCGTGAGTGTGCTTGACGATGTGCCGGCACTCGAGGATGTCTATACGATCTCTTCGGTGCTGCGCTCGCTCGGGGTGAAGGCAGACTACTCCGCTGCGGAGCATCGGCTGACGATCGATGCGTCGCGGATCGAGACACTTGCAGCACCCTATGAACTGGTTCGCAAGATGCGTGCCTCCTTCCTCATCATGGGACCGCTGCTTGCGCGTGAGGGACGAGCGGAGATCTCGCTGCCGGGGGGCTGCGCGATCGGAACGCGTCCCATTGACCTGCATCTCAAGGGATTTGAGGCGCTGGGCGCGCAGATCGAGATCACGCAGGGCGCGATTCACGCCTCTGCACCGAACGGACTCAAGGGCGCGCGCATCTATTTCGACTTCCCGAGCGTCGGTGCGACGGAGAACGTGATGATGGCGGCGTCCTGCGCCGAGGGGCAGACGATCCTCGAAAATCCGGCGCTCGAGCCGGAGATTGTCGACCTCGCGAACTATCTGAACGTCATGGGTGCACACATCCGCGGCGCGGGGACGAATCAGATCAAGATCGACGGTGTGCCTGGGCTGATGGCGGCGGACTACACGATCATCCCCGACCGCATCGAGGCGGGGACGTACATGGTCGCGGCGGCAATGACGGGCGGCGATGTCTTCATCGAGAATGCGATCAGCGAGCATCTCAAGCCCGTTGTGGCAAAGCTCAAGGAGGCGGGCGCGCAGATCGAGGAGGATATTGCGGGCATCCGCGTACGCGCGGACGGGAAAATGAAGGCGATCGACCTCAAGACGCTGCCCTATCCCGGATTCCCAACGGATATGCAGGCGCAGTTCATGGCGATGCTCGCTGTCGCTGAGGGGACGAGTGTCGTGACGGAGACGGTCTTCGAGAACCGCTTTATGCACGTTGAGGAGCTGCAGCGCATGGGTGCTGCGATCCGCGTGGACGGGCGGACGGCGACCGTCGAAGGCGGACGTCCTCTGACGGGGGCTGCTGTGCGTGCGACGGATCTGCGTGCGGGCGCTGCGATGGTGCTTGCGGGACTCGTTGCAGACGGTGAGACGCGCGTGGGCTACATCCACCATATCGACCGCGGCTATGATGATCTCGTGGCAAAGCTGGTTGCACTCGGTGCGGATATCCGCCGCACGGAGGGAATATGGGACGAATGCGAAAAATCACTTGCATAAATGGAATTTATGCGATAAAATCTAGTAGGAACGACCGATTGAGGAGGAATGAGTCATGAAGCACATCAAGACGGTCAACAAGCCGACGATGCAGTCCACGCTCTACACGGGCGGATGCGGCGAATGTCAGGCGTCCTGCCAGTCTGCCTGCAAGACTTCCTGCACGGTGGGCAACCAGCCCTGCGCGAAGTAAGGCGGGGGAATCGGCTGCGGGGCTGTTGCATGAAGTCTTGTTGACTCGTGCAGCAGCCCCTTTATGCTTTTGTTCGTGATGCGCGTTCAAAGCGCCCCTTCCACCGCTTCGCGGTCTACACGTTCCGCGCACAGACCCCTCCCCCGTCTCGCACGGGGGAGGCTTTGCGTTACGGAATATCTGTGTATTTTATGAAATAAAGGAGTAGGAATGAAAGTCCGAACGCATAAGTTCAAGCAGAACGATATGCACATCCTCGTCGATGTGAACAGCGGCGCTGTCCATGTGATTGACGAGATGATCTACGATATGATGGATGATTTCGATGGGACGAATGACGAGGCGGTGATTGCGCGTCTTGCGGGTCGCTATCCCGAGGCGGAGCTGCGTGAGGCGTGCGGGGAGCTGCATGAGCTGATGGCGGCGGGCGCACTCTTTGCGCCCGACATCAACGTGCCGCCGACGTTCAAGTCGCGCGGGCTCGTGAAGTCGCTGTGCTTGATGGTGGCGCAGGACTGTAATCTGCGCTGCAAGTACTGCTTCGGCGACGGCGGCAGCTACGGCGGGCATCGGGCGATCATGAGCCCCGAGGTCGGACGTGCGGCGGTGGACTTCATCATCAATGGGTGCGGTCCGAGGAAGCACTGCGAGATCGACTTTTTTGGCGGCGAACCGCTCATGAATCTCGGTACGGTAAAGGAAGTCACAGAGTACGTCCGCAAACGCGAACAGGAGACGGGCAAGGAGTTCAAGCTGACGCTGACGACAAACGGGATGCTGCTTTCCGATAAGAATATTGCGTGGCTGAACGACAACAACATCTCCGTCGTGCTCTCCTCGGACGGGCGGCGCGAGGTACACGATGCGATGCGTCCCGATGTGCGCGGCAACGGTTCGTACGATGTCGTGATGAAGAACTTCAAAAAGCTCGTGGACGCGCGTGACGGCAATGACTACTATCTGCGCGGGACGTACACGCGCGAGAATCTCGACTTTACAAAGGATGTGCTCGCGATGAACGAGGCGGGGTTTGACATCCTCTCCATGGAGCCGGTGGTCTTAAAGGACAGTCCGCTCGGCTTTACGGAGGAAGATCTGCCGCGCATCTTCGCCGAGTACGATCATCTGACCGAGACGTATCTCAGCCGCGTGCGCGCGGGCAAGGGGTTCTTCTTCTTCCACTTCAATATGGATCTGAATCACGGCCCGTGCGTTGCAAAGCGGCTTGCGGGCTGCGGTGCGGGGCATGAGTACTATGCTGTCGCGGAGAACGGCGACCTCTATCCGTGCCATCAGTTCGTCGGACGCGAGGGCTACCGGCTTGGTTCGGTCTTTACGGGTGTGGAGAGCATGGAGCTGCCAACGTATTTCCGTAACTCGCATGTGCTGAACAAGCCTCTCTGCCGTGACTGCTGGGCTCGGTTTTACTGCAGCGGCGGCTGTCATGCGAACGCAGATCTCTTTCACGGGGATATCCGGCATCCGTACGAGCTGGGCTGTGAGATTCAGAAGAAGCGCCTTGAGTGCGCCATCCTCGTACAGGCGGTGCTCGCCCTTGAGAAGGAGGAGGAAACACAGGAGGAAATGCGTAAGCGTGCGTGATTTATTCCGTTTACGTTAAAAAATTCCTTGACAAGCAGTATGGTATCCGTTATAATTCCCTATGTTGCCGCAAGCGCGACACAGGGGTATCGCCAAGTTGGTAAGGCACGGGATTCTGAATCCCGCATGCGTTGGTTCGAGTCCAGCTACCCCTGCCATTCGTAAATTCGGAGCCGCAATTATTTGCGGCTCCTTTTGTATTTGTTGAAAAAATCATTGAAAACTATTCTTAATTTTGCTACGATATGGAGGCGATTGATCTCATCGAAGGAGTTGTTACCATGAACGAAAAGAAACGCAGATGCGGCATCACGGATGTGTTGCTGCTCGTGCTGAATCTCATCTTTTTTGTCGGCATACAGACGGTATTTGCGCCCTGTGAGGCGCGCCCTGACGGCTCGTGGATGACGTGTCACTGGGCGGGGCAGGCACTCATTGGGATTGCGGCGGCACTGCTCGCGATTGCCGTCATGCACCTTGTTATCCCCCGCGCACAGGTCAAGATCGGCCTCTCACTTGCCGTGATTCCGGTCTCTGTATTGGCATTCGCTGTGCCGGATCATCTTATCGATCTCTGCATGATGGAGACGATGCACTGCCATACAGTGATGGAGCCGGCGGTGACGGTACTCTCGCTGCTGAACGTGCTGCTTGCTGCTGCTGATATTTATGTCTATCAAAAAGGGGAGAACGGATGAACTTCGCATATCTGCTTGCTACGCGCACCTGCCGCAGGAATACGACGCGCTTCGCCGCACTTGCAGTGCTGGTGTCAATTCTCGCACTCGTGATCTTCGGCGGCTCCGAGGTGCTGCTCGGACTTCAAGGGGGGCTCATGCGTTTTCAGCAGCGGCTTGGGGCAGATGTTGTGGTACTGCCGAAGGAGGCAGGAGAGGCACAGGCGCTCGAGGGCGTGCTTGTACAGGGCGTGCCTGCGCATTTCTATATGGAGGCGCGTTATCTGGATGAACTGCGCGGAATGGCAGGCGTCGCCCAGGCAACACCACAGTTTTTTCTCGCTTCGGCGCATGCGGGGTGCTGCTCGGTGGCGGTGCAGCTGATCGGCTTTGACCCCGCGACCGATTTCACGATTCGCCCATGGATGCAGGAGAGCCGTGCTGCGGAGATGGGCTTCGGGGACATCCTCGTCGGCAGTGGTATATCGGTTCCTGCAGATGCGATGCTGACATTTTACAACACACCATGCCGCGTGGTAGGGCGACTAAGTCCGACAGGAACGGGGATGGATACGGCAGTCTATACGAATATGGAGACGATGCGTGCGATGATGGCAAATGCGGCATCGCTTGACTTCGATTATTTCCAAGGGATTCCCACGGGAAATGCCATCTCTGCCGTGATGATTCGGACAGCGGAGGGGTTCACGCCCGATGGGCTCGCGGCTGCCATCAACCAGACGTATCCTGCGCTCTCAGCGAAGCCAGCGCATGGGATGGTGCATCATGTGGAGGCAGGGCTCGGCGGCATTCTCGAAACGGTCGGTGTCCTGATTGCATTTGTTTGGGTGATTGCCGTTGTCGTTCTCGGCATCGGATTCCATCTGTCGGCGCGGGAGCGGCGGCGTGAGTTCCTGATCCTGCGCATCGCGGGCGCAACACGCTCCTTCTTGCTGCGATTGATGCTGACGGAGGCGGTCATTACCTCGGCGGCAGGCGGAGCGGCAGGTATCGCCATCGGCGCACTTGTCCTACTGCCGTTTGCCGGACTCATGAAAGAGGGGCTGATGCGTCCCTATCTCCTTCCGGATGTCGGAACGATTGCAATGCTCGCCGCGAACACACTCGTTGTGGCGATCCTGTCGGGAACTCTTTCAGCAGCGTGGACGGTGGGGCGCGTGACGAATACGCAGATCAGTGAGATGCTGCGGGAGGATGGATGATGGAACTTTGTGCGGAGAAAATCAGTCAGGACTTTTTGCGCTATAGTGCAAAGGATGGCTATTTCATAGCGGTGCAGGAGACGGATTTCCGCCTTGCGGCGGGGACTCTTACAGTGGTGACGGGGCGTTCGGGCAGCGGAAAGAGCACGCTGCTCCATATCCTCGGTGGGCTGATGAAGCCCGTGACGGGGCGCGTACTCGTGGATGATGTGGATCTCTATACGATGGGGGAGGACGCACGTACTCGTCTGCGCAGTCGCTGCATTGGCATTGTGCCGCAGCGACTGATGTCGCTCGCGGCGCTCTCGGTGCGCGAGAATATCCTGCTGCCCGCACTGCTTGCGGGCGAGGCAGAAAAATTTGCTCCGCGCGCGGATGAACTGATGGAACACCTCGGTATCCGTAAGCTGGCATCGGTCACTCCGTCGGAACTCTCGGGCGGGGAACTCAGGCGCGTGACGATTGCACGGGCGCTTGTGATGCAGCCCGGAATCCTCCTCGCAGACGAGCCGACGGGCGATCTCGACGAGGAGAATACGCAGAGCGTCCTCAGCCTCCTGCGTGAGACGGCAGATGCGGGCACTGCAGTTCTCCTCGTTACGCATGAGCGCGAGGCATCAGCGTACGCTGACACTGCCTATACCATGACGGCGGGGAAGTTGGAAAAAATCGCATAGAAAATCCCGAACGGTGGCAAGTTTGTCATCGTTCGGGATTTTTACGTTTTAGAGTGTTCCTAGTCCCTTAGAAGCATAAGCTCTTCGACGGGGAAGTTGAAATGCAATGTATCGCCGATGCCGGCTTCGTGTGCGTGCCACGTCGTCTTGTCGATTTCCCAGCGGATGGGCATCGCTCCATCTGCAAAGCGCAGCATGACGATGTAGGTAAAGGTGCTCTCGATGACCTCGGCGATGCGTGCAGGAAGTGCATCTGCATCGCTTTCCAATGCCAGTACGAGATAGTGTGCACGGACGGCGATGTGGCGCACGTTCGTCGTCGCGTCGGCGACGCGGAGCGTGATGCCCCAGTCGGTCGCCGTGACGTGTGTTTCGTCCACGCGGCGGGCGGCAGAGATGTTCTTGCAGCCCGTGAGCGTGGTCGCGGCACGCGTGCCGGGATTCCGAAAGAGTTCGTGTTTGTCCGTCGGTGGCGTAAGTTGTCCGCGGTCGACGGTTGCGATCTCGCGTGCGATGCGGAATGCCTCGTCGCGGTCGTGGGTGACGAGGATCGCCGCGATGTTCTGCATGGCGAGGATCTCGCGCAGAGCCGTTTCGATCTGCCACTTGAGATGGGTGTCGAGAGCGGAGAGCGGCTCATCGAGGAGCAGCACGTCCGCGCCGCGTGCGAGAATACGTGCAAAGGCGACGCGCTGCTGCTGTCCGCCCGAGAGCCCCGCAGGATAGGCGTTTTCCAGCCCTTCCAGCGAGAACCGTGCGACGTTCTCTTTGAAGATACGCTCCTTTTCCTCACGCGTGCCGTCCAGCGCAAAGATGATGTTCTCGCGTACGGTCATGTTCGGAAAGAGGGCGTAGTTCTGAAAGAGGTAGCCGACGCTGCGCGCCTGCGGCGGGAGGTTGATGCCCTTTTCACTGTCAAAGAGGATGCGCTCGTTCAGGACAATCTGTCCGCAGTCGGGACGCTCGAGCCCCGCGATGCACTTGAGCGTCATGCTCTTGCCGCTGCCCGATGCGCCGAGGAGGGCGAGGGTCGTGTCCGTGAGCGTAAAGTTTGCCGCAAGAGTGAAGTCACGCAGGCGTTTTTCGATGTTGACGACGAGCTTCATTCACGCACCTCCCGTTTGAGGTACAGGTTCATCGCTCCGATAAAGAAGAGTGAGAACAGGGAGATGATGATCGCCCAGCGAAAGGCGAGGTCGTAGTCGTTCGCCTGTACCGCCGCATAGATGGCGGTGGACATGGTCTGCGTACGTCCCGGAATATTGCCCGCGAACATGATGGTTGCGCCGAACTCACCGAGTGCGCGGGCAAACGAGAGGACGAGCCCCGCGAGGATGCCGTGCCGTGCATTCGGCAGAATGATACGCCAGAAGATGCGCCAGTTGTTGACGCTGAGTGTCTGCGCCGCGTGGATTATTCTCTGGTCAATCGCCTCGAATGCACCGCGTGCCGTGCGGTACATGAGCGGGAGGCTCACGATGACCGCCGCGATGACCGCCGCGCGCCAAGTAAAGACGAGCGGCAGGTCGATTGACAGGAGGAAACTTCCAATCGTACTGCGCTTTCCGAAGAAGAGCAGGAGGAAGAATCCGACGACGGTCGGCGGCAGAACGAGCGGCAGGGTAATCACGGCGTCGGCGATCGTGCCCGCGAGGCGGCTGCGGATCTGCAGGACACCGTAGGCTAGAGCAATGCCGACGAAGAAGGTGATGACCGTCGCAAGACCCGCGACCTCAAGCGAGATGATGAGCGGGGATAACGTTTCGTCCGTCATTATTTCACTTTGAAGCCGTATTTCTCAAAGACTTTCTTCGCAGCGTCCGTCTGGAGGAATGCGAGGAAATCCTTTGCTTCGTTCATGTTCTTCGCATCCTTGAGGACGGCGGCGGGGTAGACGATAGGTTTATGTGTATCGGCAGGAGCAACGGCGGCGACCTTTACCTTATCCGAGATGGCGGCATCGGTCGCGTAGACAACGCCGCAGTCCGCATCGCCCGTCTCGACCCACGCGAGCACCTGACGGACATCCGAGCCGTAGACGGCGCGCGCTTTGACATCATCGAGGATGCCGAGCTTTGTAAAGACTTCCTCACTGTACTGTCCGACGGGTACGCCCTTCGGTTCACCGAGCGCGATGTGCGCGACCTGCGGGTCAAGCACTGCCTTGAAGTCGGGGAGGTTCAGCTTGCTGTCCTTCGCCGTGATGAGCACCACGTCGTTGATGAGCAGATCGACGCGCGTGCCGTCCGCTAGGAGTTTCTTCTCGTCGAGCGCATTCATCTGCTTCTGTGCGGCAGAGACGAAGATATCGGCAGCTCCGCCGTTCTCGATCGCCTGCTGGAGTGCACCGCTGCTGCCGAAGTTGAAGACGAGCTTCGTATTTCCGTGCTCCTTCTCGTACATTCCGCCGAGTTCCTTCATCGCGTCTGTGAGGCTCGCCGCCGCAGAGACCTGCAGTTCGACGGGACCCTCCTTCGGCGTCTCCATCTTGTTTGCACTGTCGCCGCCGCCCACGCAGCCGGCGGTAAAGAGTGCCATGGCGGTGAGACCTGCCGTAAGTAAGTTCCTAAGTTTCATGATAGTATTCTCCTTTACAAAATAGAGTAGGCACGACCGTTTCCAAGTCGTACCCCGTGACGGAATCCGTCAGGCAAGGCATCGTAGCAAATTTGCCTTAGATAATCCTTGCTCGGAGTGTGTGTTGGAAAAGCTGACCTTTCCCCGAATCAGCGGACAAATGTGCCGCTCTTGCCGCCGGACTTGCGCTCGAGATGCATGTCTCCGATCTCCATGCGCTTGTCAATTGCCTTGCACATATCGTAGATTGTGAGGAGTGCAACGCTCACAGCGTGCAGTGCCTCCATCTCGACCCCCGTCTCGCCTGTGACCTTTACAGTCGCAGTCGCACGTACGGCACGGCGCGGAATCTCCTCGAGCCTGAAGTCCAGCGTGCATTTGGCGAGCGGCAGCGGATGGCAGAGCGGGATCGTGTCCGACGTGCGCTTTGCCGCCATGATGCCCGCGATGCGTGCGACGCCGAGTACATCACCCTTCGCCGCAGTGCCTCCCTCGATGGCGGCATAGACCGCATCGCTCACATAGATGCGTCCGCTTGCAATCGCCTCGCGGTGCGTCTTCTCCTTGCCGCTGACATCCACCATGATCGCGGCGCCGCCCTCATCGAAGTGCGTCAGTCCTGCGTTCGGCATGTGTATTCCTCCTTTCTGACCGAATGTTTTAATCATAGCGTACCTTGCATTGAAAATCAATCGTTTGCGCGCAATCTTCTGTTACAGAAAAGAGGGACAAAGGGCGCAAAAAACCTTTCTCATTTACGAAAAATCATAGAGAAAATTTATTTTATGTGGTATAATCAATAAGAAGAATGTATAAATGAGAATGGTTTTTAGAGAAAGATTAATTCATCGCAAAACCGTTCTTGTTTGATCGTGAATGCGTGTTATATACTATGTGTTTTCAAAAATACATATCGATGGAACGGGAGGGACTATGCGGGAGGTTCGCGTTCAGGACGCAGTAGGGATGATGCTCTGCCACGACATCACGGAGATCGTGCGAGGGGAGCGAAAGGGAGCGCGATTCCGCAAGGGCGATGTGATCCGCGCGGAGGATGTTGAGGTGCTGCTGCGCATTGGCAAGGAGCATATTTACGTCTGGGAGGATGACGAGAATATGCTGCACGAGAACGATGCGGCAGCGATTCTGCGTGACCTCTGCCGGAGTGACTACATGACGGCGAGCGAGCCGAAGGAAGGCAAGATCGAGCTGACATCGACGGTGGACGGCGTGTTCGAGGTGCGCGAGGATGCACTCAATGCGGTGAACGACATCACGGATGTGATGATCGCGACGATCGCGCAGCACTATCCCGTAAAGGCGGGGACGAAGCTCGCAGGGATGCGCGTGATTCCGCTCGTCATTGACAAGAGCATGATGGAAAAGGTGCGTGAGACGGCAGGTTCCGAGCCGCTGCTGCGCATTCTTCCCTATCGAAAGATGAAGGTCGGCGTTGTGACGACGGGCTCGGAGGTCTTTCACGGACGCATCAAGGACACCTTTACGCCCGTCATTGACAGCAAACTGCGCGCGTTCGGACTGCAGGTAGACGAGCACCGTCTCTCAGATGACGGGACGGAGCATACGCGTGCCGCCATTGAGGAACTGCTTGCTCTCGGCATGGACATGGTACTCTGTACAGGCGGCATGAGCGTCGATCCCGACGACCGCACGCCCGCCGCGATTCGTGCGACGGGGGCACGCGTGGTGACGTACGGCGCACCCGTGCTGCCGGGTGCGATGTTCCTGCTTGCTTACTACGAGAAGGACGGGCGCAGCGTACCGATCATGGGGCTGCCGGGCTGCGTCATGTACTCGCCCGCAACGATCTTTGATATCATTATGCCGCGCGTGATTGCGGGCAGTGAGTGGACGAGGCGCGAAATCACGCGCCTCGGCATCGGCGGACTCTGCATGGAGTGCAAGGTGTGCCACTATCCCGTGTGCCCGTTCGGAAAGTGAAATGTGATATTCCGCACAGACATAGAGACGAATATTTTGTATAAAGATACGTGTATGAACATCAGGGAGGGGACGGCTGCGATGCAGGACATCGAACTCGAACAGGCAGTAGAGGTGCTGCTTGCACATACGACACCGGTTGCGGAAACGGAGCGCGTTCCCCTGCTGGATGCTGTGGGACGTGTCGCGGCGGAGGATGTGCGTGCGGGGTTTGACAACCCGCCGTTCGACCGTTCGCCGCTCGACGGCTATACGTTCGCTGCAGCAAGTACGCGCGGCGCCTCGGCGGAGAATCCCGTTACGCTGCGCGTTGTCGGCGAGGAGTGTGCTGGCGATTTCTTCGATGGGGTTGTCGGTGCGGGCGAATGCGTCCGCATCATGACGGGCGGCGCGATTCCAAAGGGCTGCGACTGTGTGGTGCGGCAGGAGGATGTGCGTGAGGACGGGGAGCAAATTCACGTTCCGTTCACGTCTGAGCCGTACGAGAACTACTGCTATGCGGGCGAGGACATCAAGAAGGGAACTGTCCTCATTCGTCAGGGGCAGTGCATCCGCGCGGCGCATCTGGCTGTGCTCGCAAGCGAGGGCTATGGGGACGTTCTTGTCCGTCGGCGCGTGCGCGTCGCTGTCGCCAGTACGGGCGATGAACTGCTACAACCGGGCCAGTCTCTTCGTCCCGGCAAGATCTACAACAGCAACCTTTACCTGCTCGCAGGGCGCCTGAAGGAGCTCGGCGCAGAGGTGACGGTTGTCGGCTCTGTGCCGGATGATGTGGAGCGGGCAGCATCAGTGATTGCCTCTTATGCGGACAAGGTGGACGTGTTCCTTACCTCGGGCGGCGTGTCCGTCGGCAAGAAGGACATCATGCATGGTGTTGTGCCTGCGCTCGGTGCGGAGCGTCTCTTCTGGCGCGTCTGCATGAAGCCGGGGGCGCCCGCGATTGCCTATACGCGCGGGAAGATGCTCGGCATTGCGCTCTCGGGCAATCCGTTCGCTGCATACGCGACGTTTGAGCTGATGGCGCGTGCGGCACTGGCTCATCTCGCGGGTGAGACGGAGGTCACGCGCCCACGTCGGCGTGCGGTGCTCGCCGACGCCTTTCCAAAGGCGTGCCCTGGTCGGCGGTTCCTGCGTGCACGGATCGAGGCGGACGGGCGCGTCTCGCTGCCTGATCAGCACGAGTCCGGCTCGCTCTTTTCGGCGGCGGGCTGCGATGCGTTCGTGGATGTGCCAGCGGGGACAAAGCCGCTGGCAGCAGGGACAGAGGTAGAGGTTGTGATTCTTTAGTTTTAGATAGAAGGCTATTATGCAGGATCAGTTTCAGAGGAAAATTGAATATCTGCGCATTTCGGTGACGGACTGCTGCAATCTGCGGTGTCGCTACTGCATGCCTGCACACGGCGTGAAGAAGATGGCGCACGCGGATGTGCTCACCTATGAGGAGATTCTGCGGAACGTGCGTGCACTTGCGAAGATGGGGATTCGCAAGGTGCGTCTGACGGGCGGCGAGCCGCTTGTGCGCCGCGACATTGTACATCTCGTGCGCGGGTTGAAGGAGACACCGGGCATTGAGACGGTTGCGATCACGACGAACGGTGTGCTGCTCGGTGCG
This sequence comes from Selenomonas sp. FOBRC6, assembly GCF_000286455.1. GTDB lineage: Bacteria > Bacillota > Negativicutes > Selenomonadales > Selenomonadaceae > Centipeda. The sequence goes on from NZ_ALKG01000085.1 coordinate 15,802, forward strand.
ATGATGGACGAGCTCTTGGATGCGGGGCTGGATGCGGTAAACCTCAGCCTCGACACGCTCGACGGCGGCAAGTTCTTCTCCATCACGCGGCGGCCAATGTTCGGTGCGGTCATGGAGACTCTGGAACGCCTGACGGGCGAGACGCAGCTCGATATCAAGATGAACTGTGTGCCGATTGCGGGCGTGAACGATGATGAGATCACGGCACTCGCTGCCCTTGCACGCGATCATGCGATCAAGATGCGTTTTATCGAGCTCATGCCCATTGGCTGTGCCCGTACAGAGGGATATCGCGGCGTGCCGATGGACGAGGTACGCGCACGCCTGAAGAATGCGTTTGGTGCGCTGCTGCCCGTCGGAGAGGCAACGCACGGACGCGTCGTTCCGAAGGGTCCGGCCACGTACGTACAGCCCGCCGGATTCCGCGGGGCACTCGGTTTTATCGACGCGATGGAACACAAATTCTGTGCGACGTGCAACCGTGTGCGCTTGACGGCAGAGGGCTTTTTGAAACTCTGTCTCTACAGCAGTGCGGGACTGGATACGCGTGCACTCCTGCGCGGTGGAGCGACGGATGTACAGCTGACGGATGCAATCGCACATGCGGTCTGGAAAAAGCCCGAGGAACACTATTTCGAGATGGACACAGAGACGCGTGACCGACGCGCCATGTATCAGGTGGGGGGTTAATATGGGAGAGATTCGGGCGCTCTGCATCAGTGAGAAGCGCGGAACGCAGAAGCACGCGTTGGATCGCGTCTTCTTTATGACGGAATTCGGCATCGACGGCGATGCTCATGCGGGCGACTGGCATCGTCAGGTGAGCCTTCTCGGACTTGGCGAGATCGACGACTTCCGCGCGCGCGGCGCGGATGTGGATTTCGGGGCGTTTGGTGAGAATGTCGTTGCGGACGGCTTTCATTTTAAGGAGCTTCCTATCGGCACGCGGCTGCGCGTCGGGGATGTTTTTCTCGAGATCACGCAGATCGGCAAGGAGTGTCACAGCCACTGCCAAATCTACCATCAGGTCGGCGACTGCATCATGCCGCGCGAGGGTGTATTTGCACGCGTTCTGCATGGCGGCTGGGTGACGGTCGGAGACAAAATGGAGATCACAACGGAGAAGATTCCGCTCGATGCCGCTGTGATTACAGCAAGCGATAAGGGCTCGCGTGGTGAACGCGAGGATGCGAGCGGTGCGGCGATTCGAGAGATGCTGACCGAGGCGGGGTACCATGTCGCGGGCTTCAACATCGTCCCCGATGAGAAGGAGCAGCTTGTGCGCGAGATGGAGCTCTGGGCACAGCGCGGCGTGGGTCTGATCCTCACGACAGGCGGCACGGGCTTCTCTGTGCGCGACGTGACCCCCGAGGCGACGCGTGAGGTCATCGAGCGCGAGACCCCGGGCATCCCTGAGGCGATGCGTGCGCTCTCCATGCAGGTGACGCCGCGTGCCATGCTCACGCGTGCGGCGGCAGGCATCAAAAAACGCACGCTGATTGTCAACCTGCCGGGCAGCGAGAAGGCGGTGCGCGAGTGCCTTGGTTTTATCCTGCCGCAGCTGCAGCATGGCATCGAGATTCTGCGCGGCGATACGGGCGAGTGCGCACGATGAATCTCTCCGATCTGACACTCATCGTGGCGGCGGGCGGCAAGAGTACACGCATGGGGCGGGACAAGCGCTTTCTGCCGCTGGACGGTGAGCCCCTCCTTGCACGCACGCTTCGCAAAGGGCGTACGGCGGGCTTCCACAGCATTGTCCTCGCAACAGAGGGGGCGCAGGAAGAGCTCACGACGCTTGCCGCAGAGTACGGAGCGATGTTCGTCACGGATGAAATCCCTGCACAGGGGCCTGCGGCGGCGATTGCAGCAGGTCTGTCGGCGGCGGAGACGGAGTGGTCGCTTGTCCTCTCGGCAGATATGCCCTTCTATGATTTTGAACTCGCGCGGACGCTCCTGCCGTATGCGGACGATGACACGCAGGTCATTCTGCCGACGCTCAGCGGCTATTGGCAGCCGCTTGCGGCGCTCTACCGACGGGATGTGGGCGCAGTATTTGCGACAGCGATTGCACGCGGCGATCGAAAGCTCGGCATCATCCTCAGGGAGCTTACCGTGCGTGAAGTTCCGCTTACGGTGGATGCGGGGATGCTGTTCAACGTGAACACGCCCGCTGCCTATCGCCTTGCATGCGGTCGTCTTGCGAACGAGCAGCGCGCGTGTCCCATTCTCTCCATTGCCGCACCTGCCTCGGGCACGGGCAAGACGACATTTATTGAAAAGCTCATTCCACTCCTCGCACAGCGCGGCGTGCGTACGGCGGTCATCAAGAGTGACAGCCACGGATTTGACCTCGACACGGAGGGAAAGGATACGGCACGTTTTACGGCGGCGGGTGCAGAGGCGGTTGCAGTCAGCTCGCCCACAGGATATTTTATCCAACAAAAAACAAAGATACGGAAGGATTTTCAGAATCTTATCGCGAAAATAGATACCCATAGTGTAGAACTATATATCTTAGAGAGCCGCGCACACGGTGTTCTGCCGACATTCATGCTGGACCGCGGGATGGGGATACCGGAGTTGGATGAGCGCGTGGTCGCATACGTTACAAAAGGATGTACCGCAGAAACAGATCTTTTGACCTTTGGTCTTGACGATATGGATACCGCCGTCCGCCTTGCGCTCTTTCTGATGGGACGACCTCTTTACGGCGCAGACGGTGAGATGTTTTTGACAATGTAATGATTGGAATGGAAAGACTGGGAAATGGAAATTCAGCGCAGTGATTTTATCGACGTATCCGTAACCCGCTATGTATCGGAGAAGAATGCGTTCGTCCCCGATCATAAATATACTTCCGAGGAGGTCTACTTCGACATTGACCTCAACGGAGAGAACTTCACCACGGCATTCTGTTCGCCCGTTGACTTCGAGGATCTTGTCATCGGGATGCTCGCCCAGATGGGGCGCATCCGCACGTATGACGATATCACAGAGCTGACGGTGGATGCAGAGCACCTCCGCGCCTCAGTCACAACAACGGAGGACGCACAGCGTTGGGCGGAGGAAGCCGTCAAGAATCCACGTTACTTCTCAGCACGCAAAATTTTGAAACTGCGCCCCGAGGAGATCTTCGAGCGTCCGCGTGATGTGCGCTTCCACGCGAGTGACATTCTCGCGACGGCGGATGAGCTGCTCGCGCGCCTCTCTAAGACGCACGACACGACGAATGGCGTACACAGTGGGGTCATTTACGATCAGGAGAACAAGAAAATCCTCGTCTTCCGTGAGGATGTCGGCCGCCATAACGTCTTTGACAAGCTCTATGGCTGGGCGCTCAAGAACCACGTGGAGATTACCGATAAAATCATCGTCTTCAGCGGACGCTGTTCCTCGGAGATGATGCTGAAACTCGGGCGCATGGGCATCGGAGCGGTCGCGGCGAAGTCCGTACCGACCACGCTCTCGCTCGATGTTGCCCGCAAGCTCGGCATTACGCTGTGCGCACGTATGGCACCCGGTTCGTTCTGTGTATACGCGAACCCCGAGCGCATTGTACTTTAGGTGAAAACAGGGGATTTCCCCGTTTTTCATAGATATGTTAATTAAGGTTTAGGAGAGCCTGTCGGCGGATTTCCGCCGATATGAAAGGAGAATCACGATGAACCTTAGCAGACGTGACTTTTTGAAAGCCACCGGGCTAAGCGGCGTCGGGCTGGCACTTGCAAGTCTCGGTCTGGACGTCGGCAAAGTCGAGGCGGCGGCGAAAGAGTACAAGCTGACGGGCGGTCGCGAATTTACCTCCGTCTGCCACTTCTGCGCCTGCGGCTGCGGCACGCTCGGCTATGTGAAGGACGGCAAGCTGATCAACCTCGAAGGTGCGGCGGATCATCCGGTCAACCGTGGTGGTCTGTGCCCGAAGGGTGTTGGCTACGGTCACATTCCGAACTCGGCAGAGCGTCCGAAGTGCCCCATGTACCGTGCGCCCGGCAGCGATCACTGGGTGGAGATCAGCTGGGAGGAGGCAATCGACCGCGCAGCGCGTGCCATCAAGAAGGCGCGTGACGAGAACTGGGTCGGTCAGGACGAGGCGAACGGCTACAAGTTCATGAGTAACCGTACCGATGCGATTGGTCTGATTGGCGGCTCGCAGGTCAACAACGAGGAGTGCTACCAGCTGATTAAAATGGTGCGCGGTCTCGGTGTGGTCAAACTCGACAACCAGACGCGTGTCTGCCACGCAACGACGCCGCCGGCACTCAGTGCTGCATTCGGGCGCGGGGCAATGAACGGCTCGTGGTACAACATCAAGCATGCGAAGATGGTTTGGATCGAAGGATCGAACATGGCGGAGTGTCATCCGATGGGGATGAAGAACGTCATGGAGGCAAAGGACAACGGCGCGATTATCGTCCATGTCGATGTCCGCTATACCCGTACTTCGCGCGTTGCAGACCATTTCTTCCAGCTGCGTCCCGGCACAGATATCGCATTCCTCGGAGCACTTATCAATTATATTATCCAGAACAAGAAATACGATATTGACTATCTGCGCCGCAACACGAACGCATTCTGCGTCCTGCGCGACGACTTTGACTTCGATGCGGGCATCTTCTCCGGATACAACGAGAAGACGCGCACGTACAACAAGGAGTCGTGGGGCTACAAGCTCGACAGCAACGGCAAACCGATGAAGGCACTCACGCTTGCAACCCCCGGCACGGTCATGGATCACCTTGCACGTCATTTCTCGCGCTATACGATGGAAAAGGCGTCTGCGATCACGGGTATGCCTGTGGCGGATATCCAGAAGGCGGCAGAGCTCTTCTCGACGATCACGCCGACGGTCATGATGTACGCGCTCGGCATGTGCCAGCACACGATCGGCGTGGAGAATATCCGCTGCTTCACGATCATCCAGCTGCTCATGGGCAACATCGGTGTCTCGGGCGGCGGCATTGACGCGATGCGCGGACAGCCGAACGTGCAGTCCTCGACGGACTACGGCATTATGTTCCAGTACTATCCGGCCTATCTGGCATATCCGACGCACACGGACGATACGCTTGCGAAATGGACGCACCACAACGGTACGGCCAAGGCGAAGTACCTCAAGAACCTGCTCAAGGCATGGTTCGGTGATGCGGCAAATGCATCGAACGATTACATGTTCAACGCATTGCCGATCCGTAACGGCACGCACAACGACTCACTCTACGTCATGTTTGAAAAGGCGATCGAGGGTATTGTCAAGTGCATCTACGTCTGCGGACAGAACCCGCAGGTGACGAACGCAAATCTGACGGTGGTCAACGAGGGGCTTAAGAATCTCGATACACTCATCGTACAGGATGTCTTCATCAACGAGACAGCGGCGTTCTGGGATCGCCCCGGCGACAATCCGGCGGATATCAAGACCGAGGTCATCTTTATGCCGGCGGCATCCTATCTCGAGCGCAACGGTACGATGACGAACTCCATGCGCATGATTCAGTGGCGCATGAAGGGGCCGGATCCCGCCAATGACTCGCGTCCCGACTACTGGATCATTGACAAGCTCTGGAAGCGGATCGTGGAACTCTACAAGGACTCCACGGATCCAAAGGACAATACAATCAAGCTTCTCACATGGAACTACGGCGATCCGGACGATGGACAGACCTACGTCGAGAACATCATGAAGGAGTGCAACGGCTACGATCTGAAGGACGGGCATCTCCTGCGCGGCATCCGCGAGATCCGCGACGACGGCACGACGATGGCTGGCATGTGGATCTTCACGGGCGTTTACGGCGACGGCGTGCACATGGCGAAGCGCCGCGGGCAGGAAGACCATGGCGACATGGGTATCTACCCGAACTTTGCATGGGTCTGGCCTGACAACATCCATATGCTGTACAACCGTGCCTCCTGCGATGAGAACGGCAAGCCTGTCCGTCCGGGGCAAGCTCTCGTCTGGTGGGATGAAGCAAAGGGGATGTGGGACGGCTACGACGTTCCCGACGTTGCCGACCGTACGCAGGGGCCGAACACGCCCGGCGGTCAGAAGCCATTCCGCATGAATGCCGAGGGCATTGCCCGTCTCTTTGCCGCCGAATACAGCGATGTAGAGAACGGAGAGACGCGCGATCACTCCTATGTTCCTGTAGACGGTCCCATGCCCGAGTTCTATGAGCCGGTCGAAAGCCCGACGAAGAACGTGATGAACGAGGGACAGAAGACCGAGTTCAACCCCTGCGTCATCTATCCGCGTGTGCCGAAGTACCAGAAGATCGGTACGCCGGACGAGTATCCATACGTCCTCTGCTCCTCGAGTCTGACGGAGCACTGGTGCTCGGGCACAATCACGCGTCACATCCCATATCTCAACGAGCTGGTCAAGGAACCGTTCGTCGAGATGTCCGAGCAGTTGGCGGTGAAACTCGGTGTCCGCAACGGCGACCTCGTCCGTGTCAGCACGGCGCGCGGTGCAATTGAGGTCAAGGCGATGGTGACGAAGCGTGCGCAGCCGCTCACGGTCAACGGCAAGCTGACGCATATGATCTGGATGCCCTATAACTGGGGATTCAAGGGTCTTTCAAAGGGTCCTTCGACGAACTATCTTACCATCGACGCGCTCGATCCGAACGTACAGGAGCAGGAGTTCAAGGCCTGCCTTGCGAACGTCGAAAGGGTCTGACTTTCCCTGCGGGCGTGTACCGCATGGAGCATGACCGCATGAATACATCAATGAAAGAGTAACGTCTGAAAAGACGGGGAGACCCCTTTTATGAAAGCTAAGAAAACAGATCCGATGAAGCGTTTCCTCAAGCAGTATCCGTTTCTTGCGGAATCGGAGCGCATCCATCGCCTCGTTGGTGAGGCGGTGGGCACGCCGGAGCCGATCCGGCTGCCCGAGCGCGCCGTCACAAAGACGCTGACGGAGAAGCTGCCCATCCTGCAGCAGGAGACCTATCGCAATCGTATGGTGCGTGCGGTCTACATGATGCAGGAGGAGGTCTTTGCCCGCATCGCAGAGGCGGAGGTTCCGTCGCTCATGCAGGAATCGGCACGCGAGTATCTCGCTGTGCTGAAGAAGCTGCGCAAGGCGGCAAAGGAAGAGTTCATCATCGCAGTACTCACGCAGGACAAGGAGGCTCTTTCGGCACTGTGCGAGCAGCACGCGCTCAACGAGGGCTTTATTCGCAGCACCACATGGCGTATGATTGCAGCCCTTGTACCCGCAGAGCTGAAGGATCCGGACGGGTGGAATCCCGACCGTGATACACCGCGCTTCCGCGAGAACTTCTGCCCCGTCTGCGGACGGCGGCCCGTGATCGCGGATCTCCGCAAGCATCGACAGGGGCGCACGCGCGACCTCGTCTGCGGCGGATGCGGCACGCGTTGGCTCTATGCGCGTGTTGGCTGCGTCTACTGCGGCAACACGGATCTGGAGAAGATGCACATGCTCGAACCGACGGACAGCGATCTGATGCGTCTTGATATTTGTGACGAATGCAACAGCTATATCAAAACCTATCGCGGTCCTGTGGATGGCAGCGATGCCGATGCAATCTATCGGCAGGACTGGGCGAGCGTCCATCTCGATCTCCTCGCCGAGGAGAAGGGGCTTCATAAAAAGGGCAACACCATAATGGAATAAAATGTATCAACTCAGATAAGGAGAGGAGCGAACGTCATGACACAGGAAATCGCAATGCTGCATGATATGTCGCGCTGCACTGCGTGTCGCGGCTGCATGGTGGCTTGCAAACAGTGGCACGACCTGCCGCCCGATATGGACACACCGTTCGAGGGCGAGTACCAGTCGCACAAAGACCTTACGCCGCGTGTCTATACGCTCATCGAGATGAAGGAGCGTTTTGATGACAAGGGGAAGTTCCACTGGGACTTCTTCAAGAAGAACTGCTTTCACTGCGGCGACCCCGCCTGCGCGAAGGGCTGCCCGGAGAATGCCATCAACCGCAACGAGAACGGCACGGTCGTCATTGACGAGTCGAAATGCGTCGGCTGCCACTACTGTGAGCACAACTGCCCGTGGCACATTCCCAAGATTGACGAGATCCGTCACAAGTCCACGAAGTGCGATCTCTGCTATGATCGCATCGCGCACGGCTATGAGACGACGGGGGAGATCCTGAAGCCCTCGTGCGCCAAGACCTGCACTTCGCACGCGCTGGAATTCGGCACGATCGAGGAGATGAAGCAGCTCGCGGCGGAGCGCCTCGCGATGATCCAACCGAACCATCCGAACGCGAACATCTACTGTCCCGAGGGGGTCGGCGGCACGCACATGATCTACGTCCTGCCCGACAAACCGGAGGTGTTCGGTCTGCCGGCAAATCCCGTTACGCCGCTCTCGATCGACCTCTGGAAGGCAGGCCGTACCTTTACGAAACTTGCCATCGGCGGCGCTGCTGCCGGTATCGTCGGCGCCATGGTGCTCAGCAAGATGGTTAAATCGAGCGCCAAGAGTGCGGCGAAGGAACAGGAGAAGGGGTGAGCACAATGCTGATCAACAAGAAATTTGTTCCGCGCCATCAGAAGACATTTGCGCTCTGTCACTGGCTGAACGCATTTGCGTTCTTCATGCTCTTCCTCACGGCGCTGCCGCTGTATGCGGATACGTTCCGCTTCATGTACGATATCTTCGGCGACAAGACGCTCATGTACGCACATCGTGTGTTTGGTGTCATCTTTATTGCAACTCCGATCATCGGCTTCTTCATCGCACGTGAGGGCTATCTGACGATGATCAAGGAAGTGTTCCGCTTCGGCAAGAAGGATATGGAGTTCATGCAGAAGTTCCCGATCGAGCTGATGGGCAAAGATCCACATATGCCTCCGCAGGGCTTCTACAACGGCGGCGAGAAGATGAACATCGCGCTTCAGCTTGCGCTCGCCCTCGTCATTGCCCTCTCGGGCGTGATTCTCTGGATGGGCGACAGCATCCTGCCGGCGACCATCACGGCACTTGCCATCCCCGTGCACAGCATCGCGGCTGCGGTCTGCTTTGCTGCGGCACTCGGACACATCTATCTTGCGGCGGGTGTCAATCCGGACTCTCTGCACGGCATGAAGGACGGTACGATCAAGGCGTCCTACGCGGCGCATCACCATGGCGCGTGGGTGAACGAACTCATCGCGCAGGGGGTTGTCACGCGCGAGGAGATCGAACAGGCAGAAAAAGAAGATCATCACTGATTTTTTCGCTTTGACAAAAGGCCGCCGCGGCGTATAGGCGCTGCAGCGGCTTTTTTTTCATGCATATTTATGGTATGATGACACGGGAGTGATTTGATGGGGGGCGTGCAAAACAATGAAGAATCTTCGGGCAACGGTGCAGGGACGCATTGCACGCGTTGCCCTGCTCATGTTTGTCGGCATCATTGTGCTGACGTTTCGCTATGCCTATCTGCAGGTTATTCAGGGCGATGCGCTCGCACAGCGCATGCGCGACCAGAGCGGCTATGAGTTCCGCATCCAGTCCCTGCGCGGTGCAATCCTCGACCGCAACGGCAAGGAACTCGCCGTCAGCAATATGACGAAATCGCTCTTCATCGACCCGAACCACGTCTATGAGTCGCATGATCCAGCGGCGATTGCGGCGGATATCGCGCCCGTCATCGGCCTCACGGAGCAGGAGATCCTAGACGATATCGCCGTCGGCGGCGGCTTTGTCTGGGTCAAGCGGAGACTTGAACACAGTGAGTATGAAGCGGTTCGCGCCGTCATCCGTGAGAAGGGCTACAGCGACTGTCTCGGCTTTCAGAACGAGGCGAAGCGCTACTATCCGAACGATGCGCTCGCCGCAAACCTGCTTGGCTTCGTCGGCACGGACGATGAAGGACTTGACGGCGTGGAGCAGGCACTCGATCCGCTGCTCAAGGGTGAGGTGCGCGAGGAGCGCCTGACCGTCGACGGGCAGCGGCGGCCGATCCTCGACTCCATCTTTTTCGGGCGGCGTACCTATCGTGGCGACTACTGCAAGACGGCCGTTCTTACGATTGACAGTACGATTCAGTTTATGGTGGAGCAGGAGCTTGACCGCGCAATGGCGGAGAACAATCCTGCCTCCATCACGGCGATCGTCATGGATCCTAAGACCGGGGAGATCCTCGCGATGGCATCGCGTCCATCGTACAACCCGAATCGCTTCTGGGACTATCCACAGGAGAATTGGAAGAACCGTGCTGTATCCTTTATCTATGAGCCGGGCTCCACGTTCAAGGCGATTGTTGCAGGTGCGGCGCTGCAGGAGGGCATCGTCACACCAAATCAGGTCTTTTTTGACCCCGGCTACGTCATGGTATCAGGGAGGCGCATCCAGAACTGGAGCAATGAGAGCTACGGCGCCGTCACCTTCACCGACATCGTGAAGAATTCGCTCAATACAGGATTTGCGCAGGTTGGCCTCTCACTTGGCGCGGAGAAGCTCATGCACTATACGCGGCTCTTTGGCTTTGGCGCACAGACGGGGATCGATCTGCCGGGCGAGGAGGAGGGCATTCTCTTCAAGCCCGAGGATATGCGCGACTCGGATATTGCGACCACTGCCATCGGGCAGAGTATTGCCGTGACGCCGCTCCAGCTTGTGACGGCGATGTCCGCAATTGCCAACGGTGGCACCCTCATGCGCCCGCATATCGTGCGCGCGATCAAGAACCCCGACGGCTCCGTCTATGAGGAGCGCACGCCGCAGCTCATCCACGAGACGCTGCAGCGTACGGTGAACCGCACGCTCATCGGCCTCCTCGAGCAGGTTGTTGCAACGGGCGGCGGCTCGAAGGCGGGGGTCAAGGGATACCGCATCGCGGGCAAGACCGGCACTGCGCAGAAGATCCGCCTCGACACCTCCGGCTATATGGAGGGGCGCTACATCGCCTCGTTCTGTGGATTCGCCCCCGTGGAGGATCCCATCTTCACCGTGCTCGTCATGATCGACGACCCGCACGGCGGCAACTTCTACGGTGGACAGATCGCCGCGCCTGTCGCTTCGCGTATTTTTGCACAGCTCCTGCGATACGCACATGTCGAACCGTCGAGCAATCCCTTTACGCAGGCTGAGGAGAGTGAGGAACCTGCACGCACGACGGGGGAGGAGACGCGCATGGAGGCCGTCGCAACACCGCCCGAGGGCAAGGCGCTCGTGCCGGACTTTACAGGGCTCTCCATGCGCGAGGCGGCGCGTCTCGCCGAGCAGCGGGGACTCTTCTTTGAGAGTGAGGGTACGGGTGCTGCCGTCTCTCAGAGCCTCAGCGTCAACGACATTGTCGACCAGGGAACACATATTAAGGTCTATTTCGCGCCAACATGAGGATGGTATTCGGAGCGAAAATAGATCAATGGAATCGCCACATAAAGAATCCTTTGTGTGGTGATTTTATTTTTTACGGAGCTCTTGACATGTTCTGCAAAAGGGAGTAATATATAAACATACTTTTTCGATATGTTTACTTTACACGGCGAATAATTAAAGGAGAATGGATCATGGCAAATATCTATCAGTCGGTGACGGAACTGATCGGGCGTACGCCGCTGCTTGCGGCAAAGGCATTTGCAAAGGAGTATAATCTTCCAGCAAACATTGTCGTAAAGCTCGAGTATTTCAATCCGGCGGGTTCGGTCAAGGATCGCATTGCAATCGCGATGATCGAGCAGGCGGAGCGCGAGGGCAAGATCGCGCCGGGAGCGACGCTGATCGAGCCGACGAGCGGCAATACGGGCATCGGCATCGCAGCGGTTGCGGCTGCGCGCGGCTATCATGCAATCCTCACGATGCCGGAGACGATGAGCGTGGAGCGCCGCAACCTCCTCAAGGCATATGGAGCAGAGATTGTGCTGACGGACGGCTCGCAGGGTATGAAGGGCGCAATAGCGCGTGCAGTGGAGCTGCAGAAGGAGATTCCGAACTCCTTCATCCCGTCCCAGTTTGAGAATCCTGCAAATCCTGCGGTGCATGAGCGTACAACAGGCCCCGAGATCTGGGAGGACACGGACGGCAACATCGATGCGTTTATTGCAGGTGTCGGTACGGGCGGTACGGTCTCGGGAGTAGGCCGCTATCTAAAGAGTAAAAATCCATCCATTCACGTCGTTGCCGTCGAGCCGGTAGATTCGCCCGTGCTCTCGGGCGGCAAGCCGGGACCGCACAAGATTCAAGGCATCGGTGCAGGCTTTATTCCCACGACTCTCGATACGAAAGTATACGACGAGGTCATTCAGGTGAAGAACGAGGATGCCTTTGCCTATGGCAGAGAGTTCGCACGCCGCGAGGGCGCACTGGTCGGGATCTCTTCGGGCGCTGCCCTTGCAGCAGCGGTGGAACTTGCACGCCGTCCGGACTTCGCTGGCAAGAATATCGTCGTCCTTCTTCCTGATGGGGGCGATCGCTATCTCTCCACAGATCTCTTTCAGGATAAGTAGGATACAGTCCTGCTTGAAGATATATAAAGCTGTTGCAGAGCGATGATTTTCTGTGGCAGGTTTTTTCAATGGACACAGGCATCGCCGCATGCTA
>NZ_ALKG01000086.1 GCF_000286455.1 Selenomonas sp. FOBRC6
GGAGATCATCGCACCCGTCGAGCCCGGCTCGCGATGCGACTTCGAGCCGTGACCCATCGGGCCGCGCGCGAAGTTGTGACGCTTGATGCCGCCCGCGAAGCCCTTGCCCTTGGACGTGCCGACCACATCGACGAGATCGCCCGCAGCGAAGATGTCGACGCCGATCGTGTCACCAACATTGTATTCGGAAGGAGCAGCAAGACGCATCTCACGAATGAAACGCACCGCCTTCACGCCCGCCTTCTCAAACTGACCCTTGAGCGGCTTCGTGACGTTCTTCTCCTTGATATCGCCAAACCCGAGCTGCACAGCGTTATAGCCGTCCGTCTCGTTGGTCTTGTTCCGGAGCACAAAGTTGTTGCCGGACTCAACGACCGTCACGGGAACGACGCGGCCTTCCTCTGTGAAGATCTGGGTCATGCCCAGTTTTCTTCCTAAAATAGCCTTAGCCAAGGCTTCCACCTCCTATTAGAGCTTAATCTCGATGTCAACGCCGGCAGGCAGATCGAGACGCATGAGCGAATCGACCGTCTTGTTCGTCGGCTGCAGGATGTCGATGAGACGCTTGTGCGTACGCATCTCAAACTGCTCGCGCGAGTCCTTGTTGACGTGCGGAGAACGGAGAATCGTATAGACATTCTTCTCCGTCGGAAGTGGAATGGGGCCGGAGACCATTGCGCCCGTCTTCTTCGCCGTGTCGACGATCTTCGCCGCACTCTGGTCGAGCGCCTTGTGGTCATAGGCCTTCAAACGAATTCTGATTTTCTGCTGTTTCGCCAAAGTAGTTTTCCTCCTTCGTCCGGGGTCTCGCCCCAAACATTTCTCCACGGCAGTTCCCTCTGCCCCGCCGGGGCATAGCCATCTGCCATGTCATCGCATGGAGTACGTCGTCTGTCGTATGATTCCAAAAGATGAAAAAGAAGTTATGTTTATTCCCCCGAAAAGGAGCGACGCGAGCGCGCCGCTCCTCCTCCTAGGGAATATCAGTAGGTTAGATTAACCTTCAATCGCCGTAACACGACCCGCGCCGACCGTGTGGCCGCCCTCGCGGATAGCGAAGCGGAGCCCCTGCTCGATCGCGATCGGGGTGATGAGCTCGACTTCCATCTCGACGTTATCGCCGGGCATGACCATCTCAGTGCCCTCGGGGAGACGGACAACGCCCGTCACGTCCGTGGTACGGAAGTAGAACTGGGGACGATAGTTCGTGAAGAACGGCGTATGACGGCCGCCCTCTTCCTTCGTCAGGACGTAGACCTGCGCCTTGAACTTCGTGTGCGGGTTGATGGAACCCGGCTTTGCGAGAACCTGGCCGCGCTCGATGTCCTTGCGGTCAACACCGCGGAGCAGAGCGCCGATGTTGTCGCCCGCCACAGCGCTGTCGAGCAGCTTGCGGAACATCTCGATGCCCGTGACAACCGTGCTGCGCGCCTCTTCCTGAAGGCCGACGATCTCAACCGTATCGTTCAGCTTCAGCTCGCCGCGCTCCACGCGACCCGTAGCAACCGTGCCGCGACCCGTGATCGTGAACACGTCCTCAACCGGCATGAGGAACGGCTTGTCCGTGTCACGCGTCGGCGTCGGGATGTACTTGTCAACCTCATCCATGAGCTCGAGGATCTTCGCCTTCATCGCCTCGTCGCCCTCAAGTGCCTTCAGCGCCGAGCCTGCAACAACGGGGATGTCATCGCCGGGGAACTCATACTGGGAAAGCAGCTCGCGGACTTCCATCTCGACGAGCTCGAGGAGCTCGGGATCGTCAACCTGGTCAACCTTGTTGAGGAAGACAACGAGAGCCGGAACGCCGACCTGACGTGCGAGCAGGATGTGCTCACGCGTCTGGGGCATCGGGCCATCAGCAGCGGAGACAACGAGGATCGCGCCGTCCATCTGTGCAGCACCTGTGATCATGTTCTTGACATAGTCCGCGTGGCCCGGGCAGTCAACGTGCGCATAGTGACGGTTGTCTGTCTCATACTCAACGTGTGCCGTGTTGATCGTGATACCGCGCTCGCGCTCCTCCGGAGCCTTGTCGATGTCCGCGTAGTCCTCGAACTTCGCATAGCCCTTCTCGGAGAGAACCTTCGTGATTGCAGCCGTCAGCGTCGTCTTGCCGTGGTCAACGTGGCCGATCGTGCCGATGTTGACATGGGGCTTGCTGCGGTTAAACTTTTCCTTTGCCATTTAAAATTGCCTCCTTATTCGCCTTTGTTCTTGGCGACTACAGCGTCAGCTATATTCTTAGGAACTTCGTCATAGAAGGAAACTTCCATGGAGTAGTTCCCGCGACCCTGGGTTTTGGAACGGAGATCCGTCGAGTAACCGAACATCTCCGAGAGCGGAACGAACGCGTTGATGACCTGCACGCCGTTGCGCGGCTCCATGCCGTCGATGCGTCCACGGCGCGAGTTCAGGTCGCCGATGACATCGCCCATGTACTCCTCGGGCACCGTGACCTCGACCTTGACATACGGCTCGAGGAGCACGGGGCTTGCCTTCTCGGCACCCGCCTTGAACGCCATCGAACCTGCCACCTTGAATGCTGCCTCGGACGAGTCGACTTCGTGGAACGAACCGTCGTAGACAATGACCTTGATGTCGACCATCGGATAGCCGGCGACAACGCCGCCCTCCATCGCCTGACGGACACCGGCCTCGATCGGGTTGATGAATTCCTTCGGAATCACGCCGCCGACGACCTTGTTCTCGAAGCTGAAGCCCTCGCCCGCATCCTGGGGGATGAGCTCGAGCCAGCAGTGACCGTACTGGCCGTGACCGCCGGACTGACGAACGAACTTGCCCTCTGCCTTGACCGACTTGCGGATCGTCTCGCGGTATGCGACCTGCGGTTCGCCAACCTTGCAGTCGACCTTGAACTCGCGGAGCATACGGTCGACGATGATCTGCAGATGCAGCTCGCCCATACCCGAGATGATGACCTGTCCCGTCTCTGCATCCGTGTGAACGCGGAACGTCGGATCCTCCTCAGCGAGCTTCTGGAGCGCAATGCCCATCTTCTCCTGATCGTTCTTCGTTGCAGGCTCAACCGCAACAGAGATAACGGGATCCGGGAACTCCATCGACTCGAGAATGATCGGCTTGCTCTCGTCACAGAGCGTGTCGCCCGTCGTCGTGTTCTTCAGACCGACCGCCGCCGCGATGTCGCCGCTGTAGACCACGTCGATCTCCTTGCGGTTGTTCGCGTGCATCTGCAGGATGCGGCCGATGCGCTCCTTGTTGTCCTTCGTCGCATTGAAGACGTAGGAGCCGGAGTTCAGCGTACCGGAGTAGACACGGAAGAACGCGAGCTTGCCAACGAACGGATCCGTCATAATCTTGAACGCGAGTGCCGAGAATGGCGCCGTATCCGATGCGGGGCGGCTGTCCGCCTCGCCCGTGTCGGGGTTCACACCTGCAATCGGCGGAATGTCCGTCGGAGCGGGCATGTAGTCAACGATCGCATCGAGGAGGGGCTGCACGCCCTTGTTGCGGTACGACGTACCGCAGGTGACGGGCGTCATCTCGCAGGCAATCGTCGCCTTGCGAATCGCACGGCGGATCTCCTCCTCCGTGACCTCCTCACCGCCGAGGTACTTCTCCATGAGTTCATCATCCGCCTCGGCGCACGCCTCGACGAGCTTCTCTCGGTACTCTTCCGCCTGCTCTTTGTACTCAGCCGGAATCTCGACCTCATCGGTCACCTTACCGAGATCGTCCTCGTACACGATGGCGTCCATCTTCACGAGGTCGATGATGCCCTTGAACTCATCCTCTGCACCGATCGGCAGCTGAATCGCCACCGGGTTCGCATTGAGACGCTCGCGCATCATCTTCATAACATTGAAGAAATCTGCGCCCGTAATGTCCATCTTGTTGACATATGCCATGCGCGGCACATTGTACCGCTCTGCCTGGCGCCAGACCGTCTCCGTCTGCGGCTCAACACCGCCGCGTGCGGTCAGAACGGCGACCGTGCCGTCCAGCACGCGCAGCGAGCGCTCTACCTCGACCGTAAAGTCAACGTGACCCGGCGTATCAATGATATTGATGCGATGGTCTTTCCAGTGACAGGTCGTCGCCGCCGACGTAATCGTAATGCCGCGTTCCTGCTCCTGAACCATCCAGTCCATGGTGGCAGCGCCCTCATGAACCTCGCCGATCTTGTGCGTTACGCCCGTGTAGAAGAGAATGCGCTCGGTGGTCGTCGTCTTGCCGGCATCGATGTGAGCCATGATGCCGATATTCCGCGTTTTTTCAAGGGAATATTCTCTTGCCACTGTTTCCTATCGCTCCTTACACTGCTGGAGATTACCAGCGATAATGTGCGAATGCCTTGTTGGCCTCCGCCATCTTGTGCGTATCTTCCTTCTTCTTGATTGCCGCGCCCGTATTGTTCGCAGCGTCCATCAGCTCTGCCGAGAGACGTGCATCCATCGTCTTCTCGCCGCGCAGACGCGCATAGCCGACAAGCCAGCGGATGCCGAGCGTCATGCGGCGATCCGCACGAACCTCGACCGGAACCTGATAGTTGGCACCGCCGACGCGGCGTGCCTTGACCTCGAGCACAGGCATGACGTTGCGCAGCGCCGTCTCGAATACCTCGAGCGGATCCTGACCCGTCTTCTCGCGAATCGTGTCAAACGCATCGTACACAACGCGCTGTGCAACACTCTTCTTGCCCGAGAGCATAACCTTGTTGATAAACTTCGTCACCGTCTTGGAATGATATACCGGATCCGGCAGAACATCCCGCTTCGGCACGGGGCCCTTACGTGGCATAGCCCAACCTCCTAACGATATACTTCCTTACTTCTTCTTCGCACGCTTCGCGCCGTACTTCGAACGCCCCTGTGCACGATCCTGCACACCGGCGGTATCGAGCGACCCGCGAATGATGTGGTAACGAACACCCGGCAGATCCTTCACGCGGCCGCCGCGAATAAGGACGACGCTGTGCTCCTGCAGATTGTGCCCGATTCCGGGGATGTATGCGGTCACCTCGATGCTGTTCGTCAAGCGAACACGAGCAACCTTTCTAAGAGCAGAGTTCGGCTTCTTCGGCGTGGACGTATAGACACGCGTGCAGACACCGCGCTTCTGCGGGCTGTTCTTCAGTGCTGGTGCTTTCGATTTCTCCTCAAGGCTCTTCCGGCTCTTGCGAATGAGCTGATTGATCGTTGGCATACTGCACCTCCTTCCTTTGTCGTCATTCAAATGCTTTGTATGAAAACGCAGAGGCTGCGTTTTTACCGTAGTATTGCGACCGCTGCAGCGCCCACATCGAGGCGTGCGTGCGCACCGAGCTCAGCTTTCGTCGCCGTGCGGTCAGGTATGATTCCCGCGTCCCTGCACGCCGTGAGCAATGTGCCAAGCACGCGCTCATCGACATCCGCGGCGATGAACACCATCTCTGCCGCGCCGCTCTCCACCACTCTGCACACTTGATGTATGCCGGCAACGGTACGCGCTGTGCGCAATTTCTCCAGAGACATAGTTCACCTCCAAAAAGGGGACTGTCACATAATATCATCCGTCAAAACGCTTGTCAACGCATATTTGACAAAGTTTTCTATTTACACTTCTCCTAGCGTGTCTTTCTTGTGAGTTTTGATGAAAAATCAAAAAAGGGGCGTGCCCGCCCCCATTCACCCATTCTCACCCACAAGCAGCTCCGGATGTCGCACATAGTACGCCGTCAGCTCACAGTACGCATCGCGCTCCTCCGTGAAGCGCTCCGTATCGACGCGCCACGGCAGTGCCCCCGCCGTCACCTTCAATTCCTGCGCCTTGCAATCTTGATAGCGTCCGATCTCCTCATGCGTAAGCCATGCATAGGGTGTCACAACCCGCTCGATCCGCTCCGTCAGAGGCTTCTCAACAGCATAGTAAGAGAACCCCTTCGGCGCGATCAGCTCGATGAGCGTCGGCAGGATATTCATATGCCCGCCAATCTCGTTGTGAGCCAGATGCTCCGCTGTGAGCTGTGGATGATGCATCGAGAACGATGTGAGAATCTGCTCACGCAGGAGAAGCTCCTGCCGCTCCGTCACCCCTTCAATGAGCGGCACCTCCCCGCCCATGTGATCGCCCGTAACGATGAATAGGCTGTCGGGAAACGCCGCGCGCATCTCTTCAATAAATTTGCAGAGCGCCTGATCGGCGTACCATGCGCAGCCCAAACCACGGTATTTTTTCATGGAGTTCTTCAGAGCTTCCGCCATCTCGGGGTTGAGGCGCGCCGCATCAAAGCCATACTCCTCAAGGGGAAGGCGGAAGGGGCCGTGATTCGAGGTCGTATAGAGGAAGTGGAAGGACGGTACCGCATCTCCCTCGTCACGAATCCTCCGTGCAGCCTCGTTCAAAAAGATATGATCGTAAACGCCAAGCCATGTGCGCGGCGCATCGGAAGCGCAGATCTCCACGCCGCCATACGCCTCATCGAATCCAAGTGCAGGGAGAAAATGAGACAAACTCCCCCAGTTCAGACCTCCACCGTACCAAAAGCTAGTATGATAGCCAAGCGCCTTGAGTTGCAGCGGCAGTGATGTAGGCAGCGTATGATTCCAAAACAGCACATTTTCATTCAGCTCCATGTCCGCATCATAGACACCGAGGAGCAGACTGACAAGGGACGGCTGCGAGATCATCCCGCTCGAGAGGAAGTTGTTGATGCAGACGGTATGCGGCTCCGCACGAAAGCGTGCGCCTGCCTCCATCAGATTCAGCCCGGCATAGGGCGCATCGAAGTGCACCTGCCCATAGCTCTCCGCCAAAAGAAAGAAAATATGCTGCGGCGGATCGATACGTGCCCCGTCCGCTGTCCGTCGGAACACCTCCAGAGGTTTTTCCACAGGCGAATCAGGCGGCAGCACGCATTTCAAAATCGCGTACGACTCCTCGTCGGAATGCTTCAGAGCATCCTGCACGGGACGCTTCCACACCATTTTGAGCGCGATCAGATCATCGATCGATGCCTTGCCTAGAACGAGATCTTCCTTCACGAAGGCGGGCACCTCGTCCCATTCAGGCTTCAACCGATGCCGCAGCGTCCCACCGTAGCGCAGCCAGTAAAAAAGTAGAATCGAAGCGATGAAGACGAGCGCATTCACGGCATACTGCCCCGCGCCGTCCATCAGCACGGGATAGGCGAAGGACGGCAGGCCAAGGACGGCATGTGCCGCAAACGTGCAGAGTGCCAGATAGGGAAGATAGCCGAGGAGCAGCCATGCTCCATGATTTTGATGGAAGAAAATATCGGCAAAATTTTTCTTATCCGCATGTTTACCAAGCCAGATTGTCTGATTAAACGTGTCGTGAAAATGCGCGTAGAAAATCATCTTGCCGATGAACGCCGTATAGAGGGCTGCAGCATAGACAAGGAAGAGGACGACGCGCACCGTATCCCCCACGGCAAAGTACGCAGGGAGGAACGCCCCAGGCAGGGAGACGAGGACGAGCGGAATCAGGAAGGCATAGGCGTTGAAATCCATCCCCCACCAAAATCCGTAACGGAAGCAGGTAATCCACTTCCGCCACTCCCCGACGGGGGACTTCTTCGGCCGGTAGACCAGAATAAAAATCAGGCGAAAGACGGCGCAGATGACGGGCGGCAAAAGAAAGATCTTCAGATCCTGCTGCATCCCCAAAAAGAAATCACTGAACATCCAATAACCTCACTAAAATGGGGCTGACGCCGAAAATGCCTCAGCCCCTCCCATCATCGGACTGCGTGCATCTTGCTCCGCCGCTCCTCCGCCGTCTCCGGCTTTTTCTTCGCGGGCGGCGCATCCTGACTGCGATCGGCAATACCAAGCAGCATCCCCATGCCCGCCATTGTCACGATCAGCGACGAACCTCCGTAGCTGATGAACGGCAGCGGCACCCCCACGACGGGCAACAGCCCCGCAACCATTGCGAGATTTGCGAGTGCCTGTCCGAGCACGAGGAAAATAATACCGAGCGCGAGTACCTGCCCAAACGTATCCTTTGCACGCGCCGCAACACGCATGCACGTGATGAGCAGCACGGCGAATAGGAAGAAGATCAGCAGAACGCCAAAGAACCCGTGCTCCTGACTGAAGATCGCAAAGGCAAAGTCCGTATGTGCCTCAGGCAAATACTCGTACTTGCTCACACCGTCGCCGAACCCCATACCAAAGATCCCGCCCGAGCCGATCGTCGAGAGTGACTGCACCATCTGATAGCCCGCATCACGCGCATCCGACCACGGGTCGAACCAAACATCAATGCGCTTCATGCGATAGGGCTGCAGCGTCCCGATCGCAAATGCCAAACCAAAGGTGACCGGCACGATCCAGAGCCAGAGCAGCGGGCGGACAAGGAGGACAAGTGCCATGAGGAGCGGCACACCGAACACAATGCACGCCGTACCAAAGTCCGGCTCGCGATAGACAAGGAATGCCATCACGAGAATTGCCCCGAACGGGATCGCAACTTGGCTTCCATCCCGCTCCATGCGAAAATGCTCCTTGCTGAGCACCGCCGAGATCGAAAACGCCCCCATGAGCACCGCCATCAGCTTTGCAAACTCCGCGGGCTGAAAGCTCAGTGCGCCGAACGCGAGCCATCGCTGCGCCCCATTTACCGTCGTTCCAACAAAGAGCACAGCAACCAATAAAAACACTGTGATGCCCATGCCGACGAACATCAATCCGCGCATCCGTTGGTAGTTTATGCGGCGGCAAAGCCAACACGCGATCAGTCCGAGAAAAACCCACACCAGATGCCGCTGCAGAAAATAATAGGGATTCTCGAAATTCATCGCCGCAAGTACATAGCTCGAACTAAACACATTGATCGTTCCTGCCACAAGGAGGATCGCCATGATAATGACAATTGGCTCCGTCTCACTCTTGAAGAGTGTATAGCGCGTACGCATCACGCTCGCCCCTCTGGCGGACGCGCCACGAGACGACCGATCTTCGCCCCGCGTGCGCTAAACTTGCGCTCGTACTCTGTCATGATATTGTCCGTCTCGTCGAGCGCGTGGAGATCGTGCGTCACACGCGAGAGCTGCCACCCCTCCGCCGCCATTGTCTCAAGCGAGTAGTCAAACAGCCCCATATTGTCCGTCTTAAAGCGCAGCTCCCCATCCGCCTTCAAGACGGTGCGATAGCGCGCGAGAAAGAGCGGACTTGTCAGACGTCGTTTCGCATGGCGCGCCTTCGGCCACGGATCAGAGAAGTTCAGATAGATGCGATCCACCTCACAGGGCGCAAAGAGCTCCGTTAGCCGTGCCGCATCGAAGACCACGAGGCGGAGATTTTTCAGCCCGCGCTCCGCCGCCTTACGCGCGGCAAAGTAGAGCACCCCCTGCTGCATCTCCAGCCCGACATAGTTCACCTCGGGGTGCCGCGCAGCAAGCTCCGTCAGAAAATCGCCCTTGCCCACTCCAATCTCCACATGAAGCGGTGCCTCACGACCAAACGCCTCCGCCCAGTGCCCCGTAAGCGCAGCCCAATCCCCGCCAAGCGGCGTGACGAAATCCGCATAGTCCAGAATCGCCGTATCAATCCACGGCTTTCGCCTGAGTCTCATAGACCATCCTCTCTCCCCCGTTCTTCCCCTGTCCACATGAACGCGCTGCGCCCCCGTTCACATCGAGAGCGCAGCGAAAGGAATCGATGCGTTATTACCAGATTTTCCCTGCCATGAACCAGACACGGTTCCGCGCATTGTTCTTCGCCGATACGGATTCATCCAACCCAATCCGCCGCGCATAGTCCACGCGTGCGAACCAATCTCCCGGATTGTTATATGCCGCCGCGAACCCCCAGCCACGCAGCGTGATGGCGTTATCCTCAGAGAGCGGCGCCCTGCTCTTTCGCACCGAGCCCACATCATAGAAGGTGCTGAACGTCAGACCGCGCACAGGCGTATGATAGCGCAGCTCCGCCGTCGCGAGGATGCCCTCATCTCCTGCACCCTCACCCTGCGCGTAGGCGCGCACGCCATTCGGGCCGCCGAGGTAGAACTCCTCCGAGCTGTCGAGATTGCGGCTTGCCTTCTGTCCCGAAACCTTCACGAGGAAGTCCGTCATATTCCCGAGGCGCTGCACCGCAGTCGCATCCGCCTCGAGCTTCGTATACGTTCCTTCCTTCGTATCGTTGAGACGTCCCAGGATACGCGTATACTCCGAGTCGAGTCCCAGCTGGCCGATCGTCAGATTCGCATTGTAGTTCAGCATCAGCCCCTGCATCTGCTGCGTGCCGACCAATCCCGCATAGATACTGTGCGTATGCTTCTTCCCCTTGAGATCATAGCCGGAAATATCATCGTTCAGATTGCGATAGTTATAGCCATAGCGAACGAGGAGACTTCGATTTGTCAGATGGTAGAGCGGTGTCTGTCCGAACAGCGTAACCGTCAGAGAGTTGCCCTCGGCTCCGATCCTCGACAGCTCACCGCCCAACTTGTAGTTCATGCGTGAAAGCCCAACACCAAGCGTTGTTCCGCCGCGGCCGACCACCGTCTCATAGTTCGCATAGAAATTCCGCAGACTCCCGTTCGAGATCAGCGTACCGACACTGATTTTATCCCCCGCTCCCGACGGATCATAGAGTGTCTCCTGGAGACCATAGCGATAGCGTCCCGTACTCGGGTTGCCATAGTTCTCGACGTAAAATACCGTGTTCGATGCCTTCGAGTCCTCGATACGCACCGTCAGCTTGCTCGTTCCGAACGCCTCGCCCGGACTCAGCACACCGACCGCGCGTGCACCCGTCGCATCCGACACTGAGTAGAGCGCCGTCTCGAGTTTCTCCGTTGTAATAATATCGTTCGTCTTCAATCCAGCGATGATGCGCTTGGCCACAGGTGTCTTCAGTCGGCTGTTATTCTCGATTACAATCTCATCGTAGCGCCCTGGCAGCACACGCAGCACCACAATACCATCTGGGCTGTCCTGCGGCGGCAGATACACCGCAGCTGCAGGATAGCCATGAGTACGACAGTATGTCGTCAGTGCATCCACCGTCCGGCGCAGCTGCGGCATCGTCCGATTCTCGCCCATCCCCTCCTCGAGAATGCGCGTCAATTCTTCCTTGTCAAGGTAGAGATCAGGCGCCTCCATAATGAAATTTTCAATCGTGAACTGCGCATCGTCACCATCCTGCCGATAGCGCGGCGTCACATCCTCAATCCCGATCTCAGAGCGCGGCTGCTCACTCGCAATATCTGCCCCCGGACGCGCGAGCGACGGTGCAGCAAAGCTTGTCCCCGACGCACACGCAAGACCGGCACAGACACATGCGGCAAGCCCCGCACGCATAACAGCTTCCTTTTTCATACGATTCATCCCATCATGCACGATAGCATCTCAACCCCTATATCACAGTCAATATTTTGTGTCCATTCTAGCATCTTCGCAAAGAAAAGACAAGGGAGGAGCAAGATACATCGGTTGCAATTCGCAGTCTATTGCAGTAGACTTTTAAGGGCAAATAAACAATCAGTAGGAGAACAACACATGAAAAAAATACTATTCGTCTGTCACGGCAACATCTGCCGCTCCCCCATGGCGGAGTTCGTCATGAAACACCTCGTACGAGAGGCGGGGCTAATGGGCGAGATCAGTGTCGCGTCGAAGGCGCTCCATCGCGACGAACTCGGCAGCGACACGCATCGCGGCACACGCGAAGTGCTGCGTGCGCATGGCATCCCGTTCAGCAAACGCAGCGCGAACCTCATGACCACCGCCGACTACGATGCGTTCGACTGCATCATCGGCATGGACACAGAGAACATGCGCGACCTCGCGCACCTCACGGGCGGCGACCCGCAGGGCAAAGTCCGCCGTCTCCTCTCCTATATCGGCGAAGAGCGCGACGTCGCCGATCCATGGTATACCGGCAACTTTGACGCAACCTACCGCGATGTCGACGCCGGCTGTCATGCACTGCTGCGTATGCTGACAGAAAACACATAACGATCTGTATAGGAGCATCATTCCCATGAACTACGAAGAAGCCGCCTCATTTTGGACAGAGAAGGACAAGCATGCTGCAAAAATACCAGCAGATGAACTTCGCATCGTCATCGAAAACTTCATCAAGGCACGCAGCACCTGTGCCCTCGCCGTTGCGGACGGCGACTTTATCCGCTGCACCCCGCTCACCTACAAATACCGCGCAGGTAAATTCGTCATCTTCTCCGAAGGCGGGCTGAAATTCCGTGCCCTCAAGCAGAACAAGCACACAGCACTTGCCATCTACGAGGAGTACAAGGGGCCGGGCAGTGCAAAGAGCCTACAGGTCACAGGTATCGCCAAGGTGTTCGGCGTTGACGATCCGGACTATACAGAGCAGCTCGAGAGCCTCGGCATCAACGCCTCCCATATGGCAAAGCTCCGTCTCACACTTATCCTCATCACACCAACAACACTTGAATACCTCGACTCCACACTAAAGGAGCAGGGATATCACCCGCGTCAACAACTCACAATATCATAACGTACAAAACAGCGCCCCATCGACCACTCTTATCGTCGATGGGGCGCTTCTTATGTTTTACATATTCATTTTTATCGTGCGCCAAACACTTCGTTCACGAGGCTGAATACAGTCTCATCTGCGATACGAATGCCCGTCTGCATGATGTCCGTGCCATCCTTCACCGTATTGATGGAGGGCGGATCATAGGTCACCTCGGCATCGGCTTTGCGTCCAAAGTGACTCTGGCGGTCAAGCGATGCATTCTCATAGGCATATTCATCCGGGATCATCTTGCTCGTCTGCGTAATCGCCTTGTAGTACTCGTAGTCGGGAATGTATGGACCGACGTGAAGCATCCGCTGCTCTGTACGGAAACGATAGTTCTGATAGACCGTATCACCATCTGCAGGCACATACTCACCAACAATGGGGTAGTTCCCCCAACGCAGTTTCGCACCAGGTGCATCGTAACGAATCTCTCCCGGCAGAATCTCGCCAAGCAGCGTACGGTAGTTCTTGCCCTGCGGTGTTCCCTCGTAGTCGTACTTCTGCGGCAGACCGTCGTTGATCCAGACCGTCTTTTCCTTCGGCGTCAGCACAATCTCATAAGGATTGATACGACCTTCGCCTGTCATGGTCTGCGCGGTCAGTGCTGCATTGGAAGTCCCACCATTTGTGAGCGTTGCAATGCTGTTGCCTGCATCGTCTACGAGGTCGTAGTTCTCTACGCCTTTACCGCGGAGGGCATAGGTGTAGTCAACAGGCTTGTTGGCAACCTGGTTGCCGTTCCACGCCACGTTCTTATTACGGAACTGTGCCGTGAGATGCGGCGTAACACGTCCGCGGTCACGCGCAACGATCGCGTCTCCATTTTCATCATCGACGAAGACGAAGCGCATATGATCATCCAGATTCGAGATTAGGCTTCCGCCCTCTCGCGTCAGTGCTTTGCCGACAACATCAATCGTCTTATCGTATGTCTTCGTCGGGGTGATCTGCGGCAAGCCAACACGAAGTCTGCGGCGGTCAATCGCGCCATCCTTCACCTCTGTCATGGGATTTAGCGTGCCGTCGGTAAACTCATAGTTGTCCGTATTCAGCGTCACCTCATACTTGACCCGATTCGTATAGTCCCCCGCATCTTCACCAAGATACTTACCCTCAACGCGAAGCACATCAGCCTCGGGGATCGCATTCCCCTTCAGCTTTCCTCTGAAGAGATCTCGCGCATTGAGGACAGTGTTCGTGCCGTCATACGTTTTCCTTGCGAAGCCAAAGTCAAACGTGAAGTCACGACGTGTGACCTTCGCACGGTCAATCATGCCTGTCCCCCAGCCGACCTCGTCGAAATCATAGTTCTTTGCATTGTTGCCGAGGTGCTGGCGGAAGACATCACCAATGCCCAGATAGCGGACATCCTTCGTTCCTGCATTGCCATCCGGTGTAAATCCATCTCCGCTGCGGCGACCGTAGTGACTCGTCGTATTCGTCGCATTGAACTGTTCGAGGTGTGTTCCAGACGGTGCCATACCGTCGCGCGTCAGTGTCTCAATGGAGGCAGTATTACTAATACGTGCCGTTATCGATCCATTGTTCGGTGTCGCATCGTATTCCTTGCGGACATCATCGAACGCAAGATTCAGTCGACGCTTTGTAATCTCATTATCATCCGAATGGAGATCGGCCGCATTCACAATGCGATAGTTGTCCGAATCAAGACGCGCATCGTAGTCAACACGCAGCCCCGTCCCAGCATCCTTTGCTAAGTATCTGGCCGTAGAGAGGTTATTCACACCGTCATTCCCCGTCAGTCCGTCGAAACGAATGAGGGAGTCTCCTGTCTGTACCGTCTGTCCATTGTTGTTTTTTGCGACACCCGCAACATCGCGCAGTGCATCGTATTCCTTCGTCAGCGGGCTCAAGATGTTTGCCGTGACTTCCTTGCGCAGAATCTTGCCCTGTGCACCCGTATAGTCAAGCGCTCCGCCCGAGATCACGAGGTTGCGATTCTGAGCGGTTGGCGTGTAGTCCAACCCGTAGGTCACCCCTTGCGGAAGTTCGCCATTTACATTCTTGTCTGCATAATGCGTGCGTGTCGGATCAACACTCAGGCTGTCCTTGATGTCGATTTTATTGCCATCATCATCCGTCAGCGGGTTGCTGCCGTCCATGATGTAGGCGTGCTCAAGATAGTTGTGGAGCGCCGCCGCCGACGCATCTTCTTTGTACTTCACAACAGTCGTGCCATCGTAGGTCTTCTTGATACCATCCAAGGACAATTTGACCCCACGAAGTATGTCATTGCTTGTAATGGTGCGCGGAACAATACGCCCCTTCTCATCGCTTGGCACATAGCTCAGTTTGTCGTCCGTAACGCTATAGTTCGTGGCTGCGCCCACACGATAGTTCTCAGCCGTGCCCGTCATCGCACGCAGAGCCTCATTGACACCCTCGTACGTGATCGCCTTGTGCGTCGGATTTCCGTGCGCATCGCGGCTGACATCAGCTGTATCATATTTGCCCTTGATCTTCTGCAGGGCATCATTCGTAAGTGTAAAGCCCGTGCCCTCGGTACCGACGAAACCTGTGTAGTGCACCATCCCTGCAGTCAGACCGTCAACACGACGCTTTCCGTCATAGATCTTGTCCGGCAGCGCATCAATCGATGCCGTCAGTTCCTTGCGGTAGATATCGGCAGCGCGATTTGTTACCGTCCCCGTTGTGGGGTGCCCCATGATCGTATAGTTCTGCAGGCGCTTTGCGGCCTCCGTCGGATCAGCGGACGACTTTACGCCAAGCGTCAAGGCATAGTCCACCTTCGTCAAACCAGGCTTTAGTTTTGCATCGGCCTCCGTATCGACGGTTGCATTTGGACTATGATATGTGCCAATGACGGAGAGATCAAGATATGCCTTGTCGCGCTCTGCGAGCGGCATGAGGTTCTCCCTCGCAATTGCAGCAGCATAGTCACTGTTGTTCTGCGTGAATGTCGATCGTCCATCATACTGCTTATAGATATGTGACGGCATCTGCGTCTGGAGATCACGCGGGGTGATCGTCCCCTTCCCCGTCTTTGAGAAATGGTTCGTCCCATCGATGTCAAAATTTTTGTTGTCCAGCGAGAAGGTATAGGTGATATCCACGCCTGTAGAGGGGGTTACATTGGGATCTGTATACTGTGGTTTGTTGTTTGGATCAAGCACGATGTCATTCTGCAGCTCGACCCGTCGATTGTTGACCATTACATAGGCATTCGTAATGTACTTACGAACATCCTTGAGATCGCCGGAGTATGTGCCGTCAGCCTTGCGCCAGAGGACATCCGTCGTCCCGTCGTAGATCTTGCTCGCCAATGCCGTGCCGAACTGCACATCATTGGCATTGATGCGCGTGCGTCCAATTTTACCCGTCGCATAGGACTTATCCGCCAGCACAAAGTTGCCGCGATACGCCGTCGGCAGGAGGCCCGCCAGATTTCGGAACTCGACATCCTTATCGCCGACACTCCCATCAGCGGTAAACGTCCCATCTGCCGCACGATGCCCATAGTCACTCTTGACCGCACTCGTGATGGTAAAGTCGGACGGCGTAACCTCGCGCATCGCAAGTGCAGCACGCCCGTCAGAGTTATCTGCCGTCAGAGGGTTGGCAGCACGAAGTACAATATCCGTATTCTCAGAGGTGCCATCATATCCTCTCTGTGCAGGATTTTCAAAGTGGAGGTTCAGCGTGCGTGGTGCGATCGTTCCTGTCGCCTGCAGTGTCAATCCGCTGGCAGACTCTGCGTTAACCGCCGGATTTATCCCGTCGGAGAGCAGATAGTTCTTACCCGCATCCCCATTGATTCGCATTGTATAGGTAATCTGCTTTGCGGCAGGGTCGCCGTTACTGTCATACGCAACATTCTTATCTGCATAGGCAGCCGCAACAGACACCTGCGCCCCATCGTTCACCGACGCAGTATAGTGACGCGTATTCTTATCGACAAGCGTTCGCTCACCGTCATAGATCTTGTTGATGCCGGCCTTCTCAGCAAGATCAAGCGTCAGAGTACGCCGCTTGATTGTACCTGTATCCGAACTGTAGAAGTTATTATCTCCTGAGATGATGATATTGCGATCCTTTAGGAAGAGATGGTATTTAACCGTATCCGGCGTTCCATTCGTCGCGTTCGCATTCGTATACTGTGTCCCAGGAATATTGACGTCGATATCACCGCGCGCAAGGAGATCAATTTCCTTGCCGTTCAGCGTCACTTTTGCTTCTGTGATGTATTTGCTGACATGTTCTGCGTCGCCATAGTAAATATTCGTTACGGGATCTTTCCACAGGACGTTTTTCGTCCCATCATAAACCTTCTCTGCCCCCGAGGTTTTGAATCGTACGTCGGAAGCGTTGATATTCACCTTTGCGATGGTACCCTTACCATAGACCGTATCATCGACGGTATAGTTGCCAGCCGCTTGGGCTCCAAAGGCGTTGCGGAACGCGCCCCGTACATTCGTATAGCGCACATCATGATCAACACCGTTGCTCGCGTGCGGATCGGTCGTAAAGTTCCCGCCAGAAAGACGCCCGTAATCGCTCGTCGCGGTCGGGGTCGTCGCCGTAAGCATGCCCTGCAAGGCATTCTTCAGACTTTGGTCAGAAATATGATCATCGCTGAGAATATCAGACAAAACGGCACTCGCTGGATCGCCCGTGAGCGTGAGTCCCCGCACCTCTGTATTCGTACTGTCGGTATCATAGGTCTTGTTCACATGGTCGATCGCAACCTTGAGTTTGCGAGGCGTAATCGTACCGGCATTCGCAACAGGAGACAGCTCCGCTGTCACCGTCTTGACCCCATAGCCCGTCGTCGTCGTATTCGCCGCACCAGCAATCTTGTAGTCATCTGCGTATTTGCCCGTGAGTCGCGCCGTATACTTGACGTTCTTTGTCGTCACTGCACCTGCGGCATAGGCTACATTTGCGTCATCCGTACCGCCCGTATTCAGATAAACCGCCGTCGAGGTGTTGACATAGGGATCGCTCGTGGTCTCATCCGCGACCATCCCCGTAAACTTCAGGATATCATTGCCAACGATGACATTGCGATTGTTGTCCGTATGTGCTGCACGGCCGTCGTAGGCCTTAGTAATCCGTTCCGTCACCGATGTGATCTCACGCGGTGTAATTCTTCCCGCCGCCGTCACATGCCCTGGATTCGTTGTATTCACTTGTTCGAGATTTCGCGCGGTAGCATCATCTGCGCCGAATGTATAGTTCGAGAGTGGATTGTTCGTCGGATCTGTCGTACGCGCCACCACGTCATATGCGATGTGCTGCGCCTCCGAGACGTGCGAGGTTCTCTGCTTGCCCGCCGCATCACTTGTAAAATGCCCGGCTGCATCAGCCTTCAATACAAGGCTGATCTTGCCCGCATCGCGTGAAACAATCCCATTCGTACCACCGGAAGGGAGTACGAGATACGTGCCCGCCGCAGGGGTACGATGGATCGACTTCCCATCGTAAACTTTCTCTGCCGTTGCAATTGTACCATCGCTGTTGCGCACAACAATATCCGTCGGGTTGAGACGGCGCGGATCGATCCGCCCTTTTCCATATGCGGTGCTCTCCACCTTGTAGTTGTTGCCGAGCGTTCCCTGGATGCCTGTATACTCGACCTCATGCGCCCCCGCATTGTGTGCCGACGCATAGTTTCCGTGCGTATCTTTATCCACATAGCGGCTCTGGATGCCACTGTTCGCAGCAAAGCTCGTCGGACTGATACCATCCTTCTGGAATACGCGGCCATTCAGCCCGTCGTTGAGCGAGGATGCCGTGATCGACGTATTCACGTCTGTTCCATCGTACGTCTTGCGGACATCGGCAAAGTTGACCGTTACAGGACGCGGCGTCACCCGAGCCGCATTCGCCACATTCCACGAAAACGCAAGCGTATTCCCACCGTTCGTCAGCGTCCCCTGCTGAGAAGCATTGTTGGGGTGCAGGATACGATAGTCGTCCGCATTTGCGCCGCTCAGCTGCATGGTGTACGTGACATTCTTCGTCGTCGGATTTCCGTGGCCATCGAGCACCACATCTTTCCCATAGGCACCGGCACTCTCATTATTGAACTTCGTCGCATCACTGCCCACGAACCCCGTGAAGCTGACCACACGATCGCCCAGGATCACATTTTGGTTGCCGTCTGTATGTCCGGCGATGCCGTCGTAGACTTTCTCGAGGAAATGTGTCGTCGCCGTCAGCGAGGCAGGGGTAATAGAGGCTCCTGCTACCGTTGCTCTGGCGTTGTGGAGACTCTCTAAGTTCTGCGTATTTCCTACAGGGCCGTAGGTGTAGTTCGAAAGGGGATGATTCGTCGGATCCGTTGTCGCTGCCACAATATCATAGGCCGCATAGCGCGCATCACGCACATGTGATGTCACATTCTGCCCTGCTGCATCGCTCGTAAAATGTGCCTGCGTGCTGGGCGCGAGAGCAAACGTCACCTTCTGGAAGTCCCGCGAGACAATGCCCGTGTCTCCGAGAGGTGCGGTGTTCGCTGAGAGATAGACATCGGTCCCCACGTTATAGGTGGAGGCGCCATCATAGACCTTAGTGATCGTCGCGGGTGTATTATCGCTCCTTTTGTATACGTTAAAGGAAGACGGATCAATACGACGGCGCGTGATCGTGCCAGTGCCGTACTGCTTGTCCGCTACTGTATAGTTTGTACCAAGTGTATTCTGGAAGCCCACATACTCCACAGAGCGATTGCCAGCATTTGGATTCTCCGTGAACAACGTCGTTCCATCGCCGTAACGACTCGTAATGTGCCCCGTGAGCGTCGGACCGGATGCGCCAAAGTCACGCTGCAGGACTACGCCGCTCGCACCGTCGTTGAGCGTAGGCGAGGAGAGGTCTGTGTTCGTGGCTGTGCCATCATAGACCTTGCTGACTGAGGCAAAGCTCATCGTGATCGGGCGCGGCGTGATTGTTCCGAGACCGGTCAGTGTCGTCGTCGTCGTGACCGGTGTTGCAGACGCAGGAGTTGCCTGCGGGGAGAAGGTGTAGTTCTGCGCTTCGGCAGCATTTGCAATGGAGAACTTCGCCGTATAGTCGACAATCTGCGTCGTCGGGGTGCCTCCAGAGTAGACGACATTCTTCGACCGATATTCCGCCGTAGACGTATTCGTCACCGTATCACCGGCGATAACGCCCGCGAGTGTGATGATATCATCGCCCGTCTTGTCATGAGCTCGCAGAGCATCATATACCTTCGTAATCGGGGAGTGCTTGATGGTCGCCGTGATCGTTTTTGGTGTGATCTTACCAGCGCCGGAGGCAGAAAAGATACCATCGAGGGGATCCTTCGTTACGCCGTCCTCATTGAGCACATAGTAGTCCGAGAGCAGATGGCCGCCATACGTATCCGTATGGCTGTCTGCATGTCCCTTCGCCGTATAGGCGACCTTCGTCGCCTCCGCTACGTTTTTCGTCCGCGTACCGGCATTGTTCGTAAAGTAAGCACCACCCGCAAGCTGGAAGGTGATATGTCCCTGATCGCGCGTGACAATGCCTTCATTGGGGTTAGTCGATGCTCCAGCATTCGAGGAGAGGTAGAGGCCAGTTCCTGGCGTATACACATTCGTCCCATCATAAGGCTTCGTGGCAGATGCTACGCTGTTGTCGCTGTTGTAGACCGTGAAGCTGTTGCGTGAAATCCCACGCCTTACGATATCGCCGTCTAGGTAGAGCTTTTCGTCCGTAACCTTGGTTTTCGAGCCGCCATTAGGCGTGTAGTAGAGATCGTAGTTCAGTCCGTCCGGATGTGTTGTTGTGTCCAACCCCACATTTGTATACTGGAGCTTGTGGCTGCCGACATGAATCTGCGGTGCACCCGATGCGTCTGTATAGGTCGGATCGGCAATGTTCTTGATCGATACCGTGTCCACTGTGCCGCCATCGTCGATCATGCGCGTGCCGTCAGACGTACCGTCGACGATCGTATCCCGCAGCTTGATATTCGGCGTGCCGACCGTTTGCTTCATAGCATCGTCTTTGACGTTCACCGTACCGTCATAGATCTTATCCGCCGCCTTGTTCTTCCCGATGTCGAGATAGAGCGGCGCAGGGGTAATACGCACCTTACCCGTAAGCGAGCTGATGGAGGAGTTGTCGAACGTGTAGTTCTTCGCATCATCCCCGGAGAAGGTGATCGTCCCACCAAAGGTGACATTTTTCTGCCCATAGGTGCCGTCCGCATTGCGCACAACATTCTTATCCGCCATATCAGCAGTAAAGCTTGTCGTATTGAGCGAGACAGAATGTGTAGCAATATCGTCTACCGTAAAGCCCGCAGTACCAACACCGCCATGTGTAAGTGCGTATTCGAACGCGTCTTTGACCGACTTCTTGCCGTTATACACGCGCGTGACATCAAGGTTGCCGCCCGTCAGCTTCACCTCGCGCGGGTCAATTGTGATGTTGACGCCGCGCAGGTTCGGCCCATCCTGATCCGTCCAGAGGATCGCCTTCGTTCCCGCATTGCGGACACCGTTTGTCTTGTCAAAGTCCTTCGTCGTGGCATTGACATAGTCGTGAATCTTGTTAAGATCGACAGGGTCTGAGTAGACGACCTGATTCGACTTATTGCCGACGGCATTTCCAGTATTGTCAACGATCTTGACATACTTGCTGTTGTACTCGAGCCCCGTAACATCCGCACCATTGTTCTGCTTGACTGCAGCGACAGAGGTGTCCGCGACCGAGCCGTCTGCATTGAAATAGCGATAGCTGTAGTTCGCCGTCGCCGTCCCGCTCATAAACGCGGTCAGCATCGGCGTCGTACGTCCCTCGTAGATACGCCATTTTGCGCCGGGCGTTCCGTCATTGTTGATATCAAAACCGGCGTAGGTGCTCGACGCGGTCATTGGTTTCGAATTGGTTTGACTCGGGGTCTCTTTGAACTTCGTTGCCAATCCCGTAGATTTATCAACAATAAATGTATTCGTGGTATTATTTTTATTTAAGCCCGCATCATTGGTCGCGAGTCTGGGGCCTATCATATATGTGTTCTTAATCGTTGTTCCATTGTTCGGATCTAAGAAATAGATGAGCTCCGTTCCCGTTGAACCTGCAATCTTACTCGAATTGCTATACGTGTCATTAACAACAGTCCCCGCTGCAGACCGGCCAATAACACCGCCGCCCTCGCCAATACGAGCCTTGCTGTATATACTATCGAGCGTTGTCCCTACCGTCTGCCCGACAATGCCGCCATGCTGACCTGCTTCCCCATCAACTGTGCTGCTTTTTATATAGACATTCTTGATCTTTGTTCCGTCCGCATACCCAATAAGGCCGCCCGCCCATCGATCCTGATTTCCAGTCTTATCACCTGTGACTGTTGCTCCCGTAACGCCGACATTCTCAATGCGAGAATTGCTGACCTTTCCAAAGGGTGCAGTGTATACGCCTCCCGTAATAGTAAAGTTTTGCAACTGAAAGAAGTTACCGTCGAACTTCCCCGTAAAAGGTGTACTGTGGTCGCCGATCGGTGTCAGTCCTCCGCCGCCGAAATTGATGTCATTCTCGAGCATGTAATTCTTTGTGACATCTGTGCTCATCGCTTGAAATTCCGTTGTATTACGGACGAGATGATAATAGTTGTCTGCTGCCGTCGCCGCAGCACCATTCACTGTATAGCCAGATGTCGGCACAGTTCCTCGATACCCAATATGTGCTGTACCGTCGTTTGCTGTATCGGTGTGCATCACAACAGAGCCGCTGACATCTGCCGCATTGAGGAAGCGAATGCTCTTGCCCACGACCTCGACGTTCGTCGCCGTGATCGCACCCATATTGACGACATCGGAGAGCCCTGCTGCGGTGGTGTTGATTGGCGATGTGCCGCTTGCAGTAAATGCAGCATCATTGACCGCACTCAGATTCTGTGTTGAGACATGGAGACTGCCCACATTGACCGAGGCGGTCTTGCCGAAGATAACACCGTTCGGGTTGACGAGATAGATATCACCGCCGCCTGTGATCGTACCATTGATGGTAGAGGTATTGCCCCCTGTGACCAGATTCAGATAGTTTTTGCTGTCATAAGCGACGGTCTCTCCGTTTGCCACGGAGTAATCCTGCCATTTGATGAGGTTGTTTGCTGCACTGCCGCTGATATTGGTCGTACTGCCCGAAGTGTTGACCGTAACGCCTGCAGTCACATCATGATAGCCCGTCGGTGCAGCAAAGCCCACCTGCGGAATCAAAAAAGCGCCCGCCATTCCCGCCAGCAGCGTATAGCGCACACGCTGCAATAGTTTCGTTCGATTGTTCTTCATGTTCCGCACTCCCATAGATATATTCCTACTTATATGTTGTATCGGATATTATGCCACGTTACATAATAGCATATAATTGTATTAAAAGCAAAAACATCCTCCAATGGTCCTAGGACGATTGGAGGATGTTTTGTTCAAGACTCCTCTGTCAAGGTTTTCGCGAGTCCTCTCTCCCCGCAAGCAGGGGGCTGTCGGACACCGTATAGCAGCTTTCCCATCGCAACAGGGGAAGTGGCGAGCACAGCGGAACGGTGGGGTGCTCATAGCAAAATTACTGGAGCAAACTCAACACTGCACTCGAATTCTGATTTGCCTGTGCCAGCATTGCCTGCGCCGACTGCGTGAGCACATTGTGCTTCGTATAAGCCGTCATCTCCTTCGCCATATCGGCGTCACGGATCGTCGACTCCGACGCCTGCACATTCTCAGAGGCAACAACCAAGTTGCTGCTGGTGAAACCAAGGCGGTTCTGTACCGCACCGATGGCGACTGCCTGATCTGTTGCACGAATCAACGCATTCTGGAATGCATTAATTGCTGCATTCGCCGCTTCCTTCGTCGTTACCTGAATTTTCGGGCCTGATCCCACAACATCAATCGTAACAGGAGGCGTCGGCGTGGGCATCACATGGTTCCAGCCAGCCCCATCCGCAGACTGCAGGCCAAGAGCAACAGAGCGCATATCTGTGAATCCAACTTTGACCGCCTGATTCGACTTTGTTCCTGTCTGGAGGACCAGCGAGTTATCAGGAGAGGGATTCTGTGCTCGTACGGTCTCTCTGAAGTCATCTAGAACGGCGTTAACCTCATTGCGCATCTTGCCTTCTTTATCCGTAACCGCGAAGGTAATCGCCGTAACCTGCCCATCTACGCCATCATTTCGTGCACGAATGGTGAGTGCAGGCTGATTGTCCGGAGTATATACCGTTCTTCCATATTCATCTACGCCCACATCCGCTCCCGTGCTATGAAATGTTGCGTGCTGGGATGTAATGAGGCTGATCATATTTGTGACCGTGCCTGTCCCAATCGGGGAGAGCGTCCCCGTATAGGTAACGCCATTCTTTACCCAGGAGGCGGTAAGCGTGTCGTTTGAGTCGATACCAACATCGTTTCCATCCCGACGTTTGAGTCTCACCAACTGTGTCAGACCGT
This sequence comes from Selenomonas sp. FOBRC6, assembly GCF_000286455.1. Classification (GTDB taxonomy): domain Bacteria; phylum Bacillota; class Negativicutes; order Selenomonadales; family Selenomonadaceae; genus Centipeda. The sequence continues at coordinate 23,942 of NZ_ALKG01000086.1, forward strand.
TGGTATTCGTTGCCAGGCTCATATTCGTGAAGCTCGTTTGTGTGCCCGCACCAGATTCTCCAACGACCAGCCCATTCTTCGTACCATCAATCAGATACTTCCCATTATAGGTCGTCAGCGCGTTCTCATCGATCTGGTCAATCAGCTTGTCAACTTCCTTCTGGATAAGTCTGCGATCCTCATCTGTATTCGTATCGTTCGCAGCGTTGATCGCCTTTTCTTTCAGTGTCTTGAGGATCTCAATCGTCGACTGCACAGCCCCCTCTGCCGTCCGCAGCAGAGCAGAGCCGTTCTTCGTATTGTTGTCGTCCTGATCGAGTGCACGGATCTGAACACGCATCCGCTCCGAGATCGCCATCCCTGAGGCATCGTCACCGGCACTGTTGATCTTCATGCCCGAAGAAACCTTCTGCAGGCTCTTCGACAGCTCGCTCTGATTCTTGTTAAGCGTATTGAGCGTGTTCACCGCTGACATATTATTTTTGACCACCATCGCCATAAAGACTGCCTCCCTGACCGTTATCTATGGTTTTGTTTATGAAATAACTGCGTAAATAGACAAGCATACACTGTCTTGAAAAGTATATCGTCGAAATGAATCTGCAACTTAAATATCCCAAGCTCTTTTTATTTTTTGAGCAAATCGCTGTATGTACCTGTACACAGAAGCATAAGGTGTGATTACTCATCTTTCATCTTGCAATAAATGCCAATCGGGCTGGATATGACACACCCGATAGACGCGCTCAGTCTGAATATTTTTATATAGAGTCAAACAAAAAATGCTCTATGATTGATTCTACGCAAACAGTTCCACCTGATTGCTCTCCATCATGCCGTCGAGGCAGCCGTGCTCACGCAGGAGTTCGACAGCGGGGGTTGGGATGTGGGAGCGGGTGGCGAGATCCTCGATGGAGATGAAGCGGCCGTACTGGCGCGCCTCGACAATTGCCTGCGCCGCCTTCTGCCCCATGCCGGGGAGTGCGGTGAACGGCGGGAGCAGCGAGTTCTCGCGCAGGATGAATTTCTCCGCGTCGGATGCGTAGAGATCGACGGGGTCGCAGGAGAAGCCGCGCAGATACATTTCCCATGCGAGCTGCAGCACGATGAGGATGTCCTGCTTCTTGTTGTCGAGTTTGCCGCGATGTTCACGCGCCTCGGCGTTCAGTGCGTCGATTGCCGCCTTGACCGCCGCCTGCCCCTTCGCGATGATGTTCGCATCGAATTCCGCCGCGCGGATGGAGAAATACGCGGCGTAGTATGCGAGTGGATAGTGCACCTTGCAGAAGGCAATGCGGTAGCCCATCATGACGTAGGCGGTCGCGTGGGCACGCGGGAAGAGGTATTTGATCTTCTGGCAGGACTCGATGTACCACTCGGGGATGCCGCCCGCGCGCAGCTTTTCTACGACGTCCGCAGTGATGCCCCTGCCCTTTCGCACGTTCTCCATGGTCTTGAACGAGAGCAGCGGCTCGATGCGGTTCTGCATGAGGTAGTTCATGATATCATCGCGCGCAGAGATCGCGTCTTTCAGCGTACTCGTCCCCGCCTTGATGAGATCCTGCGCGTTGCCGAGCCAGACGTTCGTGCCGTGGGAGAATCCCGAGATGCGCACGAGATCGGCGAAGCAGTCGGGGTTCGAGTCATCGATCATCTTCTGCGTGAACGAGGTGCGGAACTCCGGAATGCCGTACGTGCCCATGTTCGCGCCGAGCTCCTCGGGCGTGATGCCGAGCGCCTCGGTCGAGGTGAAGATGGACATGGTGGCGGGATCGTCGAAGGGAATCGTCTCAGGATCGCGGTGGGTCAGCTCCTCGAGCATCTTGATGACGGTCGGGTCATCGTGTCCGAGAATGTCGAGCTTGACGAGGCGCTCACTGATGGAGTGATAATCGAAATGGGTGGTGAGTGTGTCGGACTCCATATTGTTCGCGGGGCGCTGGATGGGCGTGAAGTAGTGCACGTCCATATCGCGCGGCACGACCATGATGCCGCCCGCGTGCTGTCCCGTGGTCGCCTTGACGCCCATGCAGCCGCGCATCATATGCTCGATGTACGGCCGCCCCTTCGTCTCACCCTGATCCTCGTAGTAGTGCATGGCGTAGCCGTACGCGTTCTTGTCCTGCAAGCCCGAGATCGTGCCCGCGCGGAACACGTTCATCTTGCCAAAGAGAACCTCGGTGTACTTGTGCGCGGTCGGCTGATAGTCACCCGAGAAGTTGAGGTCGATATCGGGAACCTTGTCGCCGTCAAACCCCAGAAAGACCGCAAACGGGATGTTATGCCCGTCCTTCGTGAGCGGCGTGCCGCAGACGGGGCAGTCCATCGACGGCAGGTCAAAGCCGCTCCCGACGGAGCCGTCGTCGATAAATTTGTTGTACTGACAGTGGCGGCAGCGGTAGTGCGGCGGCAGCGGGTTGACCTCGGTGACGCCGATCATGGTTGCAACGAAGGACGAGCCGACGGAGCCGCGCGAGCCGACGAGGTAGCCGTCGTCATTTGACTTCTTGACGAGGCGCTGCGCAATGATGTAGAGCGCCGAGAATCCGTGCCGGAGGATTGGCTTCAGCTCGAGCTCGAGACGATCCGTCACAATCTGCGGCAGATTCTCGCCGTAGAGTTTTCGCGCGCGCGCGTATGACATCTCCTGAATCTCATGATCCGCGCCCGGCACGGTCGGTGCATAGAGTTCGTCGGGGATGGGGAGGAAATGCTCGACACTCTCGGCGATCCTGCGCGGATTCGTCACAACGCACTCATACGCGCGCTCTGCACCGAGGTAGTCGAACTCCGCGAGCATTTCGTCTGTCGTACGCAGATAGAGCGGCGGCTGACGATCCGCGTCGCGGTAGCCGTTCGCCTTTTGCAGCATGGCGCGGTAGACCGCGTCCTCGGGGTTGAGGAAGTGCACGTCGCAGGTCGCAATCAGCATTTTGCCGAGCTTCTTTGCGAGCGCGTCCACCTTGCGGTTGATGTCCCTCAGATCCTCATCCGTGTGGATTGGGAAGCGGTCGTCGATCTTGAGGAAGTCGTTGTTGTGAATGGGCTGAATCTCGAGGAAGTCATAGAATTTCGCGATTTCCTCAAGTTCCTCGTCGGGACGCCCCGCGACGATGCTGCGGATGAGTTCGCCCGCCTCGCACGCAGAGCCGACGATGATCCCCTCGCGGTACTGCTGCAAGATGGCGCGCGGTACGCACGGACGCCCGCGCTTCTTCGTCCCGCGGAAATAGCGGATGTGCGAGAGCGAGACGAGCTTGTAGAGGTTGTAGAGTCCCGTCTTGTTCTGGGCGAGGAAGATGATGTGATGGGCGCGCTGATCCTCGGGCTTGTCGAGGAGGTATCCCTCCATGCCGTAGATGATCTTGATGTCCGTGCCCTTCTTCTTGAGGGCGCGCGCTGTGTTCATTGCCTCGGGGAACGCCTGTACGACGCCGTGATCCGTGATCGCCACCGCCGGCCATCCCCAGCGCGCCGCTGTCTCGACAAGCACCTTCGGCGGGACGACGGCATCGAGTGCACTCATCTTCGTATGCGCGTGCAGTTCGACGCGCTTCACCGCTGCCGTGTCCTCGCGCTGCGGCACACTGCGTTTTTCGATGGAGTCGATGAAAAGAACGTAGTCGCTGACGAATTTATCGTATTCGATCTTGCCCTGGATGCGGACGGCGCAGCCCTTGCCGATCGCCTTCAGGATGCGCTCGACCTCTGCGTCGATGTCCTCCTGCGTCGTCTTGCCGCGCACGCCGAAGAATTTTTTACAAGCGATGCCATTCGTCTTGTCGGCGAATTTCAGCAGCAGGATGTACGCGCCCGACTTGAGCTTATTCGCCTGCGGAGAGAAGATCTCGCCCTCGAGGACGATGCTTTTCACCTCGTCCTCGATCACGCCGAGCTCGCGCGCCTCACCCGATACGCCGCGCCCGATGATGACGCCTTCGGGCAAGTCCTTGGGTTTTGTGCCCTTTGCAGCGCGTGCGGGGGCAGCTGCGGGTGTTTCTTTTTTCACGGGCGCAGGCATGGGCGGCGGCGTCCAGTCGGCAGCGGGCATCTCACCGATCTCGCACTCCATGCAGATGACCTGACAGGCGCAGCCGACATGGGTGCGGACAGCCGATTCGATGCGCTTTGCAGCGGAGCTCTGCGCGAACAGCTCCGCACCGAACATGCCCGGCACAGAGAGGCGGATGACGTTGCCGTCGACGGCGTACTCCGTCTGACGCAGCGTGTGAAAGAGGACTGCGTCCTCCCCTGCCGCCTCGCGCACGACGCGCTCCCAGAGCGGCGCAATGGCAGGTGCGAGCGCGATGACGTTCTGTTGCACGAATGCGCCCGCAAGCCCGTAGTTCTCCTCGACCTGCCGCGCCATCGCGGCGATCAGTTCCTCATCGAGGACGGCGGGCGTGCCGATGACAAGCTCCCACGTATTTTCCTCTGCCGATACCTCGACGTGACGCAGCGTGCACGCACGCAAAAGCGCCCGCTCCTCGTCGGAGAGGGCGAGCCCGCGCAGAAGGCGGAAGAGCATGTCCTCCGCACTGGGTAGAATCCGATAGGTCTTGTTCATTCGTCGTAGAGCCTCTTATACTGTTCCCTGTCCTCGAGCACGCGGCGCACATAGAGCCGTGTCTCGGGGTAGGGGATCGCCTCGATCTCGTCAAACTGTCCGTTCCAGTGATAGCGCTCCATCCAGTCGCGCACGTTGCCGCGCCCCGCATTGTACGCGGCGAGCGCGAGGATGTCGTTGCCGCCGAACTCGCTCTCGAGCTCGGCGAGGTACCAGACGCCGTAACGGATGTTGAGTGCGGGGTCGTAGAGATAGTCCTCGGTAAAGGGTTCGTCCAGCTGCCGTGCAATCCACGCTGCTGTCTGCGGCATGAGCTGCATGAGTCCAAGTGCACCGCCGTCGGAGCGGGCGCGCGGCTGAAATTTGCTCTCGTGCTTGATGACGGCAGCGACGAGGTAGGGATCGATGCGGTAGTGCACGGTGCTCGTCTCGATGTAGCTGCGGTAGTCATAGGGATAGATGTAGCTGCGCTCCACCCAGCCCCAGCCGCCGACAATGACAAAGACGATGACGGCGACGACGAGTGCACGGAGCCCCCACCAGAAGACGCGCCGCAGATTACGAACGCCCAATGATCCGTTCCCTCCAAAGTTGTTCAATACATTCCCGTGTTTCTTCCACTGTTCCGCTGTTGTCGATGACGATGTCCGCGCGCGCGCATTTCTCTGTGAGCGGCATCTGTGCGGAGATGCGTGCCCGCGCCTCTCCTTCGCTCATCGACTTATCCCGCGCGAGGAGACGCGCAAGCTGCTCCTCCGCGGGGAGCGCAACGACCCATACCTCATCGGCGAGCGCATCCCAGCCCGCCTCAAAGAGCAGCGGCACATCCAGCACCGCTGCTCTCTTCTCCGCTGCGCGTGCCGCACGCAGACGCTCCTCTGCCGCCGCGCGAATCAGGGGATGCGTGATGGCATCCACCTCGGTGCGCACAGTGGGGTCGGCAAAGACGCGTGCGGCGATTGCCGCGCGGTCGAGTGTGCCACCCGCCGTCACAATCCCCCTACCGAAGCGCTCCACATATGCGTTAAAAATCGCCTGTCCCGGCTGCGAGAGCTCATGCGCGAGCGCGTCCGCGTCGATGATCGCCGCGCCGTGCGCACGCAGCGCCCTGCTGACGGTGGATTTGCCGCAGGCAATCCCGCCCGTAAGCCCGATGATCTTCACCGCTACTTCGCCTCCGCCCAGTTCTTCCCAACGTGCACATCCACGGCAAGCGGCACGGCGAGTTCTGCCGCGCCGCTCATCTCCGCGCGCAGGATCTCCGTGACCTGTGCGATCTCCGCCTCCACCGCCTCGAGCACAAGTTCATCGTGCACCTGCAGGAGAATGCGGCTCTGCACGCCCGCTGCACGCAGGGCATCGTGGGCACGAATCATTGCGATCTTGATGAGATCAGCAGCTGTGCCCTGGATGGGCGTATTCATCGCCATGCGCTCGGCAAAGGAGCGCTGCATGAAGTTGCGACTATTTATGGCAGGCAGATCGCGCCGCCGTCCATAGAGCGTCGTGACATAACCGTTTGCGTGCGCATCCGAAACCATTTTGTCGAGAAAGGCGCGCACGCCATGATAGCGCTCGAAGTAGCGCTCGATGTAGCCCCCCGCCTCCTTGCGTGAGATGCCGAGGTCGCGCGAGAGGCCGAAATCGCTCAGCCCGTAGACGATGCCGAAATTGACCGCCTTTGCGCGGCGACGCTGCTCCCCCGTCACCTCCGCGAGCGGTACGCCGAACACCTCCGACGCCGTACGCGCGTGGATGTCCTGTCCCGTGCGGAATGCGTCGATCATGGTCTCGTCGCCCGACATATGCGCGAGGATGCGCAGCTCGATCTGCGAGTAGTCCGCCGAGAGGAGCGCATCATAGCCCGCCCCCGGCTCGAAGAGCGCACGTACGGCGCGCCCTTCTTCTGTGCGCACGGGGATGTTCTGGAGGTTCGGGTCGGAACTCGAGAGCCGCCCCGTCGCCGTCACTGTCTGGTTGAAGCTCGTGTGCACGCGCCCCGTCGCGGGACGGATGAGCGCACCGATGCCCTCGAGATAGGTCGAGCGCAGCTTCGTCCACATACGGTAGGTCAGCACCTTGTCCACGATGGGATGTCGGTCGCGCAGCTCCTCGAGCGTCTCGGCGTTCGTCGAGTAGCCCGTCTTCGTCTTCTTGATCTTGCTGCCCTCTGCGAGTCCGAGACGCTCAAAGAGAATCTCACCGAGCTGCTTGGGCGAGCTGATGTTGAACTCCGTGCCCGCCAGCGCGTGAATCTCCGTGACGAGCGCCTCGATACGCGCATTCGCCGCCGTCAGCTCGCGCTCGAGTGCCGCGCGGTTCACATAGATGCCCGTCTGTTCCATCGCCGCAAGTACGGGCACGAGGGGCAGTTCGATTTCCCGATAGAGCGGCATGAGCCCCGCCCCATCGAGTGCCGTCCGCAATGCGTGTGCAGTCTGCGCGGCAAGGAGAGACTCATGCACAGCGCGCTGCTCCTGCGTCGCCTCTTCGGGGACAGCAGGAAAGTCCGCGCTGTGGGCAAATGCCGTGCGCGCGAGGTCGCGCTTATTCTCCTCGGGGCGCAGGAGATAGTCTGCAAGCTCGAGATCGAAGATATTCGCGCCGACGGAAAGCCCCGCCTGCGCATAGCGCTTTGCATTCCAGAGTATGATGGGACGCTCCGCAAGCACGGCGCGCGCCTCCTCGAACTCCGGCGCATCCGCACGTAGAATGCGCTGCTCCGTTCCGTAGGAAAGGGCGAGTATGTCAATCTGCACAAAGGGTGCTGTGCCGCTGAATACCGCACCGACAGCAATCTCCTCCGCCGCACGCAGTGCCGTGAGGTCGGCAGGGGAAAATGCCGCCGCCTCGAGGTTCACCTCTGCAGTGGCTGCGGGCTCCTCTCCAAAGAGCGACTGTTCCACCCCGACGGCGGGCGCAGACACAGAGAGATAGTCCGAGAACGCGCGCCCCACCGTCCGCAGCTCGTATTCTTTGCAGAACGCATCGAGCGCTGTGCGGTCGGGCTGCATGCGAAAGCCCTCCGCTTCATAATGGAGTTCCGGCACATTGCATTCAATTGTCGCGAGCTGCTTTGAGAGCAGAGCCTGATCCCGATACTCCACGAGCGAGGCACTGAGTTTCTTCCCGCTGGCCTCGGCAGCGTGATCGAGCACGTTCTCGATGCTCTCATATTGCAGGAGCAGCTTTGTTGCGGTCTTTGGCCCCACGCCGGGTACGCCCGGAATGTTATCCGAGCTGTCCCCCATCAGCCCCTTCAGGTCGATGAGACGAATCGGCGCGAAGCCGTACTCCTCCTCGAACGCCGCCGTATCGTAGCGGCGCGTGTCGCTGATGCCTTTTTTCGTCAGGACGACGGTGAGATTCGTACGGATGAGCTGCAAGGCATCGCGGTCACCTGTCACGACGATGGTCTCCGTCCCCGCCTCTGCCGCCTGTGTTGCGAGCGTGCCGATGATGTCGTCCGCCTCGTAGTCATCCATCTCGAGGAAGGAGATGCCGAGCGTCGCGGACAGCTCCTTCAGCAGCGGAATCTGGGCGATCAGCTCCTCGGGCGTCTTGTCGCGCGTGCCCTTGTACTCCGGATAAAGCGTCGTGCGGAACGTCGTGCGGCTCTTGTCAAACGCGATGACAATCTGCGTCGGCGCGAGCTCCTTCAGGAGCTTTACGAGCATCATTGCAAAGCCGTGCACGGCATTCGTGTGGACGCCGCGCGCATTCGGCGGGAGCTGCAGCGCGTAGAACGCGCGAAAGAAAAGGCTGCTCCCGTCGAGTACGGCAAATTTCTCCCCGCTCACAGATTTGGCTTATCTGCATCCTCAAGGCGCATGAGGACGAAGCAATAGTCTGAGAGGCGGTTGAGGTAGCGCAGGTCGACCTCTGCCACCGAGCCGCGGCGTGCGAGTGTCCATGCGTGGCGCTCTGCAGTGCGCGCAGTCGTGCGTGCCAAATCAAGCATTGCGCTCGACTTCTTGTCGCCCGGGATGATGAACTCCTTCAGTGCGGGCAGGCTCTCCTCAATGTTTGCAATCTCCGCCTCGATTCCCGTGATCATCGCCTCCGTGATGCGGGGCGGCTTGTTGCGGCTCGCAAAGTCCGCCATGAGCATCCCGAGCTGCTTCTGCACAGCGAGGATGTCATCCTTCACGCGCTTGTTCTCCGAGAACGCGCGCGCCATGCCGAGCGTCGAACCGAGGGTATCCACAATGCCGTACACCTCGACGCGCAGATCATCCTTTGCGATGCGCTCGCCCGTGAAAAGGCTCGTCTGTCCCTGATCGCCAGTTTTTGTCACAACACTCATTGTACTTCCTCCTCTGTGGATAAATGTACCCAGCCGCGCAGAGAGGCGCGACCGGGCAGTCAAAAGCAATTTTTTAGAAAATCTCCGTCTCACTGAAGAAGATGTGCACCTCGCGCGCAGCGCTCTCGGGGCTGTCGGACGCGTGCACCGCGTTCTCGCTCCCGTTCTTTGCAAAGCGCTTACGGATCGTGCCGTCCGCCGCATTCGCAGGGTTCGTCGCACCGTGCAGCTCGCGCACACGCGCAATCGCGTTCTCACCCGCAAGCACCATCGCCACGAGCGGCGCGGAGGTCATGAACACGGAGAGCTCGCCGTAGAACGGCTTCTCGATATGCTCCGCGTAGTGAATGCGCGCAATGCGATCTGTCATCTGCATCATCTTCATCGCGCGAATCTGGAGCCCGGCCTCCTCATACGCCTTCGTAATGTCTCCGATGTGATGCGCTCCGACGGCATCCGGCTTGATGAGAACCAGCGTCTGTTCCATTACTTCATCTCCTCAATGATACGTTTGTACTCCGCTCCGAGCCCGGCATAGTTCTCCGCCGCCGCCCGCAGCGCCTCGATCTCATCGTCGCGCAGCGCGCGCACGATCTGAGCAGGGTTGCCAAATACAAGCGAGTTCGACGGAATCTTCTTGTGCTGCGGCAGGAAGGTGCCCGCGCCGATAACGACGTTCTCGCCGATCTCGGAGTAGCCCATCACGATCGAGCCCATGCCGATCAGCGTATTGTCCCCGATGCGGCTGCAATGCACGACGGCATTGTGCCCAATGAGCACATTGTCCCCAATGTGGACGGGTACATCACGCATGACGTGAATCGTCGCGTTCTCCTGGATGTTCGTATTCGCGCCGATCGTAATCGGCTGAAAATCGCCGCGCACCACAGCGCCGAACCATATGCTCGAGCCGGCGCCAACCGTCACGTCTCCGATGACAGCCGCCGACGGCGCAATGAATGCGGACGGATCAATCGCAGGAGTCTTGCCCCGATAGGGCAGGATGATCTTATCCATCAATACACGCCTCCTTTAACTCTGCTCAGATGTATTATACCACGCCTTTTCGTTCTCCAACAAGAATTTTTTCAGTATTCGCACGCGCTGCTCGCGCAGCCAAATTCCAATCTCCGCACCTGTGAGATCCGTCGGAGCGGAGCGCCCCGTGATGGTCTGCATCGCGCGGAGCGCCGCCGCACCGTGCGCAAGATAGGGGGGCAGCGAGCCGTGATCCGCGCGGATGATAATGTTGAACTCTGCCATCGACAGCCCCGACGCGCCGATGCCAAGCAGGAGATCGGCAATCTTGCCGAGACGCGTGAGGCGCGGCGCGCGCATATGCTGACGAATGACGAACGATGCCGCCTTCATCCAGTCGTGAGGGAGTGTCATGCGTCTGTTCCACGCCGCGAGTGCCGTGAGTCCCGTCTTTTCGTGCCCGTAGTGATGCGGCAGCATCTCCTTCGGTGTCAGCCCCTTGCCGAGGTCGTGGACGAGCGCGGCAAAACGTGTGCGTATATCCTCCGTTTCCTCGGCAACGGCATCGACCATCGCAAGCGTATGCGCGAGGGCATCGCCCTCGGGGTGAAACTCCACGGGCTGCACCTGCCCCTCGAGCGCCGCGATCTCGGGGAATGTCACCGCGAGGAGATCCGCCGCCCGCAGCACGCGGAAGAATATGGATGGATGCGGGGTGGCAAGCGCGCGGCGCAGCTCCGCCATCAGGCGCTCCGTCGGCTCGCGGCGCAGCTCATCCGCGCACGCGCGCATATAGAGAAGCGTCCCCTCCTCCACAGTAAAGCCGAACTCTGCCGCCTGCCGCGCGGCGCGCAGCGCGCGCACGGGGTCATCCGTAAAGTGTTCCGAGACCGCACGAATCACGCCCGCCGCGAGATCGGCACGCCCACCGTAGGGGTCAAGCAACGCGCCCGAGGGCAACTCGATCGCCATTGCATTCATCCGCGTGTCGCGGCGATAGAGATCCTCCTCAATCGTCACGGTAGGGTCGAATGCAACATCGAAGCCGCGATAGCCTGTACCCGTCTTGCGCTCCCTGCGCGCAAATGCCACCTCGCGGCGCACGCTGTCCATGCGTACATGATAAACGGGGAACGCCTTTCCAATCTTTTCCGCATGCGGAAAGAGTACATGAAAACGCTCCTCGGCAATGCCCGTCACGGCATAGTCGACATCCTTTGCCTGGGCACCGCGAAAATGATCGCGCACGCAGCCACCGACGCGAAAGATACGTGCGCCCGCATCCCGCAATGTGCGCACAAAATCCGCCTCCGTCATCTCCTCACCTCCTTTTGGAGAGCAAACAAAAAAGCATCACCATGCGTGATGCTCTCATTTCGATTGGTGGGCCCACTTGGACTTGAACCAAGGACCGACCGGTTATGAGCCGGTTGCTCTAACCAACTGAGCTATAGGCCCCAAACAAAGAGGAGAGCACGCAAGGCTCTCACCCGTGGTCGAAGCGCAGATTCATGCAGATCGGCAATCCTCCCGCTTCTTCAAAAAAACCTGCGCAGAGCGCAGGTGTGATAAGCGATGGAGCGGAAAACGAGGCTCGAACTCGCGACCCCCACCTTGGCAAGGTGGTGCTCTACCACTGAGCTACTTCCGCGGAATGGAGCGGAAAACGAGGCTCGAACTCGCGACCCCCACCTTGGCAAGGTGGTGCTCTACCACTGAGCTACTTCCGCATCCGTCACTGACAGTACTGTCAATCAACAAAAGATATTTTAACAAGAGAAGGGATTTCTGTCAAGGAGGAATTTGACGAATTGCCTCTTTCTCGAAAAAGCAAATATAGTTGATATAGTTTACAAATACTGTTTTTTAAATTACAATAGCTGCATAAGGAGATGAGAACATGGCACAGATCAGTTTGCGCATCGACGACGATGTAAAACGAAATGCAGAGCAGGTCTGCAAAGACATCGGAATGTCGATGTCTACCGCAATCAACATCTATCTGAAAAAACTCGGCCGTGAGCGACGAATCCCATTTGACGTTGTGGCAGATCCATTTTATTCGCCCGAAAACACAGCGATTCTGGAGCGACGTATTGCAGATATGCGCGCCGGAAGGAATGTCTCTCAGCACGAGCTGATCGAGGTGGATGAGTGAAGAAAATATGGCATGATGAGGCGTGGGCAGAGTATATTGACTGGCAGACAAAGGACAAGAAGACGCTGAAGAAGATCAACAATCTTCTCAAGGACATCGACCGAAACGGCTACAACTGCGTAGGAAAACCTGAGCCCCTGCGTGGAAATTGGACGGGATTCTGGAGCGTCCGAATTGACGAAAAGAACCGTATCGTGTTTCAGGTCGTCGGCGATGTACTGGAGATTGCACAGTGTGGCTCACATTATGGAGACAAATAGAGGGATGGCACAATGCCATCCCTCTATTTTAGACTCTGACTGTTTTACACCTTGAACTTATCCGTCTCGGACTGCAGATCCGTTGCCATGTCGGCGAGGCTGCGGCTCGAGGAGGCGATCTCCTCCATGCCTGCCGCCTGCTCCTCGGTCGCGGCGGAGACGTTCTGCGACTCACTGCCGATCCCCTTTGCCGCCGTGTCCATAGCACCCATGCCCTGAATGATCGAGTTCATGTTCTCGCGCAGCTCGAGGACGCGCTTGCTGACGGCGAGTGATGCGGTCTTGACATCCTCGACCATGTTCAGGATCAGCGAGAAGGTCTCGCCCGTCGCCGTGACGTTCTCCTTGCCCTTCTCCGCCTCGCGGCGTCCTTCCTCCATTGAGGCAACTGCACGGTTCGTCTCATCCTGAATGCTGCGGATGAGTTCGGAGATCTGCTGCGATGCGTTCTGCGACTCCTCCGCGAGCTTGCGGACTTCCTCCGCAACAACGGCAAAGCCGCGTCCGTGCTCGCCTGCACGCGCCGCCTCAATCGCCGCATTGAGCGCGAGGAGGTTCGTCTGTCCCGAGATGCTCGAGATGATCTCGACGATGTTGCCGATCTCCTTCGAACGCTCACCGAGTTTGCTGACAATCTCGCCCGTCTGCTGGACAGTGAGCGCAATCGAGTTCATCTGCTCGACTGTCGTCTGCACGAAGGCATTGCCCTCCGCGGCCTTCTCCGCCGTCGCCTGCGTCTGCTCACGCGCACGGCGCTGATTCGTAATCGCCTCTTCCAACCCGCGCTGGAACTCCTGCACCGTCACGCGGCTCTCATCGACGATCTGCAGCTGTTTCTCCGCAGCCTCCGCAACCTCCGTGATGGACTGGGCGACATTCTGCGTCACCTGTGCCGACTGGTTCGCGTTCGCCGTCAGCTCCTCGGAGGAACCGGCAACATCGGATGCCGTCGTCTTGATCTTGCGGATCATCGCCTGCATGCTCTCGACCATCGTGTTGAACTGATGCGCGATGTGTGCAAACTCATCGTCGCCGTCGAGCGCAATCTTCGAGCGCAGGTCGCCGCTCGCGATGTGGCGTGCCCCGTCGAGGATCGTGTCCACGGAGTTCTTGATATTTTTGAGAAGCAGGACAAGGATGACGATCGAAAGGATGACCACAACAGTCAATGCGATGATCGTCGTCATCCACACGCCCGAGAAAACATCCTCACTGTGCGCCATCTCCGCGCGAGCGAGACGCACGCTGTCCGCCTTGTCCTCCTCGAGGATGTCCGTCATGCGCTTGTAGACATCCGCCTGCTCATTGAATGCCAGCTCGACGGCGCCCTCTTGGTCACCTGCATCCATGAGATCTGTTGCATGCTGACGCGCCTCCGCATAATTCTTGCGTTCCTGCTTGAGTTTTTCGAGACGCGCAAGCTTCTGCGTGCGATCTGCCTCGTTTGGGAACGGCGCTTCCTTGATCGCCTTCTCATACTCCTCGTATGCCTTGTTCAGCTTCGGCGTGAGCTGGGAGATCAGTCCTGCTGCACGCGCACGCTCCTCCTCGTTCGGCGCGGTGATACGCATGAGTTCGTACTCACGCCCGTCCGCCGAGAGCGCCTGCACCTGACCGCCCACATTGAGAACGTGCGCCCAACTGAACACGCTGACCGTGTTGTTGTTGAGCACGCCGCTCGCGTGATTTGCATAGAATCCATAGCCGGCAAACATGACGACCAGGAATCCGATGCTCAGTACGATTTTCTTTGCTACTGACATTTCTCTGATCCCTCCAAAAACAAACAAAGGGTTCCCTCAGCTTCAGTAAAATGAAACTTCCCTTAGAGTATTTTGATTATAACACCGACTCTTTCAAAAAACCATATAGCGACAAAGTTTTTTATATGATATACTGACACTGTGCTTACAATAAATAAACAAAAGGACGGACAACAATGGCAAAAATGTTAAAAAAGTTGCAACAGAAGATTACACCACCGGAAAAGCCAAAGGCAGCGCCGCCCCCGGGCAAGGATTATCTGCTCCTCATCCTCATGGCGTTCACGGTGATGGTCGTGATTGCGGCATGGGAAAATCTGGACACGCTGACGCTCACCATGTATATGCTGCTGACCCTCTCGCTCGGGCTCACCTACACGCGTCGACATGCGGTCGAGCGCCTCACCGAGACGCAGATGATGATCGTCACACGCGCGAGCTTCGTCACCATCGGCATGGCAGGCGCACTCTTCCTCATCGACGCATACCGCCGCTTCTTCGCCTGACAGCATTTTGCTCCCCCACCGATGAGAGAGCCAGACCAAGTAAAAGGAGGCATATCATGAAAGTATTGATGATCAACGGCAGCCGCAGAGAGCACGGCTGCACCTATACGGCGCTCTCCATCATCGGGGACAGCCTCAAGGAGGAAGGCATTGACTCTGAAATTGTCTTCGTCGGCAGAGATGCTGTAAACGGGAATCTGAATGCACTCATAAAATCCTTGGGAGAAAAATGTACCGAAGCGGACGGCTTCGTCTTTGGATCGCCCGTGTACTACGCTTCTCTCACGGGAGAGATCAAGCTCGTTCTCGACCATTTATTCGGGAGCTATCGCGACAAGATGCGCTGCAAGCCCGCAGCGATTGTTGCGTCTGCACGGCGCGCCGGAACGACTGCCACATTGGATGTACTCGCAAAGTATCCGGCAATCAGCGAGATGCCAATCGTTTCCTCAAGCTATTGGCCGATGGTTCACGGCAACACGCCTGAGGATGTCATGAAGGATGAAGAGGGCGTCGGCGTCATGAAGCAGCTCGGCAAGAATATGGCATGGATGCTGAAATGTATCGCGGCGGGCAAAGCTGCGGGAATCGACGTGCCAAATCCTCCTGATTACCATAAGACAAATTTTATCAGATAAAGCGCGATTGTACTGCGCTAACGGGATACATGGTCTAACACTTTTTGCTATGTATCTTTCCAATAGAAAAGCCGACCTGCAATAGATCGGCTTTTTGTTTGCGCTCAAAGACTGAAATTCTCTCCAAGATAGAACTTGCGCGCAATCGGACTCTCGGCGATGGTCTTGCTGTCACCCTCGAGGAGGAGTTTGCCCTCGCTGAGCAGGTAGACGCGGTCGACGATGTGGAGGGTCTCACGCACGTTGTGATCCGTAATCAGGATGCCCATGCCGCGCTGACGCAGGTACTCGATGATCTCCTGTATGTCGGCGACGGCGAGCGGATCGACACCCGCGAACGGCTCATCAAGGAGGATGAACTGCGGCTCGAGCGCGAGACAGCGCGCGATCTCGACGCGGCGGCGTTCGCCGCCCGAGAGTTCCGTACCGCGGCGGTCGCGGACGTGTCCGATGTGGAACTCCTCGAGAAGCCCGTCGAGCTTGTGCTTCTGCTCCGCCTTCGAGAGCTTCGTCGTCTCAAGGATCGCCGCAATGTTCTCCGTGACGGTGAGCTTGCGGAAGATGGATGCCTCCTGGGTGAGGTAGCTGATGCCCAGCTCCGCGCGCCGATACATGGGATAGTCCGTGATGCAGATGTCAGAGAGGTAGACATCGCCGTGCGTGGGCTTTTCAAGGCCGACGATCATGTAGAAGGTCGTCGTCTTGCCCGCACCATTGGGTCCTAGGAGCCCCACGATCTCCCCCTTGTCGATGCGGACGGAGATGCGGTCAACGACGATGCGGCTGCCGAATTTCTTGACGAGATTGCGGGATTCGAGATGCACGTTCAAGCCCCCTCACTCGGTCACGGCGCTGCCGTCGTCCGAAAGATAGACGGTCATGTGATTGCTGCGCGCCATGTTGTTCCCTTGGAAGACCCACGCATTCCCATCGAGCACAACATAGGGCTTCTCCGCGCTGCCAAAATATTCCATGCGGTCGCCGCCACCCTCGAGATCGCGCGGCGGGCTGACGATGTGCGCACTCCCCGTTCCGACGAAGCGATTTTCCTTCATCCATCCCTCGAGACGGTCTGCCGTGAGCGTTCCGTCAGCGCTCGTGATCGTTCCGCCGGACGCCGCAAGGATGTAGTCATTCTGAGATGGATAGTAGTCGACCTGAGGACCCGTAAACGTGCGGTCTGCCTTCGTCATACTGACGCTGCCCGACGCCTGCCAATGATCCTGTCCGACGCCCGAGAGCCTGTCACAGGAGAGATTCATATCGTCGCGCACGGCGCGGACACCGCCCTCGACCGTGCCCTCCTCGGTCTTCGTATTATACGTTGCACGCGCCCCTGTGACCCATCCCGTCCCCTGCTCCATGCGGACGTTCGTCTCCGCTGTGATGAGCCCCGTACGCGTGTCGTAGGTGAGGCTGTCTGCCGTGAGATTCGTCGGCTCCGTGCCCTGCTGTGCCGCCGATGCTGCCGCAGAGAGTGCACCCGCCGCGAGCAGCACGAGGATGCCCCGATAGAGTTTCTTCTTCGTCATTGTGCCCCACCTTTTTCTATACGTGCGTTGCCGATCACGCTGAATTTCTGAAAGCCATCCGTGCTCACAATGCGGTCGCCCGTCGCACGGATATCATCGCGTATGATCTCGGCATCGCCCTCAGCGCTGAGGCTGCCCTCTGCCGCCGTCCACCGCAGTTCCTTTGCACGCAGGCTCGCTCCGTCACTCGTCTGTGCCTCAATGTTTCCTGTCACCACAACATCGCGTGTCACACTGTCCATGCGCCCCTCCGCCGCCTTTAGCGTCAGGCTGCGCCCGTCCTCCGTGTAGAATGTCCCATCGATCTGCACCATGCTCGTATCGTTGGTATCGATGTCGACATTCACCTGCGAAGCGGTCATCTTCCAGACAGTACGTCCGTCGCGCTCTTCGCTGAGCGTATTGTCCGCATAGGACATGACGCGCGAGCCAGGCTGCGTGTCCGTCTGCTCCGGGATCTCGGGCACTGTTGCAATCGCCCAGACGATGAGTCCTGCGAGGAGGGCGGCACCGCCGCCATAGAGCCATTTGCTCTGCGCCATCAATCCCCCTCCTTCGCTGCTGCCGATACGTGATGTTTCCCCGTCTTCTGCTCCTCGGGCGGGGTGTTCCAACGCTTTTGAAACCAAATCCACTGCGTCGGATTTTCGCGGATGACGCGCTCGACGATTGCCGTCATCTGCACGGTGAATTCATGGAGGTCGCGGTCACTGTCTCCCGTGTCGGGGCAGCGCATGATCTCGCCGACGATTACCTTGTGCTTTCCATTCGGTTGACGCAGGATGAATGCGGGCACGACGGGCGATTTGAACTTGCGCGAAAAGACCGCAGGGCCGAGCGGCGTCGATGCCGTACGACCGAGGAACTCAATGAACGCGCCGCCGGGTCCGCCGTCCTGATCGGCGAGAAAGCCGAGGAGTCGCCCGCGCTTCAGAGCACGCGCCGCCGCGATCAACTCGCTCGTACCGCGCGAGAAAATCTCGACGTGGATGGTCGCGCGCAGATCGTCGAGCACGCGCGTATACTGGATGTTCGGCTGCGGCTTTGCAATCGCGCTGACGGGGATGCCGTTCAGCGTGAACGCCGCCGAGAGCCACTCCCAGCAGCCGACATGCCCCGTGAGCACGACGACGCCGCGCCCCTCCGCAAGTGCCTCCTGCATGCGCTCGAGATGGTCGATCTCGATGTAGTCGCTGAGATTCTGCTCGTTCAGCATGGGCATTGCAAGGATGTCGAGGACGTTGCGCGCCATATTGATAAAGGAGGCGCGCACGAGCTGCTTTGCCTCCCGCTCGTCAATGCCGAGCGCAGGCATCATGTGCTCCACAGAGCGGCGACGCATCTTCGGAATCAGCAGATAGTAGAGGTTGCCGAGCACCCAGCCCGCACCGAGCAGAAGGGGGCGCGGCATACGACACGCAAGCCAGCTGAGAAACATGAGCGTATTATAGAGCACTGCCGCACCTCCTCTCTGCGCTACTGTGCAGCTCCATCGCTGTCCGTCTGAAATACTGTAAGCACACGCTCCCAAAGCCCCTGCGTCTTTAGGATGATCTCGTAAATTTCGCGCACGGCACCACGCCCGCCGGGTGCGTCTGAAATAATCTGCGCGGCCTCCTTCACCTCGGGCACGGCGTCACCCACGGCACACGGCAGACCGACCATGCGCATGATCGGCAGGTCGACAATATCGTCGCCAATATAGGCGATTTCCTCGTCGCTCAGCCCCGTTCGCGCCTTGATGTCCGCGTAGGCATCGCGCTTGTCGAGGCTGCCCTGATAGACGAGGTCTATGTGCAGCTCGCGCGCGCGATTCTCCACGATGGACGAAGCGCGTCCCGTGATGATAGCGGGCACAAGGCCCACCTTGTGCGCCAATGTGATGGCGAGTCCGTCACGCGCAAAGAACGGCTTATACAGCTCGCTCCCGTCAGGCGCGACGTAGATGCCCCCGTCCGTGAGCACGCCGTCCACGTCGAGGATCACGCATCTGATTTTCTTTGCACGCGCAATCGCATGTTCCCGAATCGGCATCAGACGACCCCCTGCCGCAGGAGGTCGGTCAGATGGACGATGCCGACAGGCACGCCCGCCGCATCAACGACAGGCAGGACGGTGACGGGCCGCGGCTGATGTTTCTCCATGACAGAGAGCGCCGTCGCGGCCATCTTGTCCGGTGTGATTGTGAGTGGCGTAGCAAACATAATGCTTTCCACGTCTTTGTCAAGAAATGTATAGTCCTGCGCGAGGGCGCGGCGGATGATTCCGTCCGTCACGAGTCCGATAAACTTGCCGTCCGCATCCACGACGGAGACAGCGCCAAGCCCCTTGTCCGTCATGACGAAGAGCGCATCCTTTGCCGTCGTATGATAGGGCACAACAGGGTTCTCATCCCCCGTGTGCATCACGTTCGCGACGGTGAGCAGCAGCTTGCGCCCGAGTGCACCGCCGGGGTGGAAGAGCGCATAGTCCTCCTTCTTGAAGTCGCGCGCCTCCATGAGCGCCATCGCAATCGCATCGCCCATTGCGAGTGTCGCCGTCGTGGAGCTGGTCGGCGCAAGCCCGAGCGGGCACGCCTCTCGCTCGACACCGATGTCGATGTAGAAGTCCGCGCTCCGCCCGAGCTGGGATTTACGTCGACCGCACATTGCGACAATCCGCGCGCCGATGCGGTGGATGATCGAGAGGATGTTTACGACTTCGTTCGACTCGCCGCTGTTCGAGATGGCGATAACGATATCGTCGGCCGTCACCATGCCAAGATCGCCGTGAAACGCCTCGGCGGGGTGCATGAAGAACGAGGGCGTCCCCGTACTCGCAAGGGTCGCCGCGATCTTGCGCCCGACGTGGCCGGATTTGCCCATGCCCGTGACGACAACGCGCGCCTTGCAGTCCAAGATTGCGCGCACCGCCGCCTCGAAATCATCGTCAATGCGCTCTGCGAGCTGTGCGACTGCCTGCGCCTCGAGCTGAAGCGTCTCGATTGCCTTTTCGCGAATGCTCTGTGCCATATGTCTCTCCTACTTCAGCTTTTTGCGTACAACCTCGTAGATAGCGAGGGCATCCTTCAGGAGGTCTTCGAGTTTGTCGAGATAGACCATGTTCGCCCCGTCCGACAGCGCCTCAGGCGGGTTGTCATGCACCTCGAGGAAGAGTCCGTCAATGCCCGCACCGACAGCCGCACGCACAAGGTACTCGACGTACTCGCGCTGTCCCCCTGAGCTCGTGCCCGCGCCGCCCGGCAGCTGCACGCTGTGCGTCCCGTCGAAGATGACGGGATAGCCGAAGCTGCGCATGATGGGGAAGGAACGCATATCCACAACGAGGTTGTTGTAGCCGAAGCTCTCGCCGCGCTCCGTGAGGAGGATGCGGTCGCTGCCGCTCTCGTGGATCTTGTCGACGACGTTGCGCATATCGTTCGGCGAGAGGAACTGCCCCTTCTTCACGTTGACGATGGCGCCCGTCTGTGCCGCCGCATGCAGGAGGTCTGTTTGACGCGAGAGGAATGCGGGGATCTGCAGGATGTCGGCGACCTTTGCGACGGGCTCTGCCTGACACGTCTCGTGGATGTCCGTCACGACGGGCACGCCGAGTTCGTCGCGGATCGCGCCGAGGATCTTCACGCCCTCCTCGAGCCCGGGTCCGCGGAAGCTGTGGTAGGCGGAGCGGTTCGCCTTGTCAAAGGATGCCTTGAATACGTAGGGAATGCCGAGACGATCCGTGATCTCCTTGATGCCGCGTCCGATCAGGAGCGAGCGCTCGAGACCTTCGAGGACGCAGGGCCCCGCGAGGAGCACCAGCGGCTCACCGCCGCCGATCTCAAAATTCGCCAGCTTCACTTTGTTCATCTTCATGGCTCCTTTCAACAATCATGTGATAACACCGCACGAATTTATGCGGATTTATGCTTATTATAAAATTTTCGCGCGCAGAGGTCAATAAATGCCCTGCTTTTGATAAACTTCGTTGACAGCCGCAAGGTCTTCCTCGGTGTCGACGCCGATAAAGACGGCATCGGTCTCGATGACGCGGATTGTGTGCCCGTTCTCGAGCGCGCGCAGCTGCTCGAGGGACTCGGAGAGTTCGAGCGGGGTCTGCGCCATGCGCGCATACGCAAGCAAGAAGTCGCGGCGATAGGCATAGATGCCGATGTGCTTGTATACCTGTGCGCCCGGATTGCGCGCGTACGGGATGCGCGCACGGGAGAAGTAGAGCGCATTGCCGCGTTGGTCGGTGATGACCTTGACGTTGTTCGGATTCGCCATCTCCTCCTCATCCGTGAGCAGTGTCTTTGCCGTTGCCATTGGTAGGCTGCCGTCCGCGAGAAACGGTTCAACAAGTGCATCGATCACGGCGGGGTCGATGAGCGGTTCGTCGCCCTGCACGTTGATGATGAGGTCGTAGTCCGTCATCTTCTCTGCGACCTCGGCGAGGCGATCCGTCCCCGTCACATGGTCGGCACGCGTCATGACGGCACGTCCGCCGTGCTTCTCGACGGCAACGAGGATGCGCTCGTCGTCCGTTGCAACGACGACATCCTGCACGAGCCGCGCCCGCACGGCGCGCTCATAGACGCGCACGATCATGGGCTTACCTGCGATGTCGCGCAGCGGCTTGCCCGGCAGGCGCGTAGATGCGTAGCGCGCGGGTATAATGCAGAGAACCTTCATGCGATCACCTCTATAATTCATAGGCATGGATCTGTGAATTCCATGGAGCGATTTTGCTTAGAACGCAAGACACAGAGGAGCGCCTCGCACACAGCCCTTTGTTTTTCCTGTCCAGACGCTCAGAGCGCCCCTACCACCGCTTACGCGATCCCCCCGCACGGGGGAGGCCGGGGATAACACCTCAAGACACCGGTCTGAGTTTCGCCGCAAGCTGCTTTTCCAGTCTGCGGAAGAACTCCTCGCGCCCCTTCTGGAACGTGACCTCAACGGAGATCACATAGATGGGGACGCGCCACTTCGCGCGCACGACATCTGCCGGCACCTTCACCGCGTCCTTCTCCGTGATGACAATCGCCTCGACGCCGAGCGTCTCCGCGCGGTAGAGCACCTCCGCCATATCGCGCTCGCCGTAGTCGTGGTGATCGGGATAGCGCATGCTCTCCACCATCTCGACGCCGAGATCGGCAAGGGTCTGCTCAAACGAGGCGGGGTTGCCGATCGCGGAGACGGCGAGCACCTTCTTGCCCTCCATCTCCGTGACTGGTACACCGCCCGCCGCAATATCCTCGTACCAGTCCGAAAGCCGCACGAACTGACGCGGCTGATGGATGCTCTCGAGGATGAGACCGTCCTGATTGTAGCTGCGGAACGTCTCCCAGATGTGTGTGATTGCGCCTGGCGCCGCCTGATCGACCTTCGTCATCAGGCAGACATCGGCGCGGTCGATATGCGAGAGTGGCTCGCGCAGCGTCCCGCGCGGCAGGAGATAGCCGTTACCGAAGACGTTCACCGCGTCGACGAGCAGGATGTCCATATCGCGCGCAAGCTGCCAGTGCTGGTAGCCGTCGTCGAGAATCGCCACCTCCGCGCCAAAATGCTCGATGGCATAGCGTCCCGTGACGGCACGCTGCGGTCCAATGAGCACAGGCACGTTGGGCAGATGCTTTGCCAGCATAAACGCCTCATCGCCCGCCGTCTCCGCGTCCATCTTCAGCGTGCGCCCGTCGGAGACAATACCGACCTCGCCGCGCCACTTCGCACGGTAGCCGCGGTTCAGAATGACGACGCGGTAGCCCATCGCGTCAATCGCACGCGCGAGATGTTGTGCCGTCGGCGTCTTTCCCGTGCCGCCGACCGTGACGTTGCCGAGGCTGATGACAAAGCAGGGCAGCTGCTCCTTCTTGACCCAGCCCCAGCGGTACATTGCGAGTTTCAGATTCACCAGCTGCTCATAGATGAGCGAGAATACGTAGAACACGCCCATGATGAGCCTGCGCGAGATACCGCGCACCTCCTTGTCATGGACGAGATCGATAAAGTAGGTCTGGAAATTCGCGACCTTCTGCGTCGCCCGCACGCGATGCTTGCTGATGCGCTCCTGCGCGCGCAGGGCACGACGCGACTCATACACCGCGAGCATATCGACAAGGATCTGTGCCGACTTCGCCGACGCCCCCTTGTTCTCGTTGATGATCGCAAGTGTCTCACGCTCAAGGCGTTCACGCTCGGCATCATCGCCAAACAGGCGTAGGGTCTCGCGCGTAAGTTCCTCCCCGTTCGTGACGGTCACGACGGCATTGCGGTTGCGGAAGAGCGCGTGAATGTCCTTGAAGTTGAACATCTGATTGCCGACGATGATCGCCTTGCCGTGCGCCGCCGGCTCGAGGATGTTGTGCCCGCCGTGCGGAATGAGGCTGCCGCCGATGTAGATGACATCGCCCAGCCCATAGACGCGCCCGAGCTCGCCGACCGTATCGAGGATCACAATATCCTCGCCGCCCTCTGCGCCCTTTTGCAGATTCTTGCGCGTATTGACGGTAAAGCCTGCCTTGCGGCAGAGATGTTCGACCTCAATCGTGCGCAGCACCTCGCGCGGCGCAATGATGAGCCGCACATTTGGATCTTCGGCGCGCACGGCGGCGAACGCTGCAAGTACCAGTTCCTCCTCACCGCGGTGCGTCGAGCCCGCAATCATGATATGGCTCGCGCCAGAAAGTCCCAGTTCCTGGATGAGCGCGGCACGCTCCTCGGGGCTGACGCTCGTATACGCCTGATCGAATTTCGTGTTGCCCGTGACCGTGACGAGCTCGCGCGGCGCGCCGAGGCGCATGATGTAGTCTGCATCGATGCTCGACTGCATGGCGAAGCATTTCACAGTCCCGATCATCTCGCGCAACATGCCGAGCAGATATTTGTACTGCTTCACGCTGCGGTCACTGATGCGCCCGTTGACCATCATGACGGGTACGTCGAGCTGCTTTGCCTTCTTGAGGAAATTCGGCCACAGCTCCGTCTCCACGGGTAGGAAGACGCGCGGACGGATGCGCCCCACGACGCGCGAGGCGAGGAAGGGCAGGTCGAGTGGGAAGTAGATGATCGCGTCCGCGTCCTTGATGATGCGGTGCGCCATCTCGTATCCGCCCGTTGTGACGACGGAGACGAGGATGGGGCTGTGGGGGAATGCCTTGCGGAATTCGCGTATGAGAGGGCTCGTCGCGACAATCTCGCCAACCGATGCCGCGTGCACCCAGATCGCATTTTTCCCCGCGACCTTCTCAATCGTCTCCTTCGGGTAGAAACCGAAGCTCTGCTTGATGCGCTCGACAAAGCCGCGCTCCCGTGTGGCGCGCAGCATGAAGATCGGTATGATGATGGTGACGATGAGGATTGCCGCTAGATTGTAGAGAAATCTCATGCTCACTCTCCCCGAAACTGAATATCATAGAGGTGCTGATAGAGCCCGCCCTTTGCGAGCAACTCCTCGTGCGTTCCCTGCTCCACAATGCGCCCCGCATCGATGACATAGATGCGGTCGGCGTGAAAGACCGTCGAGAGGCGGTGTGCAATGACAAAGCTCGTGCGCCCAACCATGAGGTTGTCGAGCGCCGCCTGCACGATCTTCTCGCTCTCCGTATCGAGCGCAGAGGTCGCCTCGTCGAGGATGAGGATGCGCGGGTCTTTCAGAATCGCGCGTGCGATGGCAATGCGCTGACGCTGTCCCCCCGAGATGCTCACGCCGCGCTCCCCAATCTCAGTATCGTAGCCATGCTCGAGTTCCATGATAAAATTATGAGCATTCGCCGCACGCGCCGCCTCCTCAATCTCCGCATCCGTCGCATCAAGGCGCCCGTAGCGGATGTTCTCGCGAATTGTCGTCGAGAAGAGCATCGTCTCCTGCGGCACAAGTCCGATCTGCCCGCGCAGGGATGCAAGCGTCACGTCGCGGATGTCGTGTCCGTCCACGGTGATTGTGCCGCTGTCCACCTCGTAGAAACGCGGAATGAGGTTTGCAATCGTCGACTTGCCCGCACCCGAGGGGCCGACAAAGGCAATCATCTCGCCCGGTGCCGCCTCGAGGCTCACGCCGTCGAGCGCAGGACGCCCCTCCTTGTAGGAGAATTTCACGTTATCGAAGCGCACGCGCCCCTCCACGGGCGGGAGCGGCTGCGCATTCGGGCGATCCGTAATGCTCTCCTCGAGATCGACAATCGAAAAAACGCGGTCGACCGCAGCCATTGCCTTTTGGAGGTTGCCGTAGATGCGCGAGAGGCGCTTGACAGGATTTGCGAGGTTGACGGCATAGGTGAGGAACGCAACGAACGCGCCCGCCGTGATATCGCCGTTGACGACCTCGTAGCCGCCGAACCAGACGATGAAGGTGACGGCGATTGCCGCGAGGAATTCCACAGTCGGCGTCAGCATGCTCGTCTGCTGGACGTTCTTCATCACCGCCTCGAAGTTACGCTGATTGCTGTGCACAAAGCGGTCAATCTCGTAGTCCTCGCGCACAAAGGATTTCACCACGCGCGTCGCAGAGAAGCTCTCCTGAAGGAGCGCCGTGATTTCGGCAAGCCGCTGCTGAATCACATTACTCGACTTCTTGATCTTACGCCCGAAAATTTTCATTGCCTGCCCGACCATGGGGATGACGACGAGGGTCAGGAGGGAGAGCTTCCAGTCGAGGTAGAACATGAGGGCAAGCGAACCGATGAGGATGCAGCCCTCCGTCACCAGGTCGATGAGGTTGTCCACGAGCGCAGACTGGATCGCCGCAACATCGTTTGTGACGTAGCTCATGATCTCTCCCGTCTGGTGGCGGTCGTAGTACGCGAGCGGCATGCGCTGGAATTTGCGGAACATGACCTCGCGCACGTCGATGATGACCTTTTGTCCAATGTAGGAGACGAGGTAGGACTGCCCAAAATAAAAAATCCCGCGCAGGAAAAAGATGACGACGATGCCGATGCAGATGGCGTTCAGGAGCGCCATGTTCTTGTCGGCAAGCACGTCGTCGATCATGTCCTTGATGATCCACGGGACATAGAGGTTCGCCGCTGAAGCGAGGATGATGCACACGATCGCGAGTCCGAATTTCTTCACGTACGGGCGCATATAGGCAAGCAGTCTGGTGTAATTCTTCATAGTTCTCCTACTGGAAAATTCGGCTATATTATGTCATGTGCAAGCTCCACGCGAACGCTTAGGAGCATTGCACGTTCTCATCAGCTGCTCGTTCGTGGCTTCTCGCAAGTGCAAGAATCTTCTCTGCGACACGGCGCGCGGCGTGCGGCTCTCCGAGCACAGCGACGGCGCGCGCAAGGCGCTCCGTCACATAGTCGCGCGGCGCACCGTCCGCGATGATGTCCTCCATCGCTGCCGCAATGCGCTCAGGCTGCACCGCATCCTGCAAGAGTTCGGTCTCGAACGTCTCTCCGAGCAGGATGTTCGGCAGGGAGAAGCGCGGTACATCGACGAGCAGCCGCCCGACGAGATAGGAGAGCGCAGACATCCGATAGAGGACGACGGCGGGCAACCCCATAATCGCCGCCTCCATGATGACCGTCCCTGACGCTGCAATCGCCGCGCGCGCAATCCCCATGAGCGCATAGCGCGCGTCATGGGTGAGCGTCACCTCCACGGAGGATGCCGCAAGATGCCGCTGAATCTGCGCTGTATCGACACCGCCTGCAACAGGCAGGAAGAATCGCCGCATGCTGTCCCTTGCAGCAAGGATCTCCGCCGCACCGAGCATCGGGGGGAGCAGCCGCTCGATCTCCTCGCGTCGGCTGCCCGGCATAAGGAGCACGGGGGTCTCCCCGTCTGCAATGCCGAAGTGGCGCCGAGCCTCCTCTTCGCCCATCTCCGCACGCACGGTGTCGATGAGCGGATTGCCGACGAAGGAGATGTTTGCGCCCGCCGCCTCATAGGGTGGCAGCTCGTGCGGGAAGATGGCGACGATCTCGTCCGCAACCCTGGCGCAGGACTTTGCACGTCCCTTGCGCCACGCCCACGCAGAGGGCGGAATATAAGAAAAAACGGGGATGCCCCGCTCTTTCGCCCGCGCCGCGAGCCGCCAATTAAAGTCCGGATAGTCGATGATGACGAGGACATCCGGCCGCTCCTCCTCCATGAGCCGTGTGAGGTCGTCGAGGAGGGCGAAGATGCGTCGGAGATTCAAGAGAACCGCCGAGATCCCCATGACGTTGTAGTCTGTATAGTTCTGACGGAGGACAACGCCCGCCGCTGCCATCTCCGCACCGCCAAACCCAATCAGGGAGACGGTGGGGTCGAGCACACGCAGTTCACGCGCGAGCGCCGCCCCGTGGAGATCGCCCGAGGTCTCCCCCGCCGAAAGCATGATTTTCAAGTGGGCAGACCTCCTTGATATACCAGCTGCGCATGTCCCACGCGAACGCTTAGTTACGCAAGCGGTCGGGCACTTGTCTGCC